>NZ_QYUN01000002.1:3600000-3922994 GCF_003590875.1 Noviherbaspirillum cavernae
TGTCGCTGTCGCGCTGGCGTGACGAAGCCGCGCTGGTGCAATGGCGCGGCCACGGCGAGCATCACGCGGCGCAGTCCGAGGGGCGGCAATCGATTTTCAGCGACTACCGCATCCGCGTCGCGCGCATCGGCGATTGCGCGGACAGCGTGCTGCCGCTGGTCGGCATGTGCGACGGCGCGGACGATTTTCAGACCGACACGGGAAAACGGTATGAAAGCCTGACGACGCCCGGCAAGCGCATCCTGCTGCGCGATTTCGGCAGCAATGCGGAAGCCCTCTCGTGGCGGCCGAGCGCGCCGCAGGCCATGTGCGGCGAAGTCGTGCGCGACTACGGCATGTTCGAGCGCCGCCAGGCGCCGCAGCGATTTCCCGCAGCAGCGAGACACGCCGAGGAGCGCACATGACGCATACCCTGTTCCTGCAATCCGAAGTGCAAGACCCGTATGCGATCTATGCGGAAATGCTGGCGACGCAACCGGTTTTCCGCGACGAACGCAACGGCATCCTGGCGCTGTACGCATACGATGCGTGCAAGCGCGTGCTGGACAGCACGCGCGCCGACATACCGCGCCCGGGCAACACGATGGCGCATCCGATGAGCGCACGCGCCGCGACACTCGCGGACAATCTGGTCCGCCTTGCCAACCCGCCACTGCATGCGTCGCTGCGGCAGGCGGCGATGCACCTGTATCAGGCGCTGACGCCGGTCGATGCCGGCGCGCTGCTGCACGGACTGCTTGAAGAAGCGGACGCATCGACGGCACGCGAGCTCGACTGGGTCGGTGCGGTGGGCAAGAAACTGCCGGCCCTGGCCGTCCTGAGCGGCTTCGGCTTTTCCCGCCGGGACATCGCCCGCATCCTGCCGCAGGTCGCTCCGCTGACGAAGATCATGCTGCCCGCCAAGACCGAACAACAGGTGCAGGAACTCAATGCCGCCGTAGCCGAGGTCTGTCCGCTGGTCGAGCAACACATGCTGCGCATGCCTGCGCTGGCCACGCTGATCGACGGCGGCGAGCCGCAGGAACGGCAGACCCGGCTCGACATTTACGCGGGCAACCTGATCGGCCTCCTGATCCAGAGCTGCGACGCCGGACGCGGACTGCTCGGCAATGCCTTGCTGCAGACGCTCGCGCATCCGCCGGCGCACGCCACCGCCGACACGCTTCACAAGGCCGTCATCGAATCCCTGCGCTTCGATCCGCCGATCCACAACACGCGCCGCGTGCTGGCCGCGGACATGACGCTGAACGGGATGACGCTCGCGAAAGGCGAAACGGTATTGCTGGTGCTGGCGGCGGCGAACCGCGATCCGGCGAAGTTTGACCATCCTGAACGGTACGATGCCGAGCGGCCCAACAACGGCGACCACCTCAGCTTCGGCGCGGGCATGCACATGTGCGTGGCGCAGCACCTATCGGTGCAACTCGCGGTCGATGCGCTGACCGCATTGTTCGGCAAGTACAGGCGCGTCGCGCTGCTGCAGCAGCGCATCATGTACGAGCCGCTGGTCAATGCCCGCCTGCCCAGGGAGATACGCATCGCGCTCGGGTGACCGGCGTTTTTGCCGCGCTCGTTTTTATTCGCATAGAAGAATCGCGCACTACTCGTCGTCGCGCCGCCGCGCGCCCCCAAACGGCAGGTAGAACAGCCGCATCGCCTCGACCATCTGTCGCGCAAACTGCCGCTGCGCCTCGACCACCATGTCGTCGTACGCATCGCGGCCCAGCGTGCCTTCCAGCTCTTCCGACGTGAGCCGTCCATCCTCGAAGCGCGTGCTGGTCCGCTTCACATGCACGCCGGCGCCGCGCGGTGTGAATTCAGTGCGGGAGTAATGAAAGCTGAAAAACGCATTCGGCTTCGGGGGTGACACGGGAGCGTCGAGTTCGTTGCGCTCGTTGCGCTCGGTGCGCTCGGTGCGCTCGGTGCGCTCGGTGCGCTCGGTGGCGGCAACGAGAACATTCCGGATGAGTTCGAGTTCCTTGCGCATACTTCACCTCTCTACGCCAATTCACTGCATCAATTCAGGCGAGCCGCTGATCGCCCCACCGATCGCTTCCCGCACCGCATCGTCCACTGTTTCCAGCCAGATGAATTCCAGTTCGCGGCGCGCCTCTTCCGGAATCTCGTCGAATTCCCTGCGGTTGCGCGCGGGCAGCAATACCCGCTTGATGCCGGACTGCAATGCCGCCAGCACCTTTTCCTTGACGCCGCCGATCGGCAGCACCAGCCCGCGCAGGCTGATCTCGCCCGTCATCGCGCTGTCGCTGCGCACCGCGCGGGCCGTCAGCAGCGACACCAGCGCGACGTAAATCGCGACGCCGGCACTCGGACCATCCTTCGGCAACGCGCCGGCCGGGACGTGGACATGAATGTCGTTCTTGTCGAACTGTTCGCACGGGATGCGCAGTGCGTCGCAATGCGCCTTCACCAGCGTCAATGCGGCCTGCGCGCTTTCCTTCATCACCTCGCCCAGCTGGCCGGTCAGGATCAGCTTGCTGCGGCCCGGTGTGCGGCTGGCTTCGATGAACAGGATGTCGCCGCCGGCCGGGGTCCAGGCGAGGCCGGTGGCGACGCCCGGCAGGCTGGTGCGCATCGCCAGTTCGCTCTCGAATTTCTTCGGCCCGAGAATGTCCGCCAGCGCGGCGGCGTCGATGCGCATCTGCTCCTTTTCCCCCTCGGCCACGCGCATGGCGGCATGCCGGAACACATTGCCGATTTCGCGCTCCAGGTTGCGCACGCCGGCTTCGCGCGTGTAGTCGCGGATGATGGCGCGCACCGCGTCGGGCGTGAGTTCGCATTGCGGCACGCCTTGCTCCGGGCCTTGTTCCACGTCTTGTCTCGATATCAGGCCGCTGGCTTCGAGCTGGCGCCGGATCAGGTAGCGCGCCGCGATCTGCGCCTTCTCGTCTTCGGTGTAGCCGGGCAGGCGCAGCACTTCCATGCGGTCCTGCAGCGGCGGCGGCACGGTGTCGAGCATGTTGGCGGTGCCGATGAACATCACTTTCGACAGGTCGAAGGGCACGCCGAGATAATTGTCGCGGAAGGTCGAGTTCTGCTCCGGGTCGAGCACTTCCAGCAGCGCGGAAGACGGATCGCCATGCACGCCGGCACCGAGCTTGTCGAGTTCGTCCAGCATCAGCACGCAGTTGCGCGTGCCCACCTTGCGGATCGCCTGGATGATGTTTCCCGGCAATGCGCCGACATAGGTGCGGCGATGGCCGCGTATCTCGGCTTCGTCGTGCACGCCGCCCAGGCTGATGCGCGCGAACTTGCGGCCGGTGGCGCGCGCGATGCTCTGGCCGAGCGAGGTCTTGCCGACGCCGGGCGGACCGGCGAAGCACAGGATAGGGCTCTTGCCGTGCGGATTGAGCTTGCGCACCGCCAGATATTCGAGAATGCGCCGCTTGACCTTGTGCAGTCCGAAATGGTCTTCGTCGAGGATGCGACGCGCCTCTGCGATGTCGATGCGCTCTTCGGTGACGGCCGACCACGGCAGTTCGCTCAGGCATTCGAGCCAGGTGCACAGCATCGAGTATTCGGCGGCGGCTTCGGACATGCGCGCAAGGCGCTGCAGCTCCTTCCTCGCGTGCGCCTCGACTTCCTCCGGCATCTTCGCCCTCGCAACCGCCTCCGCCAGTTCCTCCAGCTCGGCATTCTCGCCGTCGGTTTCGCCCAGCTCCTTCTGTATCGTCTTCAGCTGCTCGCGCAACAGGAATTCGCGCTGACGGTCGTCGATGCGCTCCTTGGTCTGCTCGTTGATCTCGTTCGAGATGCGCAGCACCTCGATGCGGTCGGCCAGCACTTCCAGCACCTTGTCGAGGCGCGGCCGCAGATCGGGAGTGGCGAGGATTTCCTGCTTCTGCTCCACCGGCAGGTCGAGCAGGCCGGCCACGAAATCGGCCAGCGCCGAGGCCGAACTCATGTTCTGCGTGGCCGTCGCCAATTCCGCCGGCGCCTGCGGCAGCAGATCGATGACCTGTGCCGCACGCTCCTTGAGCTGCACCAGCCGCGCCTGGATGTCCGCGCCCTGCTCGTCCGGCTCTTCCAGCAGCTCGACGCGGGCGACGTGGAATGGGTAGCCGTCGAGAAATTCAATCGTGCGGAAGCGTTGCTGCCCCTGGCACACGACGTAGTGCCCGCCTTCCTGCGAGGTGATGTAGCGCAGGATGTTGGCGGCGGTGCCGACGCGATAGAGCTGCTCGGGCGTCGGCGCTTCGACTTCGGAGTCGTGCTGCAGGATCAGGCCGATCTGGTGTTTGGAGCGCACCGACTGCTGCGCGGCGGCAATCGATTTTTCGCGTCCGACGCTGATCGGCACGATCATGCCGGGAAACAGCACGAGATAGCGCAGCGGAATGATCGCCAAGGCATCTTCCGGCAAATCGGGAAAATCGCCGAGGGACGCGGCCAGTTCCGCCATGGCGGCGTCATCGCTGTCGAGCTCGAAGATCCGGTCCTGGTCCGCCTTGATCATCATCTTGTCCCGTCCCCGTGGAAATTGCCGGAACGCATGGCGGAATGCATGACGAATTCATGCCGCGGCGCACCCGCATTCAGCAGACATTGGACAAGGACGGCCTGTGCGCCGTTCCGCAAGAAAACAGCTTATGTGCGACCAAACGTTACAGGCCGCAGGCACCGTTCAGATCAGACCATCGAACAACAGCACATCGACTTCGTCGCCAGCATTGACGCTGCCCTGCTCGTGATGCAGCACCACCATGCAATTGGCTTCCGACATCGAGCGCAGGATGCCCGAGCCCTGCGAACCGGTGATGCGCACCTGCTGCCGGCCGCCTTCGTCGCGCGACAGGATGCCGCGCTGATACTCGGTGCGGCCGGGCTTCTTGCGGATTGCCGAAACGGAAGTCGCGCGCATCAGCGGCAGCGGCGCACAGTCGGCCCCCATCATGCGCAGCAACGCATCGCGCGCGAAGAAATAGAAAGTGACCATGACCGCAACCGGGTTGCCGGGCAGACCGAACAGGTAGGCGCTTTTACCATTGGAGGAAATCTTGCCGAACGCCATCGGCCGGCCGGGTCGCATGCCGATTTTCCAGAAGGTCACATCGCCGAGCTGCGCCATGATGCGCTTGGTGTAATCGGCCTCGCCGACCGACACACCGCCGGAAGTGATGACGGCGTCTGCGTTTTCGCAGGCGGAGCGGAAGGCCGCTTCCAGCGCCGCCGGATCATCCCTGACCACGCCCATGTCGAGCATCTCGCAGCCGAGGCGCGACAGCATGCCGTACAGCGTGTAGCGGTTGCTGTCGTACACGCAACCCGCATCGAGCGGCTCACCAACGGAACGCAGCTCATCGCCGGTCGAAAAGAAGGCCACGCGCAGACGACGCTGCACCGGCACTTCGGCCACGCCCAGCGATGCCAGCAGGCCGAGATCGGCCGGACGCAGGATTCTGCCGCGCAACAGTGCCGGCGTTCCCGCCTGCAAATCCTCGCCTTTCAATCGCCGGTTGTCGCCGGTGCGCACCATGTCTGGCGGAATCGTGACCGTCGTGTCGGTACCGGCCTGCGTGAACTCCTGCGGCACCACCGTGTCGCAAGCGGCGGGCATGATCGCGCCGGTCATGATGCGCACGCATTGCCCGGCACCGACCGCACCATCGAAAGCGGTGCCGGCAAACGCGGTGCCGATGATGTGCAGCGTCACCGGCGTGTCTGCCAGCTCGCTTCCGCGCACCGCATAGCCATCCATCGCCGAATTGTCATGCGCCGGCACATTGATGGCCGACACGATGTCTTCCGCCAACACGCGCCCCAGCGCGCTGCGCAACGCCAGCTTCTCGACCGCCTGCACCGGCATCACGAAGTCGCGGATGATCTGCTGCGCCTGCGCCACCGGCAGCGCATTGGGGTCGTATCCGGCCAAGCAGCTGACGACGTCGGAGAGAGTGGTGTCGGGCATCGTGTATGTGCTTTCAGGTGGGTTCAGTTTGTCTCGAAGCGTCGCAGCTCTTCCAGCGTGTTGATGTTGCGAAATTCTGCCTCGTCGGCGAAATGCACTTCGGCCACCTTCAGCGAGCGGTACCACGCATCGACCTTGCGCCCGCCATCCTGCAGATACGCGGAGAGGTGCGGCAGCAGCGCCGCCTTCAGCAGGCAGAACACCGGATGCGGCTGGCGCGTTGCGCCTTCGCCCGTGACCGCCACCGCCACATCGGCATCCTGCGCCAGCAAGGCTTCGCGCAGGCGCGCGACCAGATCGGTCGGCAGGAAAGGCGAATCGCAGGGCGCGGTCACCAGATAATCCGTTTCGCAATGCGCCAGCCCGGTCTGCAAGCCGGCCAGCGGCCCTTCGAAGCCACCCAGCTGATCCGGCCACACCGGCAGGCCGAAGCCTTCATACGGTCCGATGTTCTGGTTGGCGTTGATCATCAGCGTGCCCACCTGCGGCGACAGACGCATGATCACGTGCAACACCATCGGCGCGCCGCGAAACTGCTGCAAGCCCTTGTCCACATGTCCCATGCGCGAGCCGCGGCCGCCGGCGAGGATGAGGCCCGTGATTTGAGTGGTGTCGATGGTCATTGATCAGGCGAATGATGGGTTGTTCATGTGATGAGGAAATTCTACGCAATTCCCTTGCCCTGTCCTTCCGAACCTCAACCTTCAACGCAGCCGCATGCGCCCAGGATTTCTCGCTACGCCACGAAATGTAGGGCGGGTCCCACCCGCCTTCTCCTTGCCGTTGGCGGGTGGGACCCGCCCTACTACTGGTATGCGGCAACGCGCTCACCCCCCGATATACGACATCTCCACCTTCCGCACCGGCGCATCCAGTCCCTCAGTATTGCTCGTGCGCAAAGCCGAATAGCGATCCTCGCGCGCGCGCCAGATGTGCGCCAGCACGGTGGAGATTTCCTCGTCCGTGCGGCCGCCGCGCAGCAAGGCGCGCAAGTCATGCCCGCCGGTCGCGAACAGGCAGGTATACAGCTTGCCTTCGGTCGACAGGCGCGCGCGGTTGCAGCTGTGGCAGAAGGCTTGCGTCACGCTGGAGATCACGCCGACTTCGCCCGCGCCGTCGCGATAGCGCCAGCGCTCGGCGGTTTCGCCGACTGCATTGGCCGCGATCTTTTCCAGCGGCATGGCCGCGTCGATGCGCCGCACCACGTCCGCCGACGGCACCACCTCGTCCATGCGCCAGCCGTTGGATGAGCCGACGTCCATGTATTCGATGAAGCGCAGGATGAAGGGTGTGTCCTTGAAGTAGCGCGCCATCGGCACGATTTCCTGCTCGTTCCAGCCGCGCTTGACGACCATGTTGATCTTGATCGGCCCCAAGCCAGCCTGGTGCGCGACCTCGATGCCGTGCAGCACTTCCTCGACCGAGAAGTCGACATCGTTCATGCGCTTGAACACCTCGTCGCTCAGGGCGTCGAGCGATACCGTGACGCGCTTCAGACCGGCGTCCTTCAATGCCTGCGCCTTTTTCGCCAGCAGCGAGCCGTTGGTGGTCAGGGTCAGGTCCAGTTCGCGGCCGGCGGGCGTGCGCAGCGCGCTCAATTCGGCGATCAGGGTTTCGACGTGCTTGCGCAGCAGCGGCTCGCCGCCGGTCAGGCGCAGCTTTTCCACGCCGTGCGCGACCGCGAGACTGGCGACGCGCGTGATCTCCTCGAAGGAGAGCAGCGAGGATTGCGGCAGGAATTGATAGCTGCTGTCGAACACCTCCTTCGGCATGCAGTACACGCAGCGGAAGTTGCAGCGGTCGGTGACGGAAATGCGCAAGTCGTGCAGCGGACGCGCGAAGCGATCCGCGACGGAGCCCGTCGGCGCTTCGAGTTCGGTTGGCACGGCCGGCACCCGGTTCAGGTAGCGATGGTCGGCGAGGGGAATTACTTTCTCGGTCATGTCGATGCAGCCATTGTTTGAATGCATTGTAAGCCGCGCATGCCGCTTGCGCGACATGATGCGGGCGCATTCCTGCAAACCCTTGATACAAGTGTAAACAAGCGGGCGGATTTTTCGACGAATCGGCATTCATGTAAATATGACAACTTGCCTTGTTCAGTGCAGCATGTGCCAGCATGTGCGAATGACAAGCCGTTGCCCACAACTTGGTTTAGACTTGGTTGACCCGTATCAGCAGAGTCAATGAGGACCCAATGAGCATTTCGATTGAAGCCGTCAAGGCGGCACTGTCACACGTGATCGACCCCAACACCGGGAAAGATCTCAACACGTCCCGTTCCGTGAAGAATATCCGGCTCGACGGCAATGACGTCGTGTTCGACGTCGAACTCGGCTATCCCGCGAAAAGCCAGATCGATGGCATCCGCAAGGCCGCGATTACGGCGGTGCGCGGCGTGGAAGGCGCGGGCAATGTCAGCGTCAACGTCTATTCGAAGATCATCGCGCATACCGCGCAGCGTGGCGTCAAGCTGTTGCCGAACGTGAAGAACATCATCGCGGTGGCTTCCGGCAAGGGCGGCGTCGGCAAGTCCACCACCGCCGTCAACCTCGCGCTGGCGCTGGCGGCGGAAGGCGCGCAGGTCGGCATCCTCGACGCCGACATCTACGGCCCCTCGCAGCCGATGATGATGGGCATTTCCGGCCGCCCGGAAACGGTGGACGGCAAGACCATGGAGCCGCTGGAGAACCACGGCCTGCAAGTGTCCTCCATCGGCTTCATGATCGATCCCGACGAACCGATGGTGTGGCGCGGCCCGATCGTGACGCAAGCCTTGCAGCAGTTGCTGGAGCAGACCAACTGGCGCGACCTCGATTACCTGCTCGTGGACATGCCGCCCGGCACCGGCGACGTGCAGCTGACGCTGTCGCAGAAGGTGCCGGTGACCGGCGCGGTGATCGTCACCACACCGCAGGACATCGCGCTGCTGGATGCGCGCAAGGGCCTGAAGATGTTCGAGAAGGTCGGCATCCCGATCCTCGGCGTGGTGGAAAACATGAGCGTGCATATCTGCTCCAACTGCGGCCACGCCGAACCGATCTTCGGTCAGGGCGGCGGCGAGAAGATGTGCGCCGATTACGACGTCGATTTCCTCGGTGCATTGCCGCTCACGATGTCGATCCGCGAACAGACCGATTCCGGCAAGCCGACCGTGGTGGCCGACCCGGATGGCCCGGTGGCGAAGATCTACAAGGAAATCGCGCGGAAGATCGCGGTCAAGGTGGCGGAAAAGGCGAAAGACATGTCGAGCAAGTTCCCGACCATTGTCGTGAAGAACGATTGATGCACCGCGGGATGAAATGATCCCGCAGCATGTTTGACCGGGCTGGCAAACATTGAAATTTTGGCGCAGTATGACGAGGCATGCGCCAATCACTATGACTATAGGCGCGACGACAGCGCCGGGAGAGCATGGAGACAGAAGCCCTCAACGTCGCGGTGGTGATGCAGCGCACGCTGCTCCACAACCGTTGGCAGCCGCATCAATGGAAGCCGGTCGACATCCTCATGGGCGACGCCTTGTTGCCCGGCGATGCCGCACGCTGTCTGCGCGATGATCCCGCCGATACGCGCTGGCTGTTTCCCGGATTCGCAATCAAGCTGTACCGCGACGAGGCGGAAGGCTATTTCCTCAACATCGATTCCCCGGTGCCCTGCTGGTTCGTCATGTGTCGAATGGAAAACATCGACGGCGTCGAAGTCGCCGTGCCGAAGCGGGTGACCCTGTCCTACAACGAGGCCGCGCGTCTGATGGATGGCGGCGAACAGGTCGAGACGCTGCCGGCTGCCGAGGTGATCGTGCAGCGCATGGCCGAATTCATCGCCGAACATTACCGTCCGGAACCGAAGGGAAAGCGGAGGAAGCCGTCCTTCGAAGGCGGCGCTGCAGTCGAGCAAATGGCGAAGCAGGAAGGAGACGCGCATGGCCGCTGAAAGCTTTTTCGCACGCTGGAGCAAGCGCAAGACGGAGGACGAGGCGGCCCCGCCTGTTGCCGGCGAGCATGCCGATGCCACTGCGCCTGTCGTTTCTCCGTCCGCCGACCCGCAACGCGTCCCGACCATCGAGGATGTTGCACGGCTCACGCCGGAATCGGACTACTCGCCTTTCGTGGCGCGCGGCGTGGACGAGCAGGTCAAGCGCTCCGCCTTGAAGAAGCTGTTTGCCGATCCGCATTTCAACGTGATGGATGGCCTCGATGTGTATATCGAGGACTACAACAGCTTCACGCCGATCCCGCCGGAAATGCTGGCGGCGCTGAATCATGCGAAAGACTTGCTGAACCCGCAGTTCGGGAATCCATTGCTGCGCGCGCCGGAAGAACCCGAGGACGCATCGGCGCCGGCGGATGCGGCTCCGAATATGCAACCGGAAATGCAACCGGAAGCAGCCGCGGATTGCGGCAAGGATGCAGCACCGGACATGCAGGCACACACCGCCACACCCTCCCCCACTCCCGATCGAAGCGACTTCGGAGAATCGTCCCGATGAGCACTCAGTTCAAGGTTTGCAACTGCAATCACACGATGCCGCTCGATGCCGCATCCGGCACGGCGCTGGGCAAGGCGCTCGATGCCGGACCGCTGAACGTGGTCACGCAACTGTGCCGGCGCGAAGTCGGCGCGTATCTCGACGCAGTGGAAGGCGTCGACCAGGTGGTGGTCGCCTGCACGCAGGAGCGCGCACTGTTTTCCGAACTGGCGGCGCAGAAGCAGACGGTCGCGCCGATCCGCTTCGTCAACATCCGCGAAACCGGCGGCTGGAGCGCGGAGGCGAAGACGGCCACGCCGAAAATGGCGGCGCTGCTGGCCGCCGCCGCGCTGCCCGATCCCGAGCCGGTGCCGACCGTGGAATACGACTCGGGCGGGCAAGTGCTGGTGATCGGACCTGCATCGCGCGCATTGCCTTGGGCCGAACGGCTCGGCGCGCAACTGGAGGTGAGCGTGCTGCTGACTTCCGGCGGCGGTGAGGGCGTGCAGGATCGCCTGCTCCCGGCCTTCTCGGGCGCACAGATCAGGATCGACGGCTGGCTCGGCGCATTCAAGGCGAGCTGGCAGCAGGCCAACCCGATCGACCTCGAAGTCTGCACGCGCTGCAACGCCTGCATCGAGGTCTGCCCGGAAAATGCCATCGACCTGACCTACCAGATCGACCTCGACAAGTGCACATCGCATCGCGATTGCGTGAAAGCCTGCGGCGCGATCGGCGCAATCGACTTCGCGCGCGACGACACGATGCGCAAGGGCGAATTCGATCTGATCTTCGACCTGTGCGACGCGCCGCTGATCACGCTGCACCAGCCGCCGCAGGGCTATTTCGCGCCGGGTGCGAACGAAGCGAAGCAGACCGGCGATGCGCTGCAACTGCTGCAAATGGTCGGCCAGTTCAGCAAGCCGAAATTCTTCGCCTACAAGGAAAAGATCTGCGCGCACAGCCGCAACGAGCAAACCGGCTGCAACGCCTGCATCGAGGTCTGCTCGGCTGCCGCGATTACAGGCGACGGTAATCACATCAAGGTCAATCCCAACCTGTGCGTCGGCTGCGGCGCGTGCACCACGGTGTGCCCGTCCGGTGCGCTGACCTATGCCTGGCCGCGCCCGTCCGACCTCGGCCTGCGCATCAAGACACTGTTGACGACCTATGCGAAGGCCAGCGGCGCGCAGCCCGCGCTGCTGCTGCACAGTCAGGAACACGGCGCGGACCTGATCGGCAAGCTCGGCCGCATGGCGCAAACCGGCGGCAGACTCAAGGGCGTGCCCGCGCGCGTGATTCCGGTGGAGCTGCATCACACGGCATCGGTCGGCATCGACGTGTGGCTGGCGGCAGTCAGCTTCGGCGCGACCAACATCGCGATCCTGACGACCGATGAGGAAGCGCCGCAATATGTGACGGCCTTGCGCAGCCAGATCGGGATCGCGCAAACCATCCTGACGGCGCTCGGTTATCAGGGCTCGCACGTTCAACTGCTGCGCGTCGATACGCCGCAGGACCTGGACAACGCGCTGCATGCGCTGCAGCCTGGCGAGGTGCCGGCGCAGCGCGCCACCTTCCATGTCACGCAGGAAAAGCGCACGACGCTGGAGTTCGCGATCGAACACCTGCTGAAATTCGCGCCGCAGAAGAAGGACGAGATTCCGCTGCCCGCCGGTGCACCGTACGGCATGGTGCACGTCGATACGGCGGCCTGCACGCTGTGCATGTCCTGCGTCGGCGCGTGCCCGGAATCGGCGCTGACCGACAATCCAAACCTGCCTCAGCTGCGCTTCATCGAAAAGAATTGCGTGCAGTGCGGCCTGTGCGAAAAGACCTGCCCGGAAAATGCGATCACGCTGACGCCGCGCCTCCTGCTGACCGAACGGGCGCGGCAGGCGGTGGTGCTCAACGAAGCGCAGCCGTGGCACTGCATCCGCTGCCACAAGCCGTTCGGCACCCTGCAGATGATCGAGAACATGGTCGGCAAGCTGTCCGCGCATGGCGCGTTTGCCGGCAACATCGATCGCCTGAAGATGTGCCCCGACTGCCGCGTGATCGACATGATGGAGAACAAGCGCGAAACCAGCATTCTCGATCTCAAGCGCTAGTGTCCTGAGTTTCAAATTCGTTGCAAATAAAAGTGATGAAATCGCGACGAGACAAGGAAAAAGCGCAGCAAGGCCGAGGCCTTGCGAGCATTTTTGACGCGGTATCGGTGCGATTCTCGTCATCTTTTATGCAGCGAATTTCGAACTCAGGACACCAGCCCCGCGATATCCAACCATTTGCCACTCTCACCGCATGACATGACGACAACCCAACCGTTGAAGTTCGAAGCGCCGGACCACGGCGAGGAAACCGCACGCGCCGACTTGTACGGCTTGCTGGCGACCCTGTTCTACGCGCCGCCGCCGCAAGCCTTGCTGGACACGATCGCGAGCGCAGAGGCGCAAGGCGACAGCGCGCTCGAGCAGGCGTGGGCCGAGCTCGTTGCCGCCTGCAAGACCAGCCGCGCGGACGCGGTGCGGGAGGAATACGAGATGCTCTTCATCGGCGTCGGCAAGCCGGACGTCATGCTCTACGGCTCCTTCTACCTGTCCGGCTTTCTGATGGAAAAGCCGCTCGCGGCGCTGCGCACTGATCTTGCGAACCTCGGTCTGCGACGCGATGACAAGGTCAACGAGAGCGAAGATCACATCGCCGCGCTATGCGAAGTGATGCGCTATCTCATCGCCTCCGACGATGCGATCCACGCCAACCTCGCGACCCAGCGGCAGTTCTTCGCCGCGCACATGCAGCCGTGGGTGCTGGACATGTGCAGCGCGATTTCAGGCCATCCGCAAGCGCGCTTCCATGCGGCGGTGGCGAATCTGGCGAAAAGCTTTTTTGAAGTGGAGATGCAGGCGTTCGACATGGCGTGAGCGGCCTGTTGCCTCATGCTCTCAAGAATTCGCCAGCGGCGCGGTGTTGAGTTGCCGCCAGGCTTCATACGGCTCCTGCCCGGCGGGGCGCAGCGGCAGATAGGAAAGCTGCATGGCCTGCGCGGCGAGCGGTTTGGCAAGTTCGGCATAGAGCTCCCGCGTCGAAAGCCCGTACGGCTCGCCGTCCTCATTCGAGTAGGCGTAACAGACCTGCCGGATGCCGGCCAGGTACATGGCGGCCAGACACATCGGGCATGGATGCCCGCTGGCGTACATGACGTGGCCGTCAAGCCGCGGGCTGCCCTGTGCGCGGGCCGCCTCGCGAATCGCCTGCAGTTCGGCGTGCGCCGTGGGGTCATGGCTGGACAACACCGTGTTGACGCCGGTGGCGACAACCTGTCCATCCTTGACCAGCACCGCGCCGAAGGGGCGGCCTTTCCGGGTTTGCACGTTATCAAGAGCCAGCTGGATGGCCTGAGAAAGATGGTCTTCAGGCTTGGACACGATTGTCTCCTTGGCGGTGATGCGAGTCATGCAGGGCAATGCAGCAGGGGCGGCGAATCTCGCATCTCTCGCATCATATCCAGCGGCGCACCCTGCCCCTGTACGCAGAAAATTCGCCACCGAACAACGTCTGCAGCGCGCGTTCTTCCGGTGCGATCTGAAACCTGTTGAGGTAAAGCACGAAGAAGGGCAATGCGAGAAATGCGGCCGCGTTCGACAGGTACACGGCCCAGCCTGACAGCCCGAGCAGGAAGCCGAGATACATCGGATTGCGCGTGAAGGCGTAGATGCCTGCGCTGACCAGCGACGTTGCCGCGCCCGGACTGACGGGATTGACGGTCGTGCTGGCCCGCCTGAATGACACCACCCCGGCCAGGGCAATGCCGATGCCGGCAAGAACAAGAACGACTGCAAGCGCCACGCGGATTGAAGTCATCATCTGGAACGACGGCGCGAGCAGCGACAGCAGCCACATGCCGACGGCGAAGATGAATGCGACGACAAGCGGCGGAATTTTCAGTTCAAGGAAATTCATCATTCGCATAGGGGCAACGACAAGCGGTTCACGAGGACATTCAGCCGGACAGGCATTGTGCGTCGCCATCTCTTGTCCGGAAAGGAGGAACATTCCCGTTCCGCCTGGTTCTAACCTGGCTTGCCGACAATCTGAAACATATCGGCAATCTCGCACTGCATGAATGTACCGGAGGCGGCTGTTCTTGTGAATGCCGTGCTGGCACGTTCGCGCTTTCCGCACGGAATTTCACAAGGAGAACAGCATGAATCACCTTCCCGGCGATGTACTGGTTGCATTGCTTGCAGACCAGGAACCGCCATGTCTGTCGCTGTATCAGCCGACGCATCGATCGCATCCGGACAATGCGCAGGATGTGATCCGGTATGGCAATCTGCTGAAGGAAATGGAACTGTCGTTGCAGCAAAAATTCCGGGGCAAGGATACGCGGGCCATGATGGAACCGTTTCACGCGCTGGAGAGAAATACGGAATTCTGGAACCATGCGCTGGACGGTCTGGCGGTATTTGGCGGCAGCGGACGCTTTGAGGTTTTCAAGTTGCAACGGCCGGTACCGGAGCTGGCCATCGTGGCCGACAGTTTCCATCTCAAGCCGCTCTTGCGCATCTATCAGTCGACCGATCGCTATCAGGTGCTGGTATTGAACCGGGACGGCGTGAAACTGTTCGAAGGCAACCGCGACATGCTCGATGAAGTGGCGCTGTCGGCGGATGTGCCGCAGGCCATGCAGGATGTGACGGGCGAGATTGACGCGCAGCCTGACACGCTCGTGCACGGCACCGTTCCCGGCCGCGGCTCGGTGGTGCACACCGGCCGCGGCGCGAAGACCGATGTGATCGATACAGAAACGGAAAAGTTTTTCCGCGCCGTCGACCGCGCGATTCTCGAGCATTACTCGAAGCCTTCCGGCCTGCCCCTGATGCTGGCCGCCCTGCCGCAGTACCACGCGCTATTCCACAGGGTCAGCCACAATCCGTTCCTGATGAAGGAAGGCATCGAAATCAACGCGGATGCGATCGATGCGGACGCATTGCGCGCACGCGCATGGCAGACCGTCGAACCGGACTATGCCGCCGATCTGGTTCAGCTTGGCGAGCAATTCCACAACGCGCGTGCGAAAGGACAGAGCAATGATGATTTGAGCGACGTCGCCGCAGCGGCCGTGCATGGCCGGGTCGAGACGCTGCTGGTCGAGGCCGAGCGGCATATTCCAGGACGGATGGAGGCCGCCACCGCGCGCATCGCGTTCGACGAACTGGCGCATCCCGAGATCGACGATCTGCTGGACGATGTAGCGGAAGAAGTCCTGAAGAAAGGCGGCAATGTGCTGGTCGTGCCGAAGGCGCGCATGCCGACGCAGAGCGGACTGGCGGCGATCTATCGGTTTTGATTTGCGTTGTGGAGCAGCACAGGGCGCGGGCGCAATGTCCGCGCCCTCGTTGGCATGCCGGTTTCCGAAAAACGATTTCATCGGCAAGCGGAAAAGACCCGACGATGGCATGTGCTCGAACTGGCAATGAAGCCGATGACGCAGCGCAGCAGCGGCACTTGCCCTTGCGCACGAGAAGGCGACAACTTGATTCACTTCAACGAAATGCCATAAAAATCATGGCCTTCTGCTCCTTGCCGAAACAAAATGGCAAAAATCCATCTAATTCCATGAACATGTCGAATGAACATGTAATTCTTGAAAAATTGTGCTAAGTTGAAAAAGATTATAAAAATTAAAAACAAAAAGTAACCCAGATTACTTGCTGCCCTATCCCATTAGGAGACAACCATGGCAGAGCAAAGCAAAATCGCGCGCCGAAGCTTCTTCGCGGGCGTCGGCTTGATTGCAGCGGCAGGCATTGCCGCCAAGCTATCTCCCAAATCTGTCATGTCGGGCACTCCCGCCCCTTCGAAGGAACCGGAGGGTGACGGCTATCGCCTGACCGAACACATCAAGAAATACTACCGGACGACTACCATCTAACCGTCAACCGTCGAGGGGACAACCATGCTGTTGACTCGCAAGGGCCAGTCAGGCCAGCGCTCGCCCAATCGCTTCTCTTCCAGCTTGACCGATACGCTGTCGCGCGCATTGCCGACGATGGATCGCCGGACTTTCCTGAAACGTTCCGGCATCGGGGTCGGCGCGGGCATCGCCGCGACCCAGCTGTCGCTGATCCGCAAGGCCGGTGCGGCCGATGAAGGCAAGGCGCCCGGCACGGGCAAGATCGAGGTCAGGCGCACGGTGTGCACGCACTGCTCGGTCGGCTGCGCGGTCGATGCGATAGTGGAAAACGGCGTGTGGGTGCGGCAGGAGCCGGTGTTCGATTCGCCGATCAATCTCGGCGCGCATTGCGCCAAGGGCGCGGCGCTGCGCGAGCACGGTCACGGCGAATACCGCCTGAAATATCCGATGAAGCTGGTCAACGGCAAGTACCAGCGCATCAGCTGGGACCAGGCCCTGAATGAAATCTCCGCCAAGCTGATCGACATCAAGAAGACCAGCGGCCCCGACGCCGTGTTCTTCATCGGTTCGTCCAAGCACAACAACGAGCAGTCGGCGCTGTTGCGCAAGTTCGTTTCCTTCTACGGCACCAACAACACCGATCACCAGGCGCGCATCTGCCATTCGACGACCGTCGCGGGCGTGGCCAATACCTGGGGCTACGGCGCGATGACCAACAGCTACAACGACATGCAGAATTCGAAGGCGGCGATGTATATCGGATCCAACGCCGCCGAGGCGCATCCGGTGTCGATGCTGCACATGCTGCATGCGAAGGAAACCGGCACCAAGATGATCGTGGTCGATCCGCGCTACACCCGCACGGCGGCCAAGGCGGACCAGTACGTGCGCATCCGTTCCGGCTCCGACATCCCCTTCCTGTACGGCATGCTGTACCACATCTTCAAGAACGGCTGGGAAGACAAGCAGTACATCAACGACCGCGTCTTCGGCATGGACAAGGTCAGGGAAGAAGTGATGAAGTGGACGCCGGACAAGGTGGAAGAAGCCTGCGGCGTGCCGGAAGCGGAAGTGCTCAAGGTCACCGAAACGATGGCGAAGAACAAGCCGTCGACCGTTGTCTGGTGCATGGGCCAGACCCAGCACACGATCGGCAACGCGATGGTGCGCGCCTCCTGCATCCTGCAATTGGCACTGGGCAACGTCGGCGTCTCCGGCGGCGGCACCAACATCTTCCGCGGCCACGACAATGTGCAGGGCGCGACCGACGTCGGCCCGAATCCGGATTCGCTGCCCGGCTACTACGGACTCGCCACCGGCTCGTGGAAGCACTGGGCGGCGGTATGGGGCGTGGATTACGAATGGATCAAGAAGCAGTACGTGTCGCAGGCGATGATGGAAAAGTCCGGCACCACGGTGTCGCGCTGGGTCGATGCGGTGCTGGAGAAGAACGATCTGATCGACCAGGACAGCAACGTCAAGGGCGTGCTGTTCTGGGGCCATGCGCCGAACTCGCAGACGCGCGGCCTCGACATGAAGAAGGCGATGGACAAGCTCGACCTGCTGGTGGTGATCGATCCGTATCCGTCGGCGACGGCGGCAATGGCGGCGATGAAGGTGGATAACCAGGAATTGAATCCGAACCGCGCGGTGTATCTGCTGCCGGCGGCGACCCAGTTCGAGACTTCCGGCTCGGTGACGGCGTCGAACCGCTCGCTGCAATGGCGTGAAAAAGTCATTGAACCGCTGTTCGAATCGCGCACCGACCAGATGATCATGTACCAGTTCGCCGAGAAGCTCGGCTTCGGCAAGGAACTGGTGGCGAAGATCAAGCTGGTGCCGGGCAAGGGCGGCATGATGGAGCCGGAACCGGAAGACATGCTGCGCGAGATCAATCGCGGCAGCTGGACCATCGGCTACACCGGCCAGTCGCCGGAACGCCTGAAGGCGCACATGAAGAACATGCAGATGTTCGATGTGAAGACGCTGCGCTGCAAGAGCGGCAAGGATGCGGAGACCGGCTACGACCTGACCGGCGATTACTTCGGCCTGCCGTGGCCGTGCTACGGCACGCCGGAACTGAAGCACCCCGGTACGCACGTTCTGTACAACACGCACCAGCACGTGATGGATGGCGGCGGCAACTTCCGCGCCAACTTCGGCGTCGAGCGGGATGGCGTCAATCTGCTGGCGGAAGACGGCTCGCATTCGCTGGGCTCGGACATCACGACCGGCTACCCGGAATTCGACCACATCCTCCTGAAGAAACTCGGCTGGTGGAACGACCTGACCGATGCGGAAAAGAAGGCGGCCGAAGGCAAGAACTGGAAGACCGATCTGTCGGGCGGCATCCAGCGCGTGTGCCTGAAGGTGCATGGCGTGCATCCGTTCGGCAATGCGAAGGCGCGCGCCCTGGTGTGGAACTTCCCCGACCCGGTGCCGCTGCATCGCGAGCCGCTGTACGGCACGCGGCCCGACCTGGTGGCGAAGTATCCGACGCACGATGACAAGACGGCCTTCTGGCGCCTGCCGACCTTGTACAAGTCGGTGCAGCAGAAGAATGTCGAAGCCAAGCTGTACGAGAAATTCCCGATCATCCTGACCTCGGGCCGGCTGGTCGAGTACGAGGGCGGCGGCGAAGAGACGCGTTCCAATCCCTGGCTGGCCGAGCTGCAGCAGGATAACTTCGTCGAGATCAATCCGAAGGCGGCATCGGACCGCGGCATTCGCGACGGCGAGTACGTCATCGTCTCGACACCGACCGGCGCGCGCCTGAAGGTGAAGGCGCTGGTGACGCCGCGCGTCGGCCCCGACACCGCGTTCATTCCCTTCCATTTCTCCGGCTGGTGGCAGGGCAAGGACATGCTGGAGAGCTACCCGGCAGGCGCGTATCCGATCGTGCGCGGCGAAGCGGTCAACACCGCCACCACCTACGGCTACGACTCGGTGACGATGATGCAGGAAACGAAAACGACGATCTGCAATATCGAACGCTTCACGGCTTGATCGATGGCATGAGTCTGAGGAGACACGACAATGGCACGAATGAAATTCATCTGCGACGCGGAGCGCTGCATCGAATGCAACAGCTGCGTGACCGCGTGCAAGAACGAGAATGAAGTCCCGTGGGGCGTGAACCGCCGTCGCGTGGTCACGGTCAACGATGGCGTGGTCGGGCAGGAAAAATCGATCTCGGTCGCCTGCATGCATTGCTCGGACGCGCCGTGCATGGCGGTGTGTCCGGTCGACTGCTTCTACCGCAGCGACGAAGGCGTGGTGCTGCACAACAAGGACACCTGCATCGGCTGCGGCTACTGTTCGTATGCCTGCCCGTTCGGCGCACCGCAATTCCCGTCCAACGGTCAGTTCGGCCTGCGCGGCAAGATGGACAAATGCACCTTCTGCGCCGGCGGCCCGGAAGAAAGCGGCTCGAAGGCGGAGTTCGAAAAATACGGACGCAACCGCCTGGCCGAAGGCAAGCTGCCGGCCTGCGCGGAAATGTGTTCGACCAAGGCGCTCCTGGGCGGCGACGGCGACACCATTGCCGATATCTTGCGCACGCGCGTTTTGCGACGCGGCAAGGGCAGCGAGGTGTGGGGCTGGGGCACCGCCTACGGCAAGTCGCACAATCCGGACGCCACGGCACCCAACAAGCCTAACGGAACGAACCAGACAACCGGGACGATCGGGACAAAATCATGAGGCTCTCTTCTCTGCGTTTTCTGCTGCTGGCCATGGCGGCGGCTTCGGTCATCGGCTGCGGCGAAATCGACCAGGCCCAATCGGCATCCAATACCAACCGGGGCGATACGCCGGCCTGGAAGGGCGCAAAGGATCCCTTTGTCGCCAAGGGCTGGACGCCAGGCGACAAGGCCTCCTGGGAAAGCCAGATGCGTACGCGTTCGCTCAACCAGAACGAATACGTCAGGACGAATTGAGCCGCCAAGGGGAAGCATCATGAAGAATCGGTTTGCCAGCCTGGTACTCGGCATTGCAGTCATGGCGCTGTCTGCCGGCTCCGTCATGGCGCAGGACAACACGGCGAAGCCGGCACCAGCGGCACAAGCGGCGCCATCGACGCAACCCGCACAGCCCGCGCCGGCCGCCGCGCCCAACGTCGAATCGGACGATATCCGCTACCTCCAGCAGAACCAGGCCGAACGCGCGCGCGACCAACCCGGCAACAATGCGCCCGTATGGCGCACCGTGGTGGAAGGCACGAAAAACTATTCCAGCCTGCCCTATCCCGAAGCGGGCGTGCTGATCCAGCCCAGGCAGCAATTCCCCGGGCAGGCGCGCGCGACGACCGCCGGCGAGGCATGGCGCCAGTATCGCAACGGCCCGCTGACGCAGATCAGCGGCTGGGTGCTGCTGGTGGCGGCGGCAGCTTTCTTCGGCGCGTATCTGATCTTCGGCCCGATCAAACTGAAGGCCCCGAAAACCGGCCGCCTGATCGAACGCTTCACGCCCTTCGAACGCATCGCGCACTGGTCGACGGCGATCAGCTTCACCGTGCTGGCGCTGACCGGCATCATCATGCTGTTCGGCAAGTACGTGCTCATGCCGGTGTTCGGCCACACATTGTTCGGCTGGCTGGCCTACGGGTCCAAAACCATCCACAACTTCGTCGGACCGATCTTCACCGTCTCCGTGATCGTGGTCTTCCTGCTGTTCGTGAAGGACAACCTGCCGCGCGCCGTCGATGTCAAATGGCTGGCCCGACTGGGCGGCGCGATCGGCAAGGGCCATGTCAACGCCGGGCGCTTCAATGGCGGTGAAAAGCTGTGGTTCTGGGGCGGCGTGGTCGTCCTCAGCCTGATCGTCAGCATCTCCGGTTTCGTGCTCGACATGCTGGTGCCGGGCATCGAATACACACGCGGCAACATGCAAGTGGCCAACGTGATCCATATCATCGCCACCGTGCTGATCATGGCCGTATCGCTCGGCCATATCTACATGGGCACGATCGGCATGGAAGGCGCGTACGGCGCGATGCGCACCGGCTACGTGGACGATACCTGGGCCAGGGAACACCATGACCTGTGGTACGAAGAGGTACAGAGCGGCAAGGTGCCGCGCGTGCGGTCGCAGGAAGGCGACCGCAAGATGGTCGATCTGAAGGAGAAAGGCGCATGAAAAAACCGAGATACGATCTGACACGCGGACTGACACGCGGGCTGATGCTTGGACTGACGGCGCTGGCCATGTCAGGCGCTGCCATCGCCAAATTACCGGCCCCGAGTCCGGAAGCCAAGGCGAAGGCGGACGAAGCCAAGAACAAGACGACATGGAGCGACAAGGTGGCCGCATTCCAGCTATGCAAGGCGCAAAACAAGGTCGCGGAGCAATACCTGAAGAGCAAGGGTGGCGACCAGAAGCCGGAAGCCGACACGTCCTGTACCGATCCCGGCCCCTATTTGGCGCTGGTCGCCGGCCAGCAGGTCGGCGTCGCCGATGCCAAACCCGTCCCGGCCGCCGGCAAAGCGGTGCCAGGCGCAGAGACAAAGAAATAAGCGAAGAAATGATTGCGCAGGCGAATCGCTAGTGTCCTGAGTTTGAAATTCGTTGCAAATAAAAGTGATGAAATCGCGACGAGACAAGGAAAAAAGCGCAGCAAGGCCGAGGCCTTGCGAGCATTTTTGACGCGGTATCGGTGCGATTCTCGTCATCTTTTATGCAGCGAATTTCGAATTCAGAACACTAACCTGCCTCAACCGGAACACGACAGCCATCGCATGCCACGCCGCCCTCAGCTCTCCAACACGACGATTCACTTGACGCAACAGGTCGAGGTGATGGACGAACGCGGCAGGCTCTCGATCATTTCCATCCCCGCTGAACGGCCGCTGACGGTCTATGTCGACAAGCGCGAACTGGTGACGCTGATGACGCTGGGCGGCGCGCCCGAGGCGCTGACGCTCGGCTACCTGCGCAATCAGCGACTGGTGCGCTCGGTCGAGGACATCCATTCCATTCATGTCGACTGGGACGTCGAGGCGGTCGCGGTCAGGACGCATGGCGGCATCGCGAACATCGAGGAGCGCACCGCCAAAAAGGTGGTGACGACCGGCTGCGGCCAGGGCTCGGTGTTCGGCAGCCTGATGGATGAGATCGAGAACATCGTGCTGCCGTCCGATGCGCGCCTGAGGCAATCGACGGTGTACAAGATCGTCGACACCATTCGCACCCAGCAGTCGATCTACAAGCAGGCCGGCTCGGTGCACGGCTGCGCGCTGTTTTCGGCGGACGGCGAAATGCTGTATTTCGTCGAGGACGTGGGCCGCCACAACGCGGTCGATTCCATCGCCGGCAAGATGTGGCTGGACGATATCGCCGGCGAGGACAAGGTGTTCTACACCACCGGCCGCCTGACTTCGGAAATGGTGATCAAGGGCGCGCAGATGGGCATCCCGTTTCTCCTGTCGCGCTCCGGCACCACGCAGATGGGGCACATGGTCGCCGACAAGCTCGGCATGTCGCTGTTCGCCCGCTGCACGGGCAAGCATTTTCTTTTATTGACGGGCAAGGAGCGGCTCGTGCTGGAGACAGAGCTGGTGGACATGTTGAAGATCGCCTGATCCGGCAATGGATGTGCCGGCCATCCCGCCGCTGATCCCCTTTCCCGAATCTCTGGCAATATATGCATTGTCACAGTCGGACCCGCGCCCACCCTCATGCACCTGCTCCAGGCCATTCGAGATGCGTTCCTTCTGCTCTTGTCGGGCGATCCTTCGCTATGGCAAATCATCTGGGTGTCACTCAAGACTTCCTTCGTTGCGCTGATCCTCGCCACACCGCCCGCCGTCGTCGCCGGCTACCTGATCGCGACCCATTCCTTTTCCGGCAGACGCATTCTCATCTGGCTGACCCAGGCCTCGCTGTCGCTGCCGACGGTGCTGATCGGCCTGCTGCTGTATCTCGTGCTGTCGCGGCAGGGGCCGCTGGGCGGGCTGCATTGGCTGTTTTCGCAATCGGGCATCATCGCCGGACAGATACTGATCGTGCTGCCGGTCCTGACCGCGTTTGCATTGGCGGCGGTGCAGGCAGCCGATCTGCGGCTCGCCGAAACGGCGATCACGCTCGGCGCATCACGCTGGCGCGTGATGCGCACCGTGCTGCATGAAGTGCGCTTCGGCGTGATGGCGGCGGTGATCAGCGGCTTCGGCCGCGTCATTTCCGAAGTGGGATGCGCCATCATGGTCGGCGGAAATATCGCCGGCGAGACACGCACCATGACGACGGCGATCGCCTTGCAGACCAGCAAGGGAGAATTCGCGCAGGGCATTGCCTTGGGCATCGTGCTGGTCGCCATCGCGCTCCTGATCAATGCGATGCTGGTGATGGTGCAAGGCGATCCGCGCGCGGCGAGGGGCATCTCGTGACGACAACGACGCCGCTGCTGACCCTGCGCCACCTGCGCAAAAGCTACGGCGAACGGCCGCTGTTCGACATCGAGGCGCTCACCATCTGCGCAGCCAGCGCATACGTATTGACCGGCCTGAACGGCGCCGGAAAGAGCACGCTGCTGCGCATACTCGCCGGGCTGGAAACGGCCGAGGTCGAGGCGGCGCATTTCCTCGACCAGCCGGTGCGGCTGACGCCCTATCCGCGCGCGATGCGCGAAGCGGTGGTGTATGTGCACCAGCATCCGATCATGTTCTCGACCAGCGTGGCGGACAACATTGCATACGGCTTGAGCGCGCGCGGGATGACGAAGGCGGAGATCGTGCGCCGCACGGAAGGAGCGATGGAATGGGCCGGCGTGACGCACCTGCGCGACAGCAGGCCCCTGACCCTGTCGGGCGGCGAAAAGCAGCGCGTCGCGCTGGCGCGCGCGAAGGTGCTGGAGCCGAAGCTGCTGCTGCTGGACGAGCCGACCTCCAGCCTCGACGGCGAGGCGCGCGAACAGGTGATCGGCCTGATCCCGACCCTGCTCGAATCGGGCAGCAGCATCATCATGGCCTGTCATGACCGCGACCTGATCGCGCTGCCCGGCGTGCAGCGGCTGAAGCTGCGCGACGGACGCCTGCAGGCGCGCCAGAACCGGATGCGCCTGGCCTGAACGACATCGATTGATTCAACCACCAAGAGGAGACCTACATGCAACACGCAAGTAACCGAAGCATTTTGTCCCGCCTTTTTGCCGTAGCCGTCGCCCTGCTGCTGTGTACCTCGTCCGCCTTCGCGCAACAGGTGCTGCGCCTGTCCACCACCACCAGCACCGAGAACTCCGGCCTGCTGACCTTTCTCCTGCCGGAATTCGAGGCGCAATCAAAACTGAAAGTGCAGGTCATCTCTGTCGGTACCGGCAAGGCGCTCGAACTGGCGAAGAATGGCGACGTCGATGTGACACTGGTGCACGCCCGTCCGTCCGAGGACAAGTTCGTGGCCGAAGGCCACGGCGTGAACCGGCGCGACGTGATGTACAACGACTTCATCATCGTCGGCCCGGCCAGCGATCCGGCCGGCATCAAGGGCATGAAGAGCGCGCTGGATGCCATGAAGAAGATCGTCGATGCGAAGGCGCGCTTCATCTCGCGCGGCGACAATTCCGGCACCGACCAGATGGAGCAGGCGTACTGGAAGGAAATCGGCGCCAAGCCGACCGGCAGCGCCTATGTCTCGGCCGGCCTCGGCATGGGGGAAGTGTTGACGATGGCGGCGGAACTGCAGGCCTACACGCTGACCGACCGCGCCACCTATATCGCCTACCGCGCCAAGACCGGACTGGCGATTGCGATCGAGGGCGACCCGAAGATGTTCAATCCCTACGGCATCATCGCGGTCAGCCCGGCCAAGTACAAGGACATCAACTACAAGGGCGCGATGCAGCTGATTGAGTGGCTCACCTCGGACGCGGGCCAGAAGAAGATCGCCGCGTTCAAGGTCGATGGCCAGCAGCTGTTCTTTCCCTCAGCCGGCGGCGTGCCGCGCTGACACGGACGACTGCCAACTTCCGCTCAACTCAATTCTTTTTCTCGCCGGTGCTGTCCGGCACCGAATGGCTGTTCGGCTGCCCCGGCAACGGCATTGCCGTCTTTTCCTGTTCCTGGCTCAGGGTGGATGGGCTGGCTTGGGTCGGGTTGTTCGAATCTCCGCTTTTTGGTGCACCGGAAGCTTCCGGCTTGATCTGCGCATCCGATGGCGGCATCGCACTCGGCGGCGCGGCTACTGATGGCGGTGCCGCGGCTGAACCGGAATCCGCCGCTGCCGGCTTGGGTGGGTCACTTGCCTTTTGACATGCACCCAACATCAATGCGCACAACAGGGAAGCCAGATACAGACCTGATTTGCTTTTCATGGATACCTCGCGAAAAGGGGACCTATATCCGTTTTGACATCTGTGCGCAAAGCCGGTTCGCGTGGGTTTTCCTTATCAGGAACATTTATTGCATCAGACATTTCCACAAGGAAATTTCATTCTGCAAATAGTTGTTTTGCCGCTATGATTGAAAAAACAATAATTACATTTATACATATCGCATTTCCGCATATGCAAACGGTCCATCACATTTTCTGGCAAGTCGGGGGAGATCATGAAGTTCAGCAATTTGAGAATCGGTCAGCGTCTGTCCATCGGGTTCGGTCTGGTAATCCTGCTGATGCTGGCGGTAACCGCCATCGGCGTCACGCAGATCAGCAAGATCAACGGCGACATCGAGGACATGGTGCGCGACTTCTATCCCAAGACCGTGATGGTCAACACCATCAAGGGTGCGCTGAACGATACCTCGCGCAGCATGCGCAACGTGCTGTTCGTCAATACCGCGGCTGAAGTCGATGCCGAACTGGCCGCGATCGAGAAATCCGGCAAACTCGTCGCCGATACCTTCACCCGCTTTGAAAAAACCGAGCGTTCCGCAGAAGAAAACCTGCTGATCAAGAACGTCATCGAGGCGCGCGAGAAATACACGCCGATGCTGGCGAGTTACCTGAAACTGATCAGGGACGGCCAGACCGAGCAGGCGCGCGACCTCGCGCTGCCGGAGATCACGCCGGTCCAGCAGAAGTATTTCGATGCGCTCGACAAGCTGATCGAGTTCGAGGGCGGCTTGATGGAAAAGGCCGGCAAGCAGGCCGAATCGGTCGCGGGCAATGCACGTCTGCTGATGCTTGCGCTGGCATCGATCGCCGGCGTGCTGGCGGTGCTGGTCGGCCTGCTGGTCACGCGCAGCATCGCGCGGCCACTGACCTCTGCGGTCGGCATCGCCAAGCGTGTCGCCGGCGGCGACCTGACCGCTCGCGTCGAAGTCACCTCGCAGGATGAAACCGGCCAGCTGCTGCAGGCGCTCAAGGACATGAACGACAGCCTGGAAGAAACCGTCAGCCAGGTGCGCGCCGGCACCGACACCATCACCCAGGCATCGCAGGAAATCGCCGCCGGCAATGCCAACCTGTCGTCGCGCACCGAGACGCAGGCCAGCGCGCTGCAGGAAACCGCATCCTCGATGGAACAGCTGACCAGCACCGTGCGGCAGAACGCGGAAAACGCGCAGCAAGCCAACCAGCTCGTGATCAAGGCCTCCGATCACGCGACCAGGGGCGGCGCAGTCGTCGGCCAGGTGGTCGATACGATGGGTTCGATCAAGGAAAGCTCGCGCCGCATCGTCGACATCATCGGCGTGATCGACGGCATCGCATTCCAGACCAACATCCTCGCGCTGAATGCGGCAGTCGAAGCGGCCCGCGCCGGCGAACAGGGGCGCGGCTTTGCCGTCGTCGCGGCGGAAGTGCGCAGCCTCGCGCAGCGCTCCGCCGGTGCTGCCAAGGAAATCAAGACGTTGATCAACGATTCCGTGGAAAAGGTCGATGCCGGCGGCAAGCTGGTCGATGAAGCCGGCAAGACCATGGGCGAGATCGTCACCTCGGTCACGCACGTGGCCGACATCATGCGCGAGATCACGGCCGCCGGCGAGGAACAAAGCACAGGCATCGAGGAAATCAATCACGCCATCACCAAGATGGATGAAATGACGCAGCAGAACGCGGCGCTGGTCGAACAGGCGGCGGCAGCAGCCGACAGCATGCGCGTCCAGGCCGGCAGCCTCGCGCAGTCGGTGGCGGTGTTCAAGTTGAAGCACGGGGCCGTGCCGGCCGTCATCACGCCCCGCCCTGTTGCGGTATCGGCTGCGCCAGCAGCCAAGCGCGCTGCGCCACCGAAATCCACCACGCCCGCCGTGGCCGACCGCAAGTCGACCGCCATCGCAAGGGATGGCGGCGACTGGGAAGAGTTCTGATTTTCCTGAATGCCATTCCCTGTGCACGCAGGGAATGGCAGAATGTTGCTTTCTTTTAAGCAACTCCCTCACCTGCCTGCAAGTCATGCCGGACAGTCAAGCCGGCGCAGCGGGGAAGCGAGCTTCCATCCATGGGATTTCTGTACGGTCTGGCCGTTGCGCTCATCTGGGGCGCGCAACCTGTCGTCGCGAGTTTCGGCTATCGCGCCTCGCTGACTGCCTTCGATCTGACCATGCTGCGCTTCGCGGCGAGCGGCCTGTTGATGCTGCCACTGTTTTTCAGGCGCGGCGCGTGGAACGCATGCGGCATCGGCTGGCCGCGTGCGCTCGTACTGATCCTGCTGGCCGGACCGCTGTACAACATGGCGCTGATCGGCGGCCTGACGTGGGCGCCGGCGACGCACAGTTCGCTGATCTATCCCGCCTTCACGCCGCTGTTCACCGCCATTCTCGCGCGCGTCATGCTGGACGGAAACGATCGCCTGCCCATGCTCGGGCTGGGCATGCTGATCGTCGGCGTGCTGTCGATCAAGCTGGGGGCGGTGCTGCAACCGAGCGGCAATGCGCATCCGGATGCATGGCGCGGCGATCTGCTGTTCATGGGCGCTGCGCTGATGTGGTCGCTGTACACCGTGCTGATGCGGCGCTGGAATACCGAGCCGCTCGCGGTCGTCAGCCTGGTGCAGGTCGGCAGCCTGCTGTATGTGCCGGTCTATCTGTTGATGCACGGCACCGCGGTATTTCAACTCGACCCGACGGCCATCACGATCCAGGTCCTGTATCAGGGCATCCTGGTCAGTGTGATATCGGTCCTGCTGTTCAATCTCGCGGTGCGCCAGCTCGGTGCGAAGGCGTCGATGTTCACCGCGCTGATGCCGATCGTCGGCGTGAGCCTCGCGGTGCTGCTCCTGGGCGAGCCGCTGACGCTGTCGCTCGTCGGCGGCACATTGTTCATCGTCAGCGGACTGTTCCTGTCGCTCAGGAAGAAGTGATTCTTGTTGCGTCGTCTTGTCGCGACGCGCGCTTGTGATTTCACCTGCCGACGATCCTGTTGGAACGTTTCTAATTCCGCGCGTGCGACAGGTTGAAGCTTTCCACGTCTTCCATGGTGCTGAGTTCGCGCGCCAGCTCACTGAGCGGTGCGCCGCTCAACTTGTCGAACGCGACGGCGACGAAATGCCATTCTGCCTTGCCGTTCTGCACTGAAATCGAGATCGAGCCGTTGGCGATTTCATAGCCGCGCGCGAATGCGGCTTGGCGCAGCCGCGCCTCATCCGGTTCGAAGCCCGCCTTGAAGCGCAATACGATCACGATTGCCTGGCGCGACGGCAGCCAGTGGGTCACCTTCGGCACCCAGATCATGCATACGGCGGACATGAGCGCAAGCAGCATCGCCGACAGGAAAAATCCGATGCCGACCAGCACGCCGATCACCGACGCCACCCAGATCGATGCCGCCGTGGTCAGCCCGCTGATGTTCAGGCCCTCCTTCATGATCACGCCGGCACCGAGGAAGCCGATGCCGGTCACGATGCCCTGGATGATGCGGGTCGGATCGGCACCCAGTCCGGCCACCACCTGACCGCCATACCAGTAGCCCGGGTAGCCGGCGATCACCGTCAGTGCCGCCGACGCCATGCAGACCAGACCGTAGGTGCGCATGCCCGCCGCGCGACCGCGATAGGAACGCTCGTAGCCGACCAGCAGGCCCAGCAGCAGCGCGCCGAACAGGCTGAAGAAGACGATGAGGTTGGTGGCGATGACGGGGCCGGACCAGAACGCGGCGAGCGACTCCCAGGTGGGCAGATCGGCGGTGAGTTTTTCCATCAATGAGGTTCAAATGGTTTGTGCATGGACTGCTCGGCAGACTGGCGCTCACGCGCGAAAATTGCGCAGTCCCTCAAGGTCGAGAATGTGGATGCCGCCGTAATCGACCTTCAGCAATCCTTCCTTCTCCAGCACCTGCAGGGCCTGATTGGCGCGCTGGCGCGATGCGCCGGACAGGTAGCCGACCTCTTCCTGCGAGATCTGCAGCAGCTTGTCGGTGCCGGGATACAGATGCGGATTGAACAGTTGCGCCAGGCAGCGCGCAACGCGGGTATCGACATCCAGCAGTCGGTCGAATTCGACCATGCCGATGAACTGGCCGAGGCGCTCGTTGAGCTGCATCAGCAGAAAGCGGGAAAACGGCAGGCTGCTGTCAAGCAGCCACATGAAGGTATGGCGCGGCATGCGCGCAATGCGACTGTCGCGCAGCGCGGTCACGTCGTACTTGCGGCATTCGTTCTTGAGCAGCGTGCCTTCGCCGATCCAGCCGCCGGCCGGCACGCCGGCGAAAGTGACGGATTTTCCTTCCGGCGAGAAGTTGTTGATCTTGATCAAGCCGTCGACCACGCCGATCCAGCTGTCGACCATCTCGCCCTTGCGGCACACGAATCCACCCTTGGGCACGAATTGCTCGACCGTGTCGGCTTCCACCCGCGCCATCTGCTCGGCGGTGAGCTGTCTGGCCCAGATCGTCTGGCGCAACAATTCCTTGAACAGCGGCTTGTTTGATGTCATTGTGCGCGCGTCAGCCCCTTTGCATGCTAGTGTCCTGAATTCGAAATTCGCTGCATAAAAGATGACGAGAATCGCACCGATACCGCGTCAAAAATGCTCGCAAGGCCTCGGCCTTGCTGCGCTTTTTTCCTTGTCTCGTCGCGATTTCATCACTTTTATTTGCAACGAATTTCCAACTCAGGACACTAGGCCTTATTCACCTATTCGCATGCAGGAAAAATAGAGGTAAATTGTCAGTCAAATGACAGCATGTGCAAGAACTGCTGTCTACTATTCTGAGAAAAAGAACTACGGAGACATTGTAAGCGCATCTCGCAGCCGTCGATACAGACGGCGCAATATTGCCCTGCAACCCTTGAATCGGGATCAAGGGCCCCGCGTCTCTCCAAAAGATTCTGCTGCTGGTTTTTTTACTGGTTGAACGCCTGTTAAAGAAAGAGTGGGACGATGGCGGACGAGACACGAGACGCAGCGGCGCAGACCTTTCCGCGCATCCTGCTGCAGCACGCGCAGGCCAGGCCGGACAAACCGGCTTTCCGCGAAAAGGATCTGGGCATCTGGCAAACCTGGAGCTGGGCGCAGGTCGCCGACGAGGTGCGCGCGCTGGCCTGCGGTCTGGCCGCGATGGGTTTCAAGCGCGGCATGAACCTTGCCATCATCGGCGACAACCGGCCGCGCCTGTACTGGGCGATGGCGGCAGCGCAATGTCTGGGCGGCGTGCCGGTGCCGCTGTACCAGGATGCGCCGGCGGCCGACATGGCGTATGTGCTGGACGACGCCGAAATCGATTTTGCCGTGGTGGAAGACCAGGAGCAGGTCGACAAGCTGTTCGAGATCAAGCAGTCGCTCGCGCGCATTTCCCATATCGTGTACGACGACGAGCGCGGCATGCGGCATTACGCGCAGCCGGAACTCAATTCGTATGAGCAAGTACAGCAACTCGGGCGCGAGTTCGACAAGGCCAATCCCGATTTCTTCATGCACGAAGTCAATGCCGGCAAGGGCAGCGATGTCTCCATCATGCTCTACACCTCGGGCACCACCGGCAAGCCGAAAGGCGTGTGCCAGACACATGCGGCAATGATCGCGGCCGGCATCGGCGGCGTCGGTTTCGACAAACTGACGGCGGACGACGACATCCTGTCCTACCTGCCAATGGCGTGGGTCGGCGATCACCTGTTTTCCTTTGCGCAAGCAATGGTGGCGGGCTTCACCGTCAACTGCCCGGAATCGGGCGACACGGTGATGACCGACCTGCGTGAAATCGGCCCGACCTATTACTTCGCGCCGCCGCGCATCTTCGAGAACATGCTGACCACGGTGATGATCCGCATGGAAGACGCGAGCGCGCTCAAGCGCAAGCTGTTCCGGCATTACATGGACGTCGCGCGCCGTGTCGGCTCCGACATTCTCGACGGCAAGCCGGTCGGCCTGATGGACCGCATCCAGTATGGTCTGGGCAAGCTGCTGGTCTACGGCCCGCTGAAGAATGTGCTGGGCCTGTCTCGCGTGCGGGTCGCCTACACGGCAGGCGCGGCCATCGGCCCCGACCTGTTCCGCTTCTACCGCTCGATCGGCGTCAACCTGAAGCAGCTGTACGGCTCGACCGAAACCTGCGCCTATGTCTGCCTGCAACCCGACGGCAACATCAAGTTCGACAGCGTCGGCCTGCCCGCGCCGGGCGTTGAAGTGGCGCTTGCCGACAACGGCGAAGTGCTGGTCAAGTCGCCCGCCATGCTCAAGGAGTATTACAAGCGGCCGGATGCAACGGCGGAAGTGATCGACGCCAACGGCTACTTCCACACCGGCGACGCCGGCATCTTCGACAGCGAAGGCCATCTGCGCATCATCGATCGCGCAGCCGACGTCGGGCGCATGTCGAGCGGCGACATGTTTGCGCCGAACTACATCGAGAACAAGCTGAAGTTCTTCCCCTTCATCAAGGAAGCGGTCGCCTTCGGCAGCGAGCGCGACCGCGTGTGCGCCTTCATCAACATCGACATGGAAGCGGTCGGCAACTGGGCCGAGCGGCGCGGCATCGCCTACGCCGGCTACACCGACCTGGCGGCCAAGAAGGAAACCTACGATCTGATCGCCGAATGCATCGAAAAGGTGAACGCGGACCTCGCCGGCGAGGCACTGATGAGCGGCACGCAGATCCATCGCTTCCTCGTGCTGCACAAGGAGCTGGACCCGGACGACGACGAACTGACGCGCACGCGCAAGGTGCGGCGCCGCTTCATCGCCGACAAGTACCACGCCCTGATCGATGCGCTGTATTCCGGCAAGACCTCGCAGTACATCGAGACGCAGGTGAAGTTCGAGGATGGACGGCAAGGCATGGTGGCAGCCGACCTGCGCATTCTTGACGTGAAAACATTTGCCTCGGTGAAGCAGGCCGCCTGATCGACCAGGACACAAGATGACCATGACCAGCACCCGCAAGATCGGCGACGTGATCCTCGACTTGCAGAACATCTCGCTCGCGTTCGGCGGCGTGAAGGCACTGACCGACATTTCCTTCGACGTGCGCAAGCACGAAATCCGCGCCATCATCGGCCCGAACGGCGCAGGCAAGAGCTCGATGCTGAACGTGATCAACGGCGTGTACCGCCCGCAGCAGGGCAAGATCACCTATCGCGGCGAGCACCGCAAGGACATGGACACCTACGCCGCGGCCAAGAGCGGCATCGCGCGCACCTTCCAGAACATCGCGCTGTTCAAGGGCATGTCGGTGCTCGACAACATCATGACCGGCCGCAATCTCAAGATGAAATGCAACTTCCTGCTGCAGGCGCTGTACTGGGGCCCGGCACAGAAGGAGGAAATCGAACACCGCAAGAAGGTCGAGCAGATCATCGACTTCCTTGAAATCCAGCACATCCGCAAGACGCCGGTCAGCCGCCTGCCCTACGGCTTGCAGAAGCGCGTGGAACTGGGCCGTGCACTCGCGGCGGAGCCGGAAATCCTGCTGCTCGACGAGCCGATGGCCGGCATGAACGTCGAGGAAAAACAGGACATGTGCCGCTTCATCCTCGACGTCAACGACCAGTTCGGCACCACCATCGTGCTGATCGAACACGACATGGGCGTGGTGATGGATATCTCGGATCGGGTGGTGGTGCTGGACTACGGCAAGAAGATCGGGGATGGCACCCCGGACGAGGTGCGCGGGAATCAGGATGTGATCAATGCGTATCTAGGGGTGGCGCATTGAGGTTGTTGGCAGCGGCTGAGAGATTCCTCGCTGCGCTCGGAATGACAGGCCGCGGTGAATTTTCAAGAATGCAAATGATTGACGTTGCAAGCCAAGCGCGAACCGGTAGTGCCGGGAGCTTTGGCAGTTCCGCTGTGACGCTGCCGAAAAGTTGACTGGCAAAGTGGAAAAAGAAGCGAAACATGTCTGAGCCCGCAGGGCGAGTTGGTTTCGCTTCCCACTTTGTCAGTCAACTTTTCGGGAACCCCGAAGGGGCAGCGGCTGTGCGGTCGCCTTCTTTTGGTTACTTTTCTTGGCGAGACAAGAAAAGTGACTGGCTGCTGGGCCACCCCCGGCTTGTCTCCACGAAGGAACAGCATTGTTATGCAATGAACGAGGCACATAGCAGCCGCACTGCAAAGACAGCGCAGCAACCTTAAAGCAGCTGACCAGGACCCACGCATGAACATCAGTTTCTTCTTCGAAGTACTCATCGGCGGCCTCCTCGCAGGCGTCATGTACGCCCTCGTCGCCCTCGGCTTTGTCCTCATCTACAAAGCCTCCGGCGTCTTCAACTTCGCCCAGGGCGCGATGGTCTTCTTCGCCGCATTGACCTGCGTCGGCATCTCCACCAAATTCAACGTGTCCTTGTGGATCGCGATCCCCCTGACGATGGCCGTGATGGTCCTGCTCGGCCTCGCCACCGAAAGAATCGTCTTGCGCCCGCTGGTCAACCAGCCCGAGATCACGCTTTTCATGGCCACCATCGGCCTCACCTTCTTCATCGAAGGCCTGGCGCAACTGATGTGGGGCTCGCAAGTGCACCAACTCGACATCGGCATCGAGGACGTGCCGATCCAGTCCCTGCTGGACAACTTCAATATTTCGATTTCACAGTTCGACGTCACCGCCGCCGTGATCTGCGCGGCACTGGTCACGGGCCTCGCACTCTTTTTCTCCAAAACCAAGATCGGCCGTGCGCTGCGCGCCGTGGCCGACGACCATCAGGCGGCGCTGGCGGTCGGCATTCCGCTGCAGCAGATCTGGGGCATCGTGTGGGCGGTGGCCGGCTTCGTCGCGCTGGTGGCCGGGCTGCTGTGGGGGGCGCGCAACGGCGTGCAGTTCGCGCTGACCTTCGTCGCATTGAAGGCATTACCGGTGCTGATCCTCGGCGGCTTCACCTCGGTGCCGGGCGCGATCGTCGGCGGCCTGATCATCGGCGCGTCGGAGAAACTGGCGGAGGTGTATATCGGACCGATGGTGGGCGGCGGCATCGAGGGCTGGTTCCCGTACGTGCTGGCGCTGCTGTTTTTGCTGGTGCGGCCGGAAGGCTTGTTTGGCGAGAGGATCATTCGGCGGATTTAAGAATGTTGGCGATTCCGGCGAAAGGTGTAGCAGGGGATTCGGGCAGCATGCTGCCCGCCTGCGGAACGGTTTGCGCCTGCAGGCGCAAACGCGCCGTGCAAGGGGGAACCCGGTGTCGTTTATTCATGCGTCAGAAGTTCAGGTGGTGATCGCGTCAGGATCTCCTTCCCCTTCAAGGGGAAGGGTGCAGCAGGGAATTCGGACGACATGTCGTCCGCCTGCGGAACGATCTGCGTCTGCAGACGCAGATGCGCCCTGCAAGGGGGATGGGGATGGGTTCGAGCAGTCGTGTTCCACCCATCCCCACCCTAGCCCTCCCCTTGAAGGGGAGGGAATCAATACCTGCAAACGTATGACAGGCAAATTGCAACACTTCAGGAAGGCAAAACATGTTCTACCGTGAAGCAGGCCAGTTCAAGACAACGTATCAAGCCGACAGCCAGATCCTGCCGATCCGCCAGGATCGCATCGGCATCGCGACGCTGCTCGCCTTCGCCTTCCTGGTGGTGCCGCTCATCGCGTCGCCCTACGCCTTTTCCGCGATCCTGATTCCCTTCCTGATCTTTGCGCTGGCCGCGCTCGGGCTCAACATCCTGACCGGCTATGCAGGGCAATTGTCATTGGGGACGGCGGCCTTCATGGCGGTCGGCGCGTTCGCCGCCTACAACTTCATCCTGCGCGTGCCCGGCATTCCGGTGCTGGTCGCCTTCATTCTCGGCGGGTTATGCGCGGCGGCGGTCGGCATCGTGTTCGGCCTGCCCTCGCTGCGCATCCGCGGCTTCTATCTGGCGGCGGCGACGCTGGCGACGCAGTTCTTCGTGGTGTGGTGCCTGACCAAGATCCGCTGGTTCACCAACTACAGTTCCTCCGGCGTGATCACCGCGCAGAAGATCACGATCTTCGGTTACAGCTTCGACACGCCGGCCAGCAAGTATCTGCTGACGCTCGGCATCGTCTGCGTGATGGCGGTGCTGGCGAAGAACATGATCCGCAGCAACGTCGGTCGCTCGTGGATGGCGGTGCGCGACATGGATGTGGCGGCGGAGGTGATCGGCTTTCGCCCGATGCGCACCAAGCTGCTGGCGTTCGCGGTCAGTTCCTTCTATTGCGGCGTGGCCGGCGCGCTGTATGCGTATGCCTATCTCGGCACGGTGGAACCGGAAGCGTACAGCCTCGATCTGTCGTTCCGCATCTTGTTCATGATCATCATCGGCGGCGTCGGTTCGATCCTCGGCTCCTTCCTCGGTGCCGCCTTCATCGTGCTGCTGCCGATCTGGCTGAACATGTTCGCGCATGCGCTGGGGCTGCCGACCTCGGTTGCGTCGAATCTGGAATTGATGGTGTTCGGCGCGCTGATCATTTTCTTCCTGATCGTCGAGCCGCACGGACTGGCGCGGCTGTGGCAGATCGCGAAGGAGAAGCTGCGGCTGTGGCCGTTCCCGTATTGAATCCGCAATGGATGTCATCGTTGTCACTGCTGTCTTATAACAAGGAGGAGCACCATGAAATTGATCAAATCCGCCCTGCTGGGCGCAGCCTTGCTCGGCGCGGTCAGCGCCGCCTCGGCGCAGGAGCAATTCGTCCCCGTCCTGTCCTATCGCGTCGGTCCCTATGCCGCAGGCGGCTCCGGCTTCTTCGGCGGCGCGATCGACTACATGAATCTGGTCAACGCGAGCGGCGGCATCAACGGCGTGAAGCTGACCTGGGAAGAATGCGAAACCGAGTACAACGCCTCGCGCGGCGTCGAATGCTACGAGCGCCTGAAGAGCAAGAACGGCGGCGCGTCGCTGGTCGAGCCGCTGGCCACAGGCATCGCCTACGGCATCCTGGATCGCGTGGCGACCGACAAGATTCCGATGACGACGCTCGGCTACGGCCGCTCCGACGCCGCCAACGGCAAGGTCTTCCCCTATGTCTTCCCGCTGATCACCAGCTACTGGAACCAGGCGGCAGCGATGGTGAAATACCTCGGCGACAAGAGCGGCGGCATGGACAAGCTGAAGGGCAAGAAGATCGTGCACCTGTATCACGACTCCGCCTTCGGCAAGGAGCCGATGCCGGTGCTGGACGCGCAGGCCGCGCAGTACGGTTTCGAACTGATCAAGATTCCGGTCGCGCATCCGGGCAACGAGCAGCAATCGCAATGGCTGCAGATCCGCCAGGCCAAGCCGGATTACGTGATCCTGTGGGGCTGGGGCGTGATGAACGCGGTGGCGATCAAGACCGCGCAGCGCAACGGCTTCCCGCGCGAGAAAATCCTCGGCGTCTGGTGGGCCGGCTCGGAAGAAGACACGATCCCCGCAGGCGACGCCGCCAAGGGCTACACCACGATGACCTTCAACACGCCGGGCAACTATCCGGTGCTGGATGAGATTCGCAAGAAGGTCTACGAGGCCGGCAAGGGCAACCTCGACGACAAGACACGCATCGGCTCGGTGTACCACATGCGCGGCGTGACGGCGGGCATTCTGTGGACCGAAGCGATTCGCAAGGCACAGGAAAAATACGGCAAGGGCAAGGTCATGACGGGCGAACAGATCCGCTGGGGCTTCGAGAACCTGAACGTGGATGAGGCAAGGCAGAAGGCGCTCGGCGTACTCGGCATGTTCCCGCCGGTCAAGACTTCCTGCGACGATCACGAAGGTTCCGGCGCGGTGAAGGTGCAGCAATGGAACGGCACGAAATGGGTCGCGATCACGCCGAACTGGGTGGTCGGCGACAAGGCGCTGACGCGCAAGCTGCTGGAGGAATCGTCGGCCAAGTATGCGGCGGAGAAGAACATCAAGCCGGCTTGCGCGAGCGGGGCTTGAAGTCACATTGGGTCGGAAAGTTCGCGAATCGCGAAATGCGCATTGATTCCCGGACTGCAAATTAACCCGCGACCTGCGCCTTTCCCCTCGCAGGGGGAAGGCCGGGATGGGGGTAGAGTCCCCGAACGAGCGTTAGCGCAAATTCGAGCACTCCACCCCCACCCTCTCCCTGCAAGGGAGGGGGAGGTCGCCTCTGCACACCTTCAACCATGAACATGAGCACCGCTCCCGCAAACAACAGCACCGCCGCCCCCTACCTCGCCGTCAACAATATCGAGGTCATCTACGACCACGTGATCCTCGTGTTGAAAGGCGTGTCGCTGCAAGTCCCGCAAGGCAAGATCGTCGCCCTGCTGGGCGCCAACGGCGCGGGCAAATCGACCACGCTGAAGTCGATCTCCACCCTCCTGCGCGGCGAGCGCGGCGACGTCACCAAGGGCAGCGTCGAGTTCAAGGGTGAACGCATCGACCAGCTGACGCCGAACGAACTGGTCAGGCGCGGCCTGTCGCAGGTGATGGAAGGACGGCACTGCTTCGGCCATCTGACCATCGAGGAAAACCTGCTGACCGGTGCCTACACGCGCCGGATTTCGCGCGCGGAACTGAAGGATTCGCTCGACATGGTGTATCACTACTTTCCACGCCTGAAGCAGCGCCGCGGCTCGCAGGCCGGCTACACCTCCGGCGGCGAGCAGCAGATGTGCGCGATCGGCCGCGCGCTGATGGCCAAGCCGTCGATGATCCTGCTGGACGAGCCGTCGATGGGCCTCGCGCCGCAGATCGTCGAGGAGATTTTCGAAATCGTGAAGGATTTGAACGGCAAGGAAAACGTGTCCTTCCTGCTGGCGGAACAGAACACGATGGTGGCGCTGCGCTATGCGGATTTCGGCTACATCCTGGAGAACGGGCGCGTGGTGATGGAAGGCGACGCGCAGGAACTGGCAAGCAACGAGGATGTGAAGGAGTTCTATCTCGGCGTTTCCGGTGCGGCGCGCAAGAGTTTCCGCGACATGAAGTTCTATCGACGCCGCAAGCGCTGGCTGGCGTGAGGAATGTGCGGCGGGTGGGACCCGCCCTACCGCCCGTGGAATGTAGGGCGGGTCCCACCCGCCAAGCACATGGAAGGCATAGCGTGCGCCACGCGCCCCGCCTTGCGGCATTGCATGAAAACGGCGACGTGCATGGCGCACCTTGGCACTGCGTTTGACAAACACATGGCGGGTCGCGACCTGCCCTACCGACATGAATTACGCGAAGCTCATCACGTATTGCAAGACACTCCCGCACGCTAGCTGGGAACGCAAGTGGGGCAGCACGCTGATCTTCATGGTGGAACGAAAGATGTTCGCGCTCTTCATTCTCAATGCGAACGACAAACCGATCGATCTCTGGTGCAAGGTGGATGACGACCTGTTCCTGTCCTACACCGAGCAGCCGGGCATCCGACCCGCGCCCTATCTGGCGCGCGCCAAATGGATCGGCATGGAATCCGGTGCGATGAGCGATGCGATGGCAAAGGAAGTGCTGGGCCGTGCGCGTGAAATCGTTTTCTCGAAATTACCCAAGCGCACGCAAGCCGCCTTGCGCGCCCAATCAAGATAGGTCCGGCATGCCAGATTATCTCGACTCACTCGAAACCCGCGATCCCGAGCAGCGCGAACGCGATCTGATGCAGCGCCTGCCGCAACTGGTGGCGCACGCGCAAGTCGCGCCGGGCTGGTCGCGCCTGCTCGCCGGCGTCGATGCCGCGGACGTCCGCAGCCGCGCGGCGCTGGCGCAGTTGCCGGTCACGCGCAAGTCGGACCTGCACGCACTGCAGCAGGAAGACCCGCCCTTCGGCGGCCTCACCGCGACCCCGGTGCAGCAGCTGCGGCGGCTGTTCATGTCGCCGGGGCCGATCTTCGATCCCGAGGGGCGCGGCGAGGACTGGTGGCGCTTTGCGCGGCCGATGGCGGCGATCGGGCTGCGCGCCGGCCACATCGTGCAGAACTGCTTTTCCTATCACTTCACGCCCGCCGCCTTCATGGCCGAAGGCGGCGCGGCGAAAATCGGCTGCGCGGTGATCCCGGCCGGTATCGGCCAGACCGAGATGCAGGTGCAGGCGATGGCCGCGCTGAAACCGGATGCCTATGTCGGCACGCCGTCCTTCCTCAAGATCATCATCGAGAAGGCGCGCGAGATGGGCGCCGACATCGGCAGCGTGCAGCGCGCGCTGGTCGGCGCGGAGGCGCTGCCGCCCTCGCTGCGCACATGGCTGCAGGGCAACGGCGTGCCGCACGTGCTGCAGATGTACGGCTCGGCCGACGTCGGCAACATCGCCTACGAAACGCAGAGCGGCGGCGCGGTGAATCCCGGCATGGTGCTCGATGAAGAGCTGATCCTGGAAATCGTGCGGCCCGGCACCGGCGACCCGGTGGCCGAGGGCGAGGTCGGCGAGGTGGTCGTCACCTCCTTCAACCCCGATTACCCGCTGATCCGCTTCGGCACCGGCGACCTGTCGGCAGTGCTGGCCGGCGTTTCGCCGTGCGGCCGCACCAATGTCCGCATCAAGGGCTGGATGGGCCGCGCCGACCAGACCACCAAGGTGCGCGCGATGTTCGTGCATCCGTCGCAGGTGGCCGAAGTCGCCCGGCGCTACCCGGAAATCCTCAAGGCGCGCCTGATCGTCAGCGGCGAAATCGGCAAGGATGTGATGACCCTGCATTGCGAAGTGGACAGCGCCGCCCGCATCGACGAGAACGCCATCGTCGAGACGATCCGCGACGTGACCAAGCTGCGCGGCGGCGTGCAGTTGGTTGCGCGCGGCAGCCTGCCGAACGACGGCAAGGTCATCGAGGATGCGCGCAAGTACGATTAGCCGGAACCTGCGCCAGGATATCCATCCGTCATCCCGGCGCGCACCGGGACCGGAGTGAGGTGCGCCTCGTCCGGCCGGACCACTCTTTTTCCTCGCTAAAATTTACTCCAGAGCAACACCGTTGTAACATGCCTGCATCACGATGAGGGCATGCGTGGCGCTGCGTGCGGCGCGGCCTTGCCCGACAACTCCGCACCCTGCCATTGCGGCGGAAGGCAGAACGACATGAGCAAGAACAAGCGATTGCAAAAAGGGCTGGATGATCTGGAAGCCGCGCTGCACCAGTGGCTGGGCGCCTTCGAGAACAAGGACCGTCTGGTCGCCGTGCACCAGCACTTGAAGGGCCTGGCAGAGTCGGCCCGCAGTTCCGGCGTGGGCGAATTGAGCGCGCGCGCCCTGCGCATCGAGAAACCGCTGGCGGCACTGGTCGCAAATCCCGGTCTGGCCGCGCAAAGCGCGATCCAGACGGCGGCCGCGCTGCAGGAATTGCTGGCATGGGACGCCGCCGTGCCGCCGCAGCACGGCGGGCCGCCGGCATCACAGCCGCAGCAGGTCGCGCCCAAGGGCGCCACCGCAGCGCCGATCTATCTGTTCAACAGCAATCCGCTGCTCGGCGAAGATACCGCGATGCAGCTGCGCTATTTCGGCCACAGCGTGGTGGTGGTCAGCGATATCGAGCGCGTCGGCAGCGCCATCGAAAAACGTCCCCCGTCGGCGCTCATCTTCGACTTCGAATACCGCGAAGACCTGATGGCGAAGGTGGCGGCACTGGCGCACGCGCGTCGCCCCCCCAATCGGCATTATCCGATCGCCGTGATCTCGACCCGCGGCAATTTCAAGGCGCGCCTGGCCGCGGCGCGCGCCGGCGTGGACTGCTACTTCACCAAGCCGGTGGACGCCGCCGCCCTGATCGACCGGCTCGACGCGTTGATCGTGTCGAAGGTGGCGCATCCCTTCCGTATCCTCTTCATCAGCGACGACCCGGCCGGCGCCGCGCAATACAGCGACGTGCTGCGCGAAGCGCAGATGGATACGCGAATGCTGCACAAGCCGGCCGAGATTTTCGAGGCCTTCGAGGAGTACCGGCCCGAACTGGTGGTGATGGACGTGCACACCGCCGCATGCAGCGGCATCGATCTGACCCGCCTGATCCGGCAGAACAACGTCTACCTCGACGTGCCGATCGTGTTCCTGTCGCACGACGACAGTCTGTCGCACGAACTCGATGCGATCAACTCCGGTGCCGACGATTTCCTCGCCAAGCCGGTCGATCCGGCGCACCTGATTTCCTCGCTGTCGAGCCGTGCCGAACGCTACCGCGCGCTGCGCGGACTGATCATGCGCGACAGCCTCACCGGCCTGTTCAACCATTCCGCCATCAAGGAAACGCTGGCGCGCGAAGTGGCCAGCAGCGAGCGCACCCGCACGCCGGTCACGCTGGCGATGATCGACATCGATTTCTTCAAGCGCGTCAATGACACCCATGGCCATCCGGTCGGCGACCATGTGATCCGCACCTTGTCGCGCCTCTTGCAGCAGCGGCTGCGACGCGGCGACGTGGTCGGGCGCTACGGCGGCGAGGAGTTCGCGGTGATCCTGCCGGCGACGCCGGCGACGGCCGCCATCGGCGTGCTCGACGAAATCCGCGAGGCCTTCTCCCGCATCCGCCATCATGCGGACGAAGGCGACTTCACCGCCAGCTTTTCCGCCGGCGTGGCCGATGTCACCGCGCACGAAACCGCCGACGCGCTGTTTCGCGCCGCCGATGCGGCGCTGTACGAAGCCAAGCACAAGGGCCGCAACCGGATCGAAGCGGGATAACTGCGCCAGGCGCGCCGCCATAAGCTTAGAGCCTATCCCAGTAGGCCTATGCTTCGCCAGGTGATAATGCCGCAGGCGAGATGAAGGAACGCGAGATGGTTCTTCGCCTTCTTGGCCCAACGAATCAGCAAGCCACGAAACCGGTTCAGCCAGCTATGCGTACGCTCCACCACCCAGCGGCGGGCTCTCGTTCCCGTCTGCCGCTGCTGCGCTTCCTCCCCGCGTGACCGGATGTGCGCCCGGTAGCCCAATTCAAGCGCCAACTGCTGGATCTGCGGATAGTCATAGCCCTTGTCCAGGCACAGTCCTTGTGGCCACACCGCAAGCAATGACGGTCGCCCCACTTCCAGCGACTCCAGTGTCGGTCGCGCCAGCTTCATGTCATGGCGGTTCGCACCATCAATGACGATGGCCAGGGGAATGCCGTGTGCGTCCGTCAGCAGGCTGCGCTTGACGCCGCCTTTGCCGCGATCCGTTGGATTGGGGCCGATTTTTTTCCCCACCCAGAGGAGCCTTGGTCATCGCGCCGTCGAGTGACAGCCAGGACCAGTCGATTTCCCGCAACGCCGCTGCCGACAACAGCCCATGCATCCAGAACTCCTCGAACACGCCGGCATCAACCCATTCCTGAAAGCGCCGATGCGCCGAACTGCTGGAACAAATGCCGGTACCGTTCAATGCATTCCACTGGCAACCGGTACGCAACACGAACAAGATCGCATCCATGGCTGCCCGGTCGCAGACACGCGGGTTATGGCAGCCCAGCGGATGTGGCTTGCGTGGCGGTAAAAGCGGCTCCATTTGCGCCCAGAGTCTGTCTGGCAAACGCCAGCCGTCGTCCTGCTTGACCATGCCCATGTCGAACCTCCTTCGCCAACATGCGCTTGGACCACCATTTACCTCGCAATTTCCCTTGCCGACGGCCTACCGGGATAGGCTCTTAGAGCCTATCCCAGTAGGCCTATGCTTCGCCAGGTGATAATGCCGCAGGCGAGATGAAGGAACGCGAGATGGTTCTTCGCCTTCTTGGCCCAACGAATCAGCAAGCCACGAAACCGGTTCAGCCAGCTATGCGTACGCTCCACCACCCAGCGGCGGGCTCTCGTTCCCGTCTGCCGCTGCTGCGCTTCCTCCCCGCGTGACCGGATGTGCGCCCGGTAGCCCAATTCAAGCGCCAACTGCTGGATCTGCGGATAGTCATAGCCCTTGTCCAGGCACAGTCCTTGTGGCCACACCGCAAGCAATGACGGTCGCCCCACTTCCAGCGACTCCAGTGTCGGTCGCGCCAGCTTCATGTCATGGCGGTTCGCACCATCAATGACGATGGCCAGGGGAATGCCGTGTGCGTCCGTCAGCAGGCTGCGCTTGACGCCGCCTTTGCCGCGATCCGTTGGATTGGGGCCGATTTTTTTCCCCACCCAGAGGAGCCTTGGTCATCGCGCCGTCGAGTGACAGCCAGGACCAGTCGATTTCCCGCAACGCCGCTGCCGACAACAGCCCATGCATCCAGAACTCCTCGAACACGCCGGCATCAACCCATTCCTGAAAGCGCCGATGCGCCGAACTGCTGGAACAAATGCCGGTACCGTTCAATGCATTCCACTGGCAACCGGTACGCAACACGAACAAGATCGCATCCATGGCTGCCCGGTCGCAGACACGCGGGTTATGGCAGCCCAGCGGATGTGGCTTGCGTGGCGGTAAAAGCGGCTCCATTTGCGCCCAGAGTCTGTCTGGCAAACGCCAGCCGTCGTCCTGCTTGACCATGCCCATGTCGAACCTCCTTCGCCAACATGCGCTTGGACCACCATTTACCTCGCAATTTCCCTTGCCGACGGCCTACCGGGATAGGCTCTTAGTAAGCGGCCCTATTTTCCGTCCTGCTTTTCGTCCTGCTTTTCGACCTTCTTCTTGCGCGGCACATCCAGCGGGTTGACCGGCGACGGCTCCGGCGTCTGGTTGACCACCGCATCGACCCCGCGCTCTGCCCGCAGATCGGTATCGACCTGGCCGCTCATCAAATCGTCATACGCCTGCCTGATCTTGCGGCGCGGACCGCTCGACTGGCTGTCGGCCGATTCGTCGCGCTCATTCGGCAGGCGCGGCGTGGCATCCTCGCGCAGGGGCGGGCCGGTTTTCACTTCGGTTTCCTGTGAGGCATTTTTCATGGCAATCCTTGCAGGCTTGTCGGCAATATTCATTCGAGCCGGCGGCTGGGCAAAGATTCCCCGCTGCACAGAATCTGTGCAGCCGAGTCGCGTTGTCATTCCGAGTGAAGGCGAGAAATCCCTGCAAGGCATGGCCGTGGGGAAGATTCCTCACGGCGCTCGACAACGACGCTAAATGGCATCCAGGCTGGTCCTGGCTTGCTGCCCGCAAAACCGGCCGCCGCAGCCGGATGGATGTGCGGGATCGCAGAACTTGTTGCCGCGACGCCGGGCGCAATCCGCGCGCGACGTCGCCTTGACCCCCTCGACATGTTTCTTCGCTGCCAGTTGCGGCAGCTGAAATACCGTCTTCGCGTGCGAGTGCGCCATGGACAGATGGTGCATGCGGTCGCCGCTGCCCGGTATGTGCAGGTTCTGCGGTGTGGCAGTTCTTCCGGAAGCGTGATTTTCCGCCGGAGCGCCTTGAGACGTGCCTCCCTGGGCAACGGCGTCCGCCAGCGGCCCGGTGGGTGCCGGCGGCGATGCTGGCCAATCCGGCGGCGTGGGCCTGGCCGGCTTTTTCCCGGCACCCTTTCCCGGTAGCGCCCCGGGGGTCTTTTTATGATCGCCGAATGATTTGGAACTCATGGCATGGTCTTGGCAAGAGGATTCGCTCGCAGGATGAGTGGGCAATGCGGCCGCACCGGTTCCCCATGCCTGAAATTTCCCCCTGGAATGGACTGGAATACGGGCGGCACAATCGTGTCCGTGCGCCGTGTCCGTGCGGCATCCCTTGCGGTGGATCGTGCTTTTCGCGCTTATTTTCTCGCTCGCGCCGCGCTCTGCCTAAGATGAGATGGGTCGCGCAACAAGATCTCCTCCGGCACGGAACTCAGGACACTAGATGCGCCGACCGAACCCGCAATGCATCACTGTGCAAGGAGATCCGGCAATGGAGGAAATTGCTGCGCTGCTGCATCGGCGTCCCGAACTGGCCTTGTTCGCCGCCATCCTGCTCGGCCAGATCATCGGGCGCATTCACGTCAAGGTCTTCAGCTTCGGTTCGGTGGTCGGCACCATGATCGCCGGGATTCTGATCGGCATTTTCGCCGCGCCGCCGCTGCCAGACCTGATGCGCTGGGTGTTCTTCTACCTTTTCCTGTTTTCCATCGGCTACTCGGTCGGGCCGCAGTTTTTCGGCAGCCTGCGCAAGGAGGCCATCCCGCAGATCGTGCTGTCCATCACGCTCGGCGTGACCGGCCTGATCACCGTCGTCGCCGTCGCGATCGTGCTGGACTTCGACGAGGGCACTGCCGTCGGCCTGCTCTCCGGCGGGCTGACCCAGTCGGCGGCGCTTGGCACCGGACTGAACGCGATTGCCGCACTGCCGCTTCCCGATGACATCAAGGCGAGCATGTCGGGCGCGGCGCCATTGGCCGATGCGATCACCTACGGCTTCGGCGACCTCGGCCTGATCCTGTTTCTGACCGTCGGCGCGCCGCTGCTTCTGCGCATCAACCTCAAGGCCGAGGCGAAGGCGCTCGAAAATGAACTGGCAGGCGGCGAGGCGGCAGACAGTCTGTTCGGCGGCCGCTTCTACGCGTTTCGCGGCTACCGGGTCGAGAATCCGTCGCTGTTCGGCGTGACGGTGGACGAACTGGAACAGCGTCATGCGGCCGGACGCCTGTCGGTGCAGCGGATCAGGCGCGATGGCACGCTGCTGCAAGTGCGTCCCGACACCCCCATCCGGCACGGCGACTGGATCGTTGCCGGCGGAAACCGCGCGGCCTTCGTCCATGCCGAAAGCGAGATCGGGACGGAAAGCGACGATGCGGAACTGCTGGCGATCCCGCTCAAATCGGCCAACGTGGTCATCACCAACAAGGCGGTGATCGGCCTCAGCATCGGCGAAGCGCGGGCAGACCGGTATTTTTCGCGCGGCGTGTATCTGGATTCCATCACGCGCGGCGAGCAAGAGCTGCCGCGCTCGCCCGGGACGCGCGTCCAGCGCGGCGACGTGGTGCACATCATCGGCTCGCCGCAGGACGTCGAACGCGCCGCCGCCGCAGGCGGCTTTGTCGAGCGCGACAGCGGCAAGACCGATCTCACCTTCCTGGCGGCGGGCATCATCTGCGGCGTGCTGATCGGCCTCTACACGATCGACATCGACAACATTCCACTCGGACTCGGCATCGCCGGCGGCATTCTCGTCGTCGGACTCATCGCGGGATGGGCGCGCAGCCGTTATCCGGTTTTCGGTTCGATGCCGGAGGCCGCACAGCGCGTGCTGGCCGACATCGGCCTGACCGTTTTCATCGCCATCGTCGGTCTCACTGCCGGCCCGCACGCGGTGGAGGCGTATCACACGCGCGGCGGAATCTTCTTCGCCAGCATATTTTTCGGCGGCATGATCGTGACGCTGGTGCCGCCGCTGGTGGCGCTGCTGGTGGGGAAGTTCCTTCTCAAGATCAATCCGCTGCTGCTGATCGCCGGCATCGCCGGCGCACAGACCTGCACACCGGGATTGAATGCCTTGCGCGACGCGAGCGGCAGCAATATCGTCGCGCTTGGTTATACGGTGCCTTACGCCATCGGCAACATCATCCTGACCATCTGGGGGCCCATCGTGGTGGCGATCCTGCAGGCGCTGCGGCATTGACGCGCCGCCTTGCGCGCCCGTGATGTCGCAACGCGCAAGGTGCTGTGCGCGCTGCCCTGCTACACGCCTTCGACAATGAACAGCCGCCCGATCGAATTGGCGAGGCGGACCTCTTTCGCCTTGCCGTACTCCACCGAGTCATACCAGCTGCGGGCCTGCTCCAGCGACGGGAACTCGACGATCACGGTGCGCCGCCCGCTGTTGTGCTCGGCGTCCTCGCCTTCCATCTGATGGCGCTCACCGCCACGCACGAGAAACCGCCCGCCGTATTGCGCGACGGTGGGCGTGGTCAGCACGCGATACTGCTCGTAGGGCTGCGGGTTGGTGACGACAATTTCCGCAACGACATAGGCTTTTTTCACAATTTCCTTTCCGGGCGTATCAGCCCTTGAGTGACAAGCGCTCACGTGCAGCGCGATATTCCGATTGCAGCCGTTCGACCACCTCGGCGACGGTCAGCACGTGGTCCATCAGGCCCACGCCCTGGCCCGCGCCCCAGATGTCGCGCCATGCCTTGGCCTTGCTGCCGCTGCCGGAACCGAAGTTCATTGTCGACTTGTCGGCCACCGGCAGGTTCTCGGGATCGAGGCCGGCGGCGACGATGGACTTCTTCAGATAGTTGCCGTGCACGCCGGTGAACAGATTGGTGTAGACGATGTCGGCGGCGCTCGATTCGACAATGGCCTGGCGATACGCTTCATCCACGTTGGATTCCTGTGTCGCCAGCCAGCGCGAGCCGATGTAGGCGAAGTCTGCGCCCATCGCCTGCGCCGCGAGAATGGCGTCACCGGTGGCGATCGAACCCGACAGCGCGATCGGGCCGCTGAAGAACTTGCGCACCTCGCCCACCAGCGCGAACGGCGACAGCGCGCCCGCATGGCCGCCCGCGCCGGCGGCAACCAGGATCAGGCCGTCGACGCCGGCCTCCAGCGCCTTCTGCGCATGACGGATCGAGATCACGTCGTGCAGCACGATGCCGCCGTAGCTGTGGATCGCATCCAGCATTTCCTTGGGCGGCGCGCGCAGGCTGGAGATGATGATCGGGATCCGGTGCTTCACGCATACCTCGACGTCGTGCGCGAGGCGGTCGTTCGACTGGTGCACGATCTGGTTGACCGCGATCGGGCCGACAGTTGCGCCGGGATTGGCCTCCTTGAACGCAGTCAGTTCCTGCTGGATCTCGGTCAGCCATGTGTCGAGCAGTTCCGCCGGACGCGCATTCAAGGCCGGGAACGAGCCGACGATGCCGGCCTTGCATTGCGCCTTGACCAGCGCCGGGCCGCTGGCGATGAACAGCGGCGAACCGATGACGGGCAGGCTGAGATTGCGCAAGGCAGCGGGCAGGCGTTGATTGCTCATGAATACTCCTTTGGTGATCTGGACGACGCGCGGCGCGACGTGTCTGCACATGCCGCGTGTTGCGCGATGCTGGCGGCGCATATCGCGCCAGGCGATTGCGTTTTCTGATATTGTGCGCAAGATGTTATCAGAAAAAACGCTGTTTTTTTCAGAACCCGATTCTGCCCATGAAAACTGCCAAACCCCCCGTGATCGACTTCCGCCAGGCGCAGGAAAATCTGCGCCTCGGCTTGCGCCAGGGCATGCTGGACGAGGCGACGCGCCTGCTGACCGAGGAAGGACCGCAGGCGATGACGGTGCGGCGCGTGGCCGAAGCGGTGAACTGTTCGACCACGCTGCTGTATTCGTTTTTCGGCGGCAAGGACGGGCTGGCCAACGAAATGTATCTCGAAGGATTCGCGCGCCTCAAGGCCGAATTCGACGCCGCCTCCACGCAGTTGTCCAGAAAGAAGACGGACAAGGACGGCCTCGCGCGCATCCTGCTGCATGCCCGCATCTATCGCCAGTATGCGAAGAGCAATCCGAGCTATTACATGGTGATGTTCGGTGACGCCATCGCCGGCTTCGTGCCGCCGCTCGAATCGCGCAAGAAGGCATGGGAATCGCTCGCGGCATTGATCGACGCCTTCGAGGAATGCATGAGCAAGGGCGCGCTGCCGCCCTCGAATCCGACCGCCGCCGCACGGCTGTTATGGGCGGCGATGCATGGCGCGGTCAGTCTGGAACTGAAGGGCTATTACCTGAAGACCGAGCGCGCGAACGAGTTGTATGACGCGGCGGTGAATGCGGTGCTGTGCTCGCTGAAGATGGGGACGGATGGCGCGCGCAAATGAGAGTGTCGTTCAGCTTGCGCCGTCATTTCGAATGCAATGAGGACACTAGGGTGTCAACGCCATTGCATGCGGAATGACCGTAAACAGTGATTCATGGATTAGGGCACGAACAACAACTTCACAGGAGACCTCGCAATGACCTACGAAAGCATCCAGTTCAGCATCACCGACAAGATCGCGCACCTCGTGCTGAACCGCCCTGCCTCACTCAACACCATGCATCCGGTGCTGTGGCGCGAATTGACTGCCGTGCTGACCGAACTGCAGCGCAACGCATCCGCGCGCGCACTGGTAATTTCCTCGACCGGAAAGCATTTCACCGCCGGCATGGCGCTCGATGTGTTCGGCAGCGCAGGCGGCATCGCACTCGACGACAAGAGCGCGGGCGGACGCGCCAACATCGCGCCGCAGCTGGCCGACATGCAGCACGCCTTCAACCTGATCGAGGAATTGCGCATGCCGGTGATCGCCGCGATCCACGGCGGCTGCATCGGCGGCGGCGTGGACATGGTGTGCGCCTGCGACATCCGGCTGGCGACGGCGGATGCATTTTTCTGCATTCAGGAAATCAACATCGGCATGACCGCCGATCTCGGTACGCTGCAACGGCTGCCGAAGCTGATTCCGGAAGGCATTGTGCATGAGCTGGCCTATACCGGACGGCGGCTGCCGGCGCAGCGCGCACTGGCGCTCGGACTGGTGAACGAGGTGTTCGACACGCAGGACGCGATGCTGGCCGCCGCGATGCAAATGGCGCGCGAGATCGCCGAGAAACCGCCGGTCGCGATCTGGGGCAGCAAGCAGGCCATCCACTACGCACGCGACCACTCCACGCACGATGCATTGCGGCAAATGGGCTGGCTGCAATCGGGCATCTGGCAGACAGGCAACCTGGTGGAAGCCTTCACCGCGAAACAGCAGGGGCACGCGCCGCAGTATGACGATCTGCCGCCGCTGCACTCGTTCGAGGAAGCGAAATATACGCTGAAGTGATGCGGCATGATCCTGCGCAAGCGGGAACTTGCGGGCACTGCGATGCTGTAAGCAGATATTGGTAGGGGCGTCGCAGGGGTTTCGTGGAGCATGCTCCACGCCTGCGGAGCAACACGGGCTTGCAAGCCCATGTGCGCCCTGCAAGGGGGCATGCAATGCCCACGCGGCTTGCGTCGATGACAGCGTGGGCACGTTGTGCCCACCCTACCCCCACATGAGGAGCCTCCCATGTTCCAGCCCGCACTCCTGCAAGGCAAACGCATCCTCGTCACCGGCGGCGGCACCGGCCTCGGCCGCGCGATGGCGGAAAAGTACCTCTCGCTCGGCGCCGACCTCTATATCTGCGGCCGCCGCAAGCCGGTGTGCGACCAGACCGCGACCGAACTGATGGCCGCGCACGGCGGCAGCGTCAAGACCTTCGGGCTCGACATTCGCGATGCGGCGGCGGTGGACGACATGGTCGAACAAATCTTCGCCGAAGGCCCGCTGACCGGACTCGTGAACAATGCGGCCGGCAACTTCATCTCGCCCACCGCCGCGCTGTCGCCGCGCGGCTTCGACGCCGTCGCCAACATCGTCATGCACGGCACCTTCTACGTCACGCACGCCGTCGGCCGCCGCTGGGTCGAGATGGCGATGAAAGGCGAGTGGAAACCATCCGATGGCTACCGCAGCGTGATCTCCATCATCGTCACCTGGGTGCTGAACGGCGGCCCCTTCGTCGTGCCCTCCGCAATGAGCAAATCCGCGATCCAGTCGATGACGATGTCGCTCGCCACCGAATGGGCGCAATACGGCATCCGCCTCAACGCGATCGGTCCCGGCGAAATCCCGACCGAAGGCATGAGCAAGCGATTGAATCCGGGCGAGGAACCCGGCGCGCGCACCGCCGCGATCAACCCGATGGGGCGTGCCGGCAGGATGGAGGAGTTGCAGAACCTCGCGACCTTCCTGATGGCCGACGGCTGCGACTGGCTGACCGGCCAGGCGATCATGATGGACGGCGGCGGTCATCTCGCCACCGGCGGCAATTTCTACGAGCTGCGGTCATGGACCCAGGAGCAGTGGAAGGAGGCGCGCGATCGGATCGAGGCGCAGAACAAGAAGGATCGCGAGCAGCGCACGGCGTGAGTGGTGCTGAACAAGCACGGCTTCACCTTTCGGCGAGGATTTGTCCGGCGATTCGGTCACGGCATTGGCGATGCGGTGATACCCGCCGCTCTTTTTGCAATCCGTTCGCCGTCCGTCAAATTCGGCATAAACATCGCAACATGCCGCTCAAGCAAGTGCAGAACGGCTTTCGAGAATTCCTGCGGCGCCACGCCATGCAGGTGGTGCCGGGTTACATGGAAAGCTCATGCCGCATAATCACGGTGGGCATCACATGCTGTTTTCACTCAAGGAGATAACACGTGAATTACCGAGGCAGTTGTCACTGCGGGCAGATTGCATTCGAGGCCGAGGGAGAAATTGGCGAAGTCCTGGCCTGCAATTGCTCCATATGTCAGCGCAAGGGTTCCCTGCTCTGGTTCATCCCGCGCCAGCAGTTGCGCCTCCTGACCGAGCCGGAGGCCATGAGCACGTACACCTTTAACAAGCACGTGATCATGCATCGGTTCTGTCCCAGGTGCGGCATTCATCCATTCGGAGAAGGCGTGGGCCCCGACGGCCAGGAGATCGCGGCGGTGAATGTGCGCTGCCTCGAAGGTATCGAGCCGGAGTCCTTGCGATTCCAGCACTTCGATGGACGCGCGGTTTAGCGGTGCGCGCCGCCTTTCGCAGTCCGGTTAATGCGGCATAACTATCGCAACATGCCGCTCAAGCAGGCGCAGAGCGGCTTTCGACGATTCCTTCGGTGCCACGTTATACAGCAGGTGCCGAGTTATAAGGACAGACCCTGCTGTATATATCAAGTTAGACCGCTTCAAGAGGAGAACGCATCGTGCCATCCACGCCATCAATGCCGGCGAGTCAACGCGTCGTGCAAATCTGCTTGTTCCTCGTCGCAGCAATCGCGATATTCGGCGGCACGCTGCAGATGTACTTGGGAGAACCGCAGGTTTCTGCACGCCTCGACAACGTGCACCGCTTCATGGCCGGTATTTATCTTTCCACAGGCCTCATCAGCCTCTGGGCAGCCATCACCGTCAGGCAACAAGGAACGCTGGTGTACCTCCTTGCACTGGGCGTTCTCTTCGCTGGCATCGGAAGGCTTGTGTCCATCAGCCAGGTCGGGCTTCCCGAGCCGGCGGCAGTGTGGCTCGGCTACCTCATCCCGGAGTTGCTGTTGCCGGCAGTCATCGTTCTAGCCCACAGAGCCACAAATCGCGATGCCTCGCGCGTAGCGGCCTAACCCTTCCATCGAGAGGACTTGTCCCGGCAAGCCGGGCCAAGCCTCTCATGTCAAACGTTATATTTGAAAATGCTGCCATTCCATATTTACACAGAGCAGCGAGGCCCGCGGCTATATCAGCTCGATGACGGTAGGTTTCAGATTATCGAAAAGGGTGATTTGGGACCATTCATGTCTGGATATGGCTATGTCCTAGCTGACCGCGATTTGGCTGATTTCCTTGAGCAACTGGATGCTGAACGCGTGACCTTCAAAGACGCCGTTGTGTGGGATCGGACTTCAAACGCTGAGTACACGACGTATCGACAGATACTAATAAATCAACATTTCAGCCACGACCAGATTCGAGATTTAAATATTGAGGGAACGCGGATGCTTATGATGGGTAACGAATATCCATTTGTAAGTCCAATGCTCAAGCACCGATTGGAGAACTCTCAGTTCACATATTTGAGATTCAGCGAGGGACTAAGTGGATTCGCCGGCCAAATATAAATCAGTAATCGACAGGGGCGTGTTGCCCCGCCCGTCATCGCAACGTTAGCCATCTCAATGAACCTCAGCCGCACGCAACAATTGATTCACGACGGAATTGATCCCAACGCTCCTGTCGAGAGCCTTATTCATGTTTTGGAATCAGCCATTGAATTGTTATCCCTGCCAGATAACGACTTCTGTTGGTCATCTTGGCAGGGTGAGCAAGATGCAGTTGCTGAACTCAATAGCATCATAAACCTGTTAAAAGAAAGTTCTCTTCCAGAGCGAGTCAAAGTAGCTGTTTTATTTGCACCAACAGGGCCACTCCAAGAGGTCAGTCTAAGCAGTGGCTGGGGTGACGCTTTCCTCAAGGTGGCAGAGAAGTATGACGAAATCGAAAAACGTCTCTGGTAAGCCAGCTAACATTGTGGTCAATACCACTCCTTTCGGTCGCTGGACGTCCCACAAGCGGGCCACCCATCACCTACAACGTTGGGCTCCATAAGGAGGTTTCAATGCATACCGATAAAGCTCACAGCGTCCTCAACACGTACCTGCATGTGAAGGATGACGGCAGAACGGACCCAATCCCCGCGTCGGAATCATTCTGGGAACAACTCGCTGGCGGCGCATATCCGCACCTCGATCAAGGCAGGCTCATGTCGGCCTTTGCGTTTTCCGAGCCATGGTCCGTGTGGGAACGTCATCCCGCCGGCGAGGAGCTCGTCATGCTGCTCTCGGGCGCGGCCACCGTCGTACTGGAGGAATCCGGCACAGAACGTACCGTGCAACTCAGCGACACCGGGGCTTATGTTCTTGTGCCGCCAAATGTCTGGCATACGGTCAGGACTTCTGTCCCCACCACCATGCTGTTTCTTACACCGGGCGCGGGAACCGAGCATCGGCCGGTGCAGGGTTAGGCGCCCGATTCGGGAGTTGCGTTCGTCGGGCAGGCTGGATCGGAAGAAGTGAGGCATCCATTCCGCAAGGAGCCATCATGCTGAAGACCTGCCACGGCAGCTGCCATTGCGGTGCCGTCACCTTCGAGGCGGATCTCGATCTCGCGCAGAGCACTTATCGCTGCAACTGTTCCATTTGCAGGCGTACCCGCTTCTGGCCGGCCATTGCCAAACCGGAGAACTTCCGCTTGCTGACAGGCGAATCCGACCTGATGCAATATGTGTTCAACACGGAGAAGAACCATCACACCTTTTGCAGGCACTGCGGCGTGCGCAGCTTCGGCATCGGCAACGAAACGCCCATCGGCAAAATGTATGGCGTCAATCTGGGTTGTCTTGACGATGTGACAGACGAGGAATTGTCAAAGGCGCCGATCACCTACGTGGATGGCCGCAACGACCGATGGCAAGGCGCGCCTGAGTTCTTCGCGCATCTGTGAGTCATGACGCCGCATCACGAATCATCATCAAGGAGATCGCCATGCCCATTCACGAGAAAATCAATTACGTGGAGTATCCGGCCAGGAACCTGGCGGCCACCAAAGCCTTCTTTCAAGCCGCGTTCGGCTGGTCGTTCGTGGATTACGGACCTGACTACGCGGCATTCTCGGATCAGGGGCTTGACGGCGGCTTTTACCGATCCGAACTGAGCGCGAGCACGGACAAGGGAAGCGCGCTGATCGTTTTCTACAGCGAACGCCTCGAAGACACGCTTGCCAAGATCACCGCCGCCGGCGGACAGATCGTGAAGCCGATCTTCTCGTTTCCCGGCGGACGCAGGTTTCATTTCATGGAACCCAGCGGCAACGAGTTTGCGGTGTGGGCGGAGCCGGCTGCGTAGGGTAATGAAATGGACGCCTCCCACCCACGACGGCATCGCGATGTGCCAAAGTGGAAGAGTGATCAACCACTGAGTGAGGGGAAGCGTCATGGACAAGATTAGCGTAGTTGGCCTGGATTTGGCAAAGAACGTATTCCAGGTACATGGTGCCAATGCACAAGGGAAAAAGGTTTTGTCGCGGCGGTTCAAACGGGCAGAGGTGCTGGAGTTTTTTGCGAGCTTGCCGGCCTGCCGTGTCGGCATGGAAGCGTGTGGTGGCGCCCACGAGTGGGCCCGGCGCATCAAGGCGCTGGGCCATGCCGTCAAGCTGATGGCGCCGCAGTATGTGAAAGCCTACGTACAGGGCAACAAGACCGATGCGCGGGATGCGGCGGCGATCTGCGAAGCCGCTAGTCGGGACTGTGTGCCGGCGGTTGCCATTCGCAGCCGGGATAGCCAGCAGGTGCAGGCCTTGCACCGGGTACGCGAAGGCTGGATGAAGCAGCGTACTGCCACGGCGAATCAAGTGCGGGGCCTGGTCGCCGAGTTTGGCCAGGCGCTCACGCCCGGCATGCGCCGCCTGCGCAGCGAAGTGAGTGCATGGCAGGACAAGGCACGGGCCGATCTGGGGCTGCTATGCGGATTGATCGACGACTTGCTGGCGCACCTGACGCAACTGGAAGAGCGGATTGCACAAGTAGACAAGCAGCTCATGCAGGTGCATCGGGACAATGCAGCGTGCCAATTGATCGAGAGCATTCCGGGCATCGGAGTCATGACCGCCACGGCCGTGGTGGGCAGTTTCGGCCGAGCGGACATGTTTGCGGACGGGCGCAAGTTTGCGTGCGCGCTGGGATTGACGCCAAGAGAACACAGCAGCGGCGGCAAGCAGATATTGCTGGGGATCAGCAAGCACGGCAACGGTTATGTGCGCAAGTTGCTGGTGCATGGCGCGCGCGCGGTGCTCAAGGCACGGATGGGCAAGCCGGCGTATGCCGACGATTGGGTGGTCAAGCTGGCGGCGCGACGTGGCCACAACGTTGCGGTGTGCGCGCTGGCGGCGAAGAATGCGCGGCGTATCTGGGCCATGCTGCAAAGCGGCGAGGTGTTCCGTGCCGATTATGCGCAGACCAACGGCGTCTGCGCATAATCGGCACGGCAGAAAGATGAACTGAACACGACAACGGAGGAAGTGCAACCGATTGCCATGGCAATCCCAAGTGATGACAGGACAGGTCAGACCGGGGTGGTCACAGCTCGCCGAGCGCACCGTGCGTGAAGCACGATAGGGTGATTGAGCGGCCACCAGCGAATTTCATCATGCGTCAGCAGCCCATACGTCGGCTGCAACAAAGACCGAATGTATGGCTGCAATCGACTTCGTCAGGAAACACTTGAAGATTTGTTCTTGCAAAAGGGAGGCGTCCATGTATGCGCCACGCGCACCGTTTCTCGTGTTGAGGCAAGCCTTGTCGGCAAATGTCGTCGCTGCACCGGTGCGCATGGCGCACCCTGCCCTTGCTGCAAGCCTGTATCCAGACAAGACGCAAAGGCGCTTCCGCAGCTTCGCGCCGCACTGCATTGCCATGCGGAGAAATCATGCTTGCGCTTGTTGCCGACCGGTTCCTGACGCTTTGCAATTGCAGACGGCGAGGTGAACTTGAAAGGACAGGCGCTGTCGATAAGGAGCACGACAGTCTGTCATCAGATGCCGGTGAGCGTGCTGACCGCTCCGGTATCGCGTGCACGGGTGCATACGAGTTACACAAATAAGTTGCACGAATCTCGTCTCATTCCGAAAGGAATCCCATGAACAACAATCCCGTTGGCTGGTTCGAAATCTACGTTCAGGACATGCAGCGCGCGAAGGCGTTCTACGAGAGCGTGTTCGGCATTCAAATGAAAAAACTCGACATGCCGGATATCGACATGTTGATGTTCCCGATGCAGGAAGAGGGGCCCGGCGCGGCGGGCGCGCTGGTTCGCATGGAGGGCTTTCCTTCCGGCGCGAACAGCGTCCTCGTCTACTTCAGCTGTACCGATTGCGCGGTGGAAGCGGCACAGGCGGCACGCGCCGGCGGCAAGGTGCAGAAGGAAAAATTTTCCATCGGCCAGTACGGCCATATCGCGCTGGTGATCGACACGGAAGGCAACATGATCGGCCTGCACTCCATGCAGTAGGACGAAAGCGCGAATCCTTGCTCGATGCATGGAATGGCATGTCTTGTCACAGGTTTTTGCCGCAGGCGGAGTTGCCGGAGTTGCGTTATCCCGATAAACAGCGCCCGGACGATTTTCCGTCGGGCCGCGTGACCACGCCACGCGACGCGACACTTTGCACCGCAACGGATTTCGCCGACGCAAAACGCCACCATTCCGCTGGCAGCCATCCGATATACGGCTTTGGTCCAATGGCTGGATCTCGTCCTGGCGATTACGCTGTCTCAAGAGGTGGGTGTCGGCACATGCATGCAGGCAACGACATTCACTACCGGCATCAGCCACAACTGGAAGGAGGATAGCAACATGGCGGCAACTTTATTGAACCAGGTGTCCAGCGAGTTTGGCGGCGACGTGCTCGACCGCATCGGCACGGCGATCGGCGAAAGTCCGGGCAAGATCAAGATGGCGCTGGGCGACATCCTGCCGGCGCTCCTGGGCGGACTCGCAAGCAAGGCGGAAACCAGGGAAGGCGCGCACGAACTGCTCGACGTGATTCATCGCGACCATCTCGACACCGAGCAATACAGCCATGTTGCCGACGCGATCAAGGAACCCGGTGCTGTCAGCGAGCTGATGCACACGGGAGCGCCCTTGCTCGATAGCGTGCTCGGCGGAAAAACCGGCGCGGTCAACGACTACGTTGCATCGCATGCGGGGCTCGACCCGATGGCGTCGAAATCCTTGATGAGCCTGGCATTGCCTTTGGTGCTGGGCCTGATCGGACGGAAGGTCGGTAATGGCGGCGAATCGGGCCTGATGAATCTCCTGGGCAAGCCGCGCAATTTCCTGCAGGACCTGCCGTCCGGTCTGGCGGGCGTTCTCGGTCTGGGCGGCGCAACAGCGGCGGCGGCAAGCGCGCGCCCGGCGTTGGCCGAGACGATGCCGCGCCATACGGGCAGCTATACGGACGTACAGGAGAAGACAGGCTCATGGCGCAAATGGCTGCTGCCATTGCTGGCCCTGGTGGGGCTGGCCTGGCTGGCCAGCTATTTCCTTGGCCGGCGCGAGCCGGTGAGCACGGCTCCGCCGCCACCGGCGGCCACCGCACCAGCCACGCCGTCTGCGCCCGCAATGACGGCACCGCCGCCGGCAGCGACGGCACCTGCCGAAACCGCACCGACGGCACCTGCCGCCACCGCGCCAGGGGCGATGGCGTCGGGCGACCTCGGCGCGATGATCGACAAGAGCCTGCCCGGCGGCCTGACACTCCGCATTCCGGGCAACGGTGTCGAGAGCAAGCTGATCGCGTTCATCGAGGATCCCGCCATGACGGTCAGCGAGGACAAGTGGTTCAGCCTCGACCGGCTTGAATTCGAGACCGCCTCGGCCACGCTCAAGCCCTCGTCGGAAGAACAGTTGCGCAATGTCGCCGCGATCATGAAGTCATATCCGGAGGTGAACATGCGGATCGGCGGTTACACCGACAATACCGGCAGCCCCGATGCCAACCTGCTGCTGTCGAAGAATCGCGCAAACAGCGCAATGCAGCAGCTGGTCACGCTCGGCGTCGAGCCGACGCGGCTGACAGCCGAAGGCTACGGTGAAAAGTTTCCGGTCGCCGACAATTCGACCGACGACGGACGGCAGCGGAATCGACGGGTGGATGTGAATGTGACGAAGAAGTAGTGGCACGCCGGGGCGGTCGGCGCGCGCCGCAGCAAGCCGCGCCGACTGTCCGCACAGAGCGGATATCCCGGACCTCAAGACATCGCGGCATCACGCGAGCGCCGCCACCCTGCTTTCCGCCGTGCGCAGCTGACTCGGTGGCTCTTCCTCGATTTTTTCGATACGCACCGCGACTGCCGGCGCGCAAGTGCGACGCCGGTGCATTGCAGGTAAAACCCGGCGTTACGCCGCAAGCTTGTGCGGGGCGTACTGCGTCGCGATGCGAGTGATCGCCTGCTGTGCCTGTGCAATCGTCTGCGTCGCGGTATCGCGCAAGCGATGAAATTCCGTTTTCGTCAGCGTCTGTCTGCGCAGCCCCTGCTCCGCCATCTCGAACACATCGCGCAGCACCAGACGCAGTGCGCTGCGATGTTTTTCCGCTTCACCGAGAATCTGCTCATACAGTGCAGACGGCCCTGGTGCAGCTGGCGAGCGCGCCAGTTGCATGGCCACATACGCGAATGACCGAACGGTCATATCCGTGTCGAATTTGCTCTGGATATTCATAAGTAATCCTTGGTCGCTGTGGGGATACAAGGCATATAACGTCGTGCATCTCGATTCAGCTGACGAAGTAACAATTACTTACGAATTTCTGCAGGGCTCGCAAAACGCATGTATTGCCATGGAGGGAAAAACGAGAATCCATGGCCTCTTGCGCGTCATTCTCCACCATGCGACATGGTGACTATCACGATGCGAAAAGGATTTCGCATTCCAGGTGATCCGGGACGTCTTTGTCTTCCGCGCACACCTGCACATGGCATCAGATCAATTCACGAGCTCCACCGCCTTTTCCGTCGCGCGCAATCGGCTCGGCGACGCACCCTCGAACTTTTTCCACACGCGCCGCAATTGCCGGCTCGAGTGGAAGCCTGCCCTTTCCGCCACGCGCTCGATATCCAGCTGCGACTGCGTGAGCAGATCGCGCGCCAGCGCGATGCGGATGCACTGCAGGTAGTCCACCAGGCTCGCGCCGGCATGTTCGCGGAACAGGCGCGTAAGGTGGCGTTCGCTGGTGCAGGCGATCTGCGCCAGTTGCGGCACGTTCCAGTCATGAGCGGGATTGCCGACGATCGCATCCTGCACGCGATGGACTGCCGGATGCAGGTGATTGCGGAATGCGAGCCACGGCGAGAACTGCGGGTCGGTGCCGGCGCGCCGCATGTAGATCACCATCGATCTGGCCACGATGGCAGCCACGCGATGCCCCGCGACCTGCGCCACGATGTGCAGCGCGAGGTCGATGCCCGCCGTGACACCGGCGCTGGTGAAGGCCGGTCCGTCTTCGACGAAGATGCGATTTTCCTGCACGTGGGCGCGCGGCGCGATCATGCGCAGACTGTCGCAATGGCTGTGGTGCGTGGTGCATTGCCGTCCGTCCAGCAGACCGGCATGCCCCGCCAGCAGCGCACCGGTACAGATGCCGAGCAGGCGATGCTCGCGCGTGACGTGCCGATGCAGCCATGCGACCGCCGCCTGCGCCGTCTCGCTGCTGAAATCGTCATCACTGCCGGCGCAGCCGATCAGCATCAGCATCGCATTCGCCGGCAGGCTGTCCGGCAGACCGCCGAAGCCGGTCAGACCCAGCCCGATCGACATCTCCAGACTCGGTTCGGCGCTGATGTAGTGCAGCGAGAACAAGGCGGGCCGACCTTCTTTCTCCGCCGCACGGTTGGCATAGCGCAAGACCTCGGCCGGACCGATCAGGTCGAGCGCAACGATGCCCTTACGCAGCAGAAAATAGACGGGCAGCGCTTGAGCGAGAGCGGGCTGATTGTGTGTGGTCAATTGTTCCATGCGTACTCCATCGATATTCCATTTGCCGCGCCGTCGCTTCCGCCAGCTGCCGCCCTGCCAGTCGCTCGACCAAGTGCAGGCTCATGTCGATGCCGGCCGAGATGCCGGCGGACGTCACCACTCTACCGCAGTCGACCCAAGGCACATCCTGCCTGACTGTCGTCGCCGGGAACATGCTGGCCATCTCGGCCTGGTCTTCCCAGTGCGTGGTCGCGGGCAGTCCGTCCAGCAAGCCCGCCCTGGCGAGCAGGAAGGCGCCGGTGCAGACCGAGGCCGTGATCGTCGCGTCCAGCGCCTGCGCGCGTATCCAGTCGATCACCTCCGGGTTGCCGAGCACTTTCGACACGTCGCCGCCCGGCACGATCAGCACGTCGACATCGGACGACGGCGTCAGCACGCAATCCGGCAACACCTTCATCCCGCCGCGCGCGCGCACTGGTCGCATGTCAGGCGCAACGAGAAAGCAGCGAAACAGGGACGCCGCCGTGTGCAGGCGCGCATGCACCCGCGCCGCAGTCGAAAACACTTCATAAGGACCGGAGAAATCGAGTATCTCCACATCGTCAAAAACAAGTATGCCTACGCTCAACATCATGCACTCCTTCGCACAGGAAATCCGGACGACGGCTCCTTCGAAGAAGGAGTGCCGCGCCTGAAAGTCATCTTAGGGAAGGAGGCGATGCGGCGAAATGCGCATGGGGGACAAGATGCGGACAAAAACGGACATGCGAATGGATAGGCTGCTGTAGAGAGGAATGGCGCAAGCCATTGCGTCCCCTGTCATTTGCCCGAATTGCGTTAGCCGCCTAACAATCGCACACGAAGAATGGTTTCGAAGTCCTGGCGGGTGGAGCAAAAGACATGGACATAGACGATCATCTTTCCATCATCGATTTGATAGATGATCTTGTTCAGGTTTTCCACGACCATCTGACGGTAGTGTTCGAAACCTGTCTCGGTCAGTTCGGGAATCGGCTTTCCCATTTCTGGGTGAGCCTTCAGCAAATCCACCGATTTCTTGATCGCGGCATACTTTTCTCTCGCCACATCAACACCGAAATTCGACACAAGATAGTTGTGATACAAGTCCCGTAGTTCAGCTTGCGCGCCTTTGAGCAAGACAACGCGGTACGTCATCGGGCGATTTCCTTGTCCATCCCGGCAAAGAACTCATCGGCATCAACAAATTCCCCGCGCGCGATTTCCTTTTGACCCAGCGCCAGAATCTTGAGAAGAGCCATCGTCTGCTGTGTTTTCTCAAAGCTCTTGATGTCCTGCACAACGAAAGTCGCCTCGCCATTCTGCGTGATGATCATCGGCTCACGGCTCTCGGTAATTTCCTTTACGACCGACGCAGTTTTTTCCTTGAGGTAACTTATCGGTTTGATACATGATGAAAATTGCATGCCGCCTCCGAATTTTCCGAAACATTCAGACTAAATATAGACCGAATTCAGTCTTATCGTCAATAAAACAAGAAGCAGATCAAAAGAAGGGAAGCCGGACGAGATGAGCCCGAAGTTGACGCGCGGGCGCCTCAAGAGGTGAAACTACCCGATACGATACGCAAGCTTCCACCCTTGGAGCGACATTACCGATTCATTCTCCAAGTGCGGCGCACGGTAGTAGGCACAACGTGCCCACTCTGTCGCTCTCAATCGCGATTCACCAACACCCCATCCACCACTTCCGCCACCCCACCCCGCACCAGTTGCGCCACCACCCATTGCGCCAGTTCCGCATCATCCCGATGCAGATAGCGCCGGTTCGCCTCATGGAACAGATGCATGTTCGACAGCAAGGGCAGCACCTCGGTCAGCGCCATTCTCTGCTTGTCGAGCAGCAGGAATTTCAGCAGCACCTTCACGGCATTCTGTGCATTGCGCACCGGGTCGGCGATGAAGTAGTCGATGCGCGAGAACGCGGTCTTCAGCACCTTGTCGACATCGGCAAACGGCGCGCCGTGTCCCGGGATCACCAGCCGCACGTCGAGCGAGGCGATCAGTTCCAGCGTGGCGCGCGTCTCCGCAAAACCGGATTCTCCCTCCAGCTCCGGGAAGATCACGCCGAAGCCGTTTTCCCACAGTGCATCCGCCGAGATCAGGATGCGCTCCTGCGGACAGTACAGGATCAGCGAATGCGGGTCATGCCCCGGTGCGCCAAGCGCCTGCCATTCCATGCCGCCCAGTGTCAGTGTGTCACCCGGCGCGAGCGTGTCGTCGAAGGTAAAGCGCTCGCACTGCTGGCCGGTGGCGGCGTAGCTCAGTTCATCCTCGGCCCAGGCGCGCACCATGTCGGCGTCCGCGACGGGAATCGTGGTGCGGCAACGGTATTCGCGCTGCAGTGCCGCGTTGCCGCCGCAATGGTCGGAATGCAGGTGCGTGTTGATCAGCCGGTCGAGCGGCCGGCCTTGCAGCGCGTGCTTCACCAGCGCGAGCGTTTGCGGTGCGTGCGTGAGATAGCCACTGTCCACCAGCGCGGTTTCTTCGCCGAGGAACAGGATGTTGTTCGACGAGAGCCAGCCGCGCTCGAACACGCGCATGCTTGCGGGCAGTGTCATCGTTTGGTGTTGAACGCGAGCGCGATTTTTGTGAATTCGATCAGCATCTCGCGCGTGCCGCCATTGAAGGTGGCGATCGAATTGCCGGTGCGCACCACGAGCCGCGGCGGGAACAGCCACGACATGAAGGGGATGCCGATCAACTTCGCCGCGCTGACGTTGCGCCATTCAACCTGCTTGTTGTGCATGCCGGTTTGCCGGATGCCCTTGTCGTCGATGGTGGTGGTCGAGCGCAGGAACCAGTAGCAGCTGATCGCCAGCAACAGCGCCGCGCATGCGAGCGAGACCGCGAGGCCGAAGCCGAATTGCATCAGCGGAAAGCGCAGCACCACGCTTGCGCCGTATGCCGCGAGGATGGTGCAGATGACAGTGGCGACAGACTTGAAGCCGGTGCTGTAGGTTGGGCCGCTGACGGTGTTCTGTGGTTGGTAAAGCTGCATTGCGGATGGTGTCCTTTGATGGTTGCTATGGTTGTTATGGTTGCTGTCCGGCTTGAATGTCCTGAATATCCTGCTTGCGATGGATTCCACATCTGTCGCTTGCCGTCATGCCACGCGCAGCGAGGAATGACGCGCACGGCGAATGTGTCAGCGACAACGCCTCAACGCGCAAACACGTCATGCTGCCGCCGCCTGATCTCCACCCACACCGCGCGCTTCGTCTCCTCGCTCGCGCTGCCCCATTGCGCGATTTCGTCGATGGTGCGGTAACAGCCTTCGCACAAGCCGGTGCGCGGATTCATCCGGCACACGTTGATGCACGGCGAAGGCACCTTGCCGGTATCGACGGACGGATCGACATCCATTGTCATGCCGCTACCGTCCTTTCTGCAAACCGCGCATTCTCAGGCATCACGCAGCGCCACATCGGCCACCGTCGCGCCGGTCATCGACACCAATTGCCGCGGGGTCAGGTTGAACACCGCATGCGGATGGCCTGCGGCGGCCCAAACGCTTTCCAGCTTCAGCAGATCCTCGTCGATCAGCATGACCGTTTTTTCAACATGTCCGATCGGGCAGACGCCACCGATGACGTAGCCGATGCGCTGCTTCACGAATTTGGCGTCGGCTTTGCCGAGCGGTCCGACGACGGCGGCAACCTTCTTTTCATCGACGCGGTTGACGCCGCTGGCCACCACCATCACGGCGGCATCGTCCGACAGGCGGCGGAACACGATCGACTTCGCGATTTCGGCGATGCTGCAACCGAGGCCGGCGGCGGCTTCGGCGGAGGTCTTGCCGGTTTCCGGCAGCATCACGACCGGCTTGTCATGGCCGAGTTCGGATAATAGATCGGCGACGCGCTGTGCGGTGTCGGGAAGGTTGCCTGCTGTGCTTTCTGTTTGCATACGGTTCATTGATAAGGGTGCAATGCCATCGCTGCGGCACGCATCGTCGGGATGACGGAAAAATTTCGGAGGCGGCAATGCATTACAAGGCCAATGCCGCTTTCACCCGCTCGCGCACCACCGGCAGCATGTCGCGCTCGAACCAGGCATTGTTCCTCCACCATGAGCGGTTCAGCGGACTCGGGTGCGGCAGCGGCAGATATTCCGGCAGATAGCTTTCATAAGCCGCCACAGTGTCGGTCAGCGTCGCCCTGCAATTTTCCTTCAAAAACGTCTGCTGCGCATAACGACCGATCAGCAAGGTCAATTGCACATCCGGCAACATGGACAGCAGCTGCGGATGCCACAGCGGCGCGCATTCGGGGCGCGGCGGCAAGTCGCCGCTCCTGCCCTTGCCCGGATAGCAGAAGGCGGTCGGCACGATGGCGATGCGCGTGTCGTCGTAGAAAACATCGGACGAAACGTTCAACCATTCGCGCAGACGATTGCCGGACGGATCGTTCCATGGAATCCCCGTCTCGTGCACATGCCGGCCAGGCGCCTGCCCCACGATCAGCAAGCGCGCCGTCGGCCCCGCCTGCACCACCGGCCTCGGTTCATGCGGCAGATGCGCCGCGCACACGTTGCAGGCGCGCACGTCGGCGAGCAGCCGCACAAACTTTCTATCTCTTGCAAAATCTCTTGCAGATGTCACAACACACTTCCAATTCCATTGCCGCCATCAGCCCTGCCGCTTCGCCGCAATCGCATTCCCCGCGCGGCTGACCGCCTTGCGGCCGAGATGCTGCGAGATGAACTGGCCCGCATCGACCACGGCATCCAGGTCGATGCCGGTGTCGATCCCGAGGCCCTGCATCATGTACAGCACGTCTTCGGTCGAGACATTGCCGGTCGCGCCTTTCGCATAGGGACAGCCGCCGAGGCCGGCGACGGAGGAATGGAAAATCGCGATGCCGACTTCCATGCTGGCGTAGATGTTCGCCAGCGCCTGGCCGTAGGTGTCGTGAAAATGTCCCGACAGCCGTTCCATCGGAAACTCCTTCATCACACGCTGCATGACAGCCTGCACATGCTTCGGTGTGCCGACGCCGATGGTGTCGGCGATGTCGATTTCATCGCAGCCGAGATCGCGCATGCGCTGTACCACGTCGGCCACGCTCTCCGGCGACACCTCGCCCTGATACGGGCAGCCGAATGAGCAACTGATGCTGCCGCGCAGACGCATGCCATGTTGCTTGGCGGCCTGCGCGACATCGCGGAAACGCTCGATCGATTCGGCAATCGAACAGTTGATGTTCTTTTGCGAAAACGCTTCCGACGCCGCGCCGAAGATCACGACTTCATCGGACCTGGCCTCGACTGCCGCCTCGAAACCTTTCATGTTCGGCACCAGTGCGGAATAGATCACGCCCGGCTTGCGGGCGATGCGCGCCATCACTTCGGCCGAGGTCGCCATTTGCGGCACCCATTTCGGCGAGACGAAGGAAGCTGCTTCGATGTTGGCGAAGCCGGCTTGCGTCAATCGGTCGACCAGCTCGACCTTGACATCGGCGGGAATGGTTTCCTTTTCGTTCTGCAAACCGTCGCGCGGACCGACCTCGACGATCTTGACGCGTTGGGGAAGCTTGCTCGTCTCCGTCATCTCAATATCCTTTCGCAAAATCGACCACGCCGGCGATCTCCCGGCCCTCTTTCAACGCCTGAATCTTGTCCGCGATCTGGCGCGCACTCTGATCCACCTGGGTCAGCGCCGAGATGTGCGGGGTGATGCTGATGCGCGCTTCCTGCCAGAACGGATGCGCGGTCGGCAAGGGTTCTTCGCGAAACACATCCAGCTTCGCGCCGGCGATCTGGCCTGTCGCGATCAGGGCCAGCAAATCGGCATCGACCACATGCGCACCGCGTGCGACGTTGACCAGATACGCGCCGCGCTGCAATTTTCCGAGATTCTCCGCGTTCAGGATATCGCGCGTGTCCGCGGTCAGCGGCAGCACGCACACCAGTACTTTCGTTGCGCGCAAAAAGGTGTCCAGACCGGCGTCGCCGGCATGACAGATCACGCCAGCCAGCGTCTTCCTTGTGCGGCTCCAGCCGTGCAGCGGAAAGTCGAAAGCCTGCAAGGCCTGCGCGATCTGCGTGCCGAGCACGCCGAGACCGAGCACGCCGACGCTGAAATCGGCCTTGGCGAACGGCGGCAAGAACTGCCAGCGCCGTTCGCGCCGCTGCATCTCGTATTCATCGGCACGACGGTACCAGGAGAGCACCGCCTGCGTCACATATTCGGCCATCTGCGCGCCCATGCCCGCATCGTCGAGCCGTATCACCGGCACCCCGGCGGGCAGGCTGTCGCCCAGTTGCAGAATCGCATCGACGCCGGCGCCGAGATTGAAGATCGCCTTCAAGTCGCTGCGGCCGGCCAGCATGGCGGCGCGCGGCTTCCAGACGATGGCGAAGTCGGCGGGCGCACGATCGCCTTCCTGCCAGACGCGGATGTCGGCATCGGGCAGCGCGCTGTTCAGGGCCGCCAGCCATTGTTGTTCGGGCGCGCCGGCGGTGGCGTGAAAGAGGATGTTCAGTTTGTCCATTGTGGTAGCAAGAATTTCCTCCCCTTCAAGGGGAGGGAGATGCAATCGAGACCTTCGTACTGAGTTACTTGTGCGTAAACGCCAGCAACTGCGCCCCTTCCGCCACCTGATCGCCGACCGCGTACAACAACTCGTCGACCACGCCGCTGGCAGGCGCTGCGATCGTGTGTTCCATCTTCATCGCTTCCATGATCAGCAATGGTGCGCCTTTTTCGACGGCCTTGCCTTTCTCGACCAGTATCGCGACGATCTTGCCCGGCATCGGCGCGGTGAGCCTGCCGCCCTCGGCTTCGGCCTGGCCGGCATGCGCCAGCGGGTCGTTATACGTCAGCGCGACATGCGCGCCGCCGGTGAAGACATGGAACAGTTCGCCGTCGCGCACTACCGTGCCGCGCACCGTCTCGCCGCCCAGCTTGATCACGAGATCCTTGCCGTCGCGCTGGATCAGGCTCAGGTCGCTCGCTGCATCGCCAACTTGAAAGCTCCAGCCCGTTTTCCGATAGGAAATCGTCACTGCGTAGTTGTTCGTTTCATCGGCATAGTCGAGCCGCCGCTGCAATGCGCCGTTCATGCGCCAGCCGCTCGTGCCGGCCCACGGATCGCTGGCGACGCCGGCACTTTCCGACGCCAGCAATGAAGCGGCGGCCAATGCCAGCACATGCTTCGTTGCCGGCTGCGCAGGCGGAAACAGCTCTGTCTGATGCCGTTCGATCAGACCGGTGTCGAGGTCGCACGTGGCGAACGGTTTGCTCTCCACCAGCCGCTTCAAGAAGGCGATATTGCTGGCGAGGCCGACGATCTGGTATTCCGACAGCGCCTGCGACATGTGCGCCAGCGCCTCGTCGCGGTCGCGGCCCCAGACGATGAGCTTGGCGATCATCGGATCGTAGAAGGGCGAAATCGCATCGCCCTCGCGCACGCCGGAATCGATACGCACCGTGGACGGCGTGCCCGCCATCGCACCGGCTCCCAGCTCGAATGCAACCGCATGCGGCGTGCGCGCATGGCGCAGCGTGCCGATCGACGGCAGGAATCCCTTCTCCGGATTTTCCGCATACACCCGCGCTTCCAGCGCATGGCCATGGATCGCCAACTCTTCCTGTTTCTTCGGCAATGGCTCACCCGCAGCGACGCGCAATTGCCACTCGACCAGATCGAGGCCGGTGATCATTTCCGTGACCGGATGCTCGACTTGCAGGCGCGTGTTCATTTCCATGAAGTAGAACGAACCGTCCTGGTTTGCGATGAATTCCACCGTGCCCGCGCCGACGTAGCCGACGGCTTTTGCAGCGGCGACCGCAGCCTCTCCCATCGCGCGGCGGCGCTCCTCGGTCATGCCGGGCGCAGGCGCTTCTTCCAGCACTTTCTGGTGACGCCGCTGCACCGAGCAGTCGCGCTCGAACAGATAGACGCAATTGCCGTGCGTGTCGGCGAACACCTGAATCTCGATGTGGCGCGGTCGCGTGAGATATTTCTCGACCAGCACCTTGTCGTCGCCGAAGCTGTTGATCGCTTCGCGCTTGCACGATTCCAGCGCCGCCTTGAAATCCTCGCTCTTCTCGACGATGCGCATGCCCTTGCCGCCGCCGCCCGCGCTGGCTTTCAGCAATACCGGATAACCGATCTTGTCCGCCTGTTCGCGCAGGAAATCCGCATCCTGGTTGTCGCCGTGATAGCCGGGCACCAGCGGCACGTTCGCCTTTTCCATCAAGGCTTTCGCGGCGGATTTGGAACCCATCGCGCGGATCGCGGAAGCGGGCGGGCCGATGAAGGCCAGTCCCGCCTTTGCGCAGGCCTGCGCGAAGTCTTCGTTCTCCGACAGGAAGCCGTAACCGGGATGGATCGCCTGCGCGCCGGCGGCGAGCGCGACTTCGATGATCTTGTCGCCGCGCAAATAGCTTTCCTTCGCGGGCGGCGGGCCGATCGGCACGGCTTCGTCGCAGACGGCAACGTGTTTGGCATTGGCATCCGCCTCCGAATACACGGCGACGCTTTTGACGCCCATGCGGTATGCGGTCGCGGCCACGCGGCAAGCGATCTCGCCACGGTTTGCAATCAGGATTTTGTTGAACACGCCGGCTCCTTCGAGGTTGAGCGATGAATCTGTTTTCGTTTTCGGGAACGTTGTCTATGCCGTTACTTCACACTTCGCATCATGCGTGACATGCCGCACCTGCAAGCCCAGCTTGTCGAGCAGCGCACGATCCGCGTCCGCATCTGGATTCCCCGTCGTCAGCAGCTTGTCACCGTAGAAAATCGAATTCGCGCCGGCGAGGAAGCACATCGCCTGCACCGCTTCGCCCAGTTCGCGCCGCCCTGCCGACAAACGCACGCGCGCCTGCGGCATCGTGATGCGCGCCACCGCGATGGTGCGCACGAATTCCAGCGGATCGAGTGGATCGAGGCCATGCAGCGGCGTGCCCTTGACCTGCACCAGATGATTGACCGGCACCGATTCCGGATAGGGATCGAGGTTCGCGAGCTGCGCGATCAGTCCGGCGCGTTGCAGACGGGATTCGCCCATGCCGACGATGCCGCCGCAGCAGACCTTGATGCCGGCATCGCGCACGCGACCGAGCGTGTCGAGACGGTTCTGGTAGTCGCGCGTGGTGATGACGTCGCCGTAGAACTCGGGCGAGGTGTCCAGATTGTGGTTGTAGTAATCGAGGCCCGCGCCTTTCAAACGTTGCGCCTGCCCTTCGCCCAGCATGCCGAGCGTGGCGCAGGTTTCCAGTCCGAGTGCCTTGACTTCGCGCACCATTTCCTCGACATGATCGAGGTCGCGATCCTTCGGCTCGCGCCATGCCGCGCCCATGCAGAAACGCGTCGCGCCATGCGCCTTGGCCTGGCGCGCCGCTTCCAGCACGGTATCGAGCGGCAAAATCTTTTGCGCGGTGACGCCGGTGTCGTAACGCGCCGCCTGCGGGCAGTAGCCGCAGTCCTCGGGGCAGCCGCCGGTCTTGATCGACAACAGCGTCGCCAGCTCGACTTCAGTCGGATCGAAATTCTCGCGATGCACCTGCTGCGCGCGGAACAGCAAATCGTTGAACGGCAGATCGAACAGGGCGGCTACCTGTTCGACCGTCCATGCGGACGCCGTGGAAACGATGTCCGATGCGGCGACTTTCGCCGGGTGAAACGTAATCGGTTGCAACGACATAAAACAACTTCCTTTGCATCAAAATAAAACGTGAATTTGAGAGAAACGCAGGATGAAACAGGCAGACATCCGCCTCGTTCCGCATCCATGCCGGAAAAGGATTTCCCCGCTAGCCCAGCCATGCCGGCTTGCGCTTCTCCAGAAACGAGCGCACGCCTTCCCTGCCCTCTTCCGAACTGCGGATATCCGCGATGCGTTGCGCCGTGTCCGCGATCAAGGCATCGTTCAAGGGTGCATCGGCCACATCGTGCACCAGCCGCTTGGCCTCCCTGACGGCATTCGGGCTGTTCGACACCAATGCCTTGACGATGCCATCGACGCTCGCATCCAGCGCATCGGCCGCAACCACTTCGTGCACGAAGCCGATGCGATGCGCTTCCTGTGCCGAGAACCGTTCCGCCGTCAGGAAATATCTGCGCGCCGCATTTTCGCCCATCGCCTTGATAACGTAGGGCGAGATTGTCGCAGGGATGAGTCCGAGCTTCACCTCGCTGAGGCAGAAATTTGCGTGTTCGGCGACAACCGCAATATCGCAGGCCGCCACCAGCCCCATGCCGCCTGCATAGCAGTCGCCTTGCACTTTTGCCACGACCGGCTTCGGGCAGGCGTAGATGGTGCGCAGCATTTCCGCCAGTTGCGCCGCGTCGGCACGATTTTCCTCGTGCGTGTAGCCGGCCATTTTCTTCATCCAGTTCAGGTCCGCGCCGGCGCAGAATGCAGAGCCTTCCGCCGCGAGCACGATGGCGCGCACCGCCTCGTCGCTTCCGGCTTCGCGGAAGGCCTGCGCGATTTCCGCGATCATGGCTTCGTTGAAGGCGTTGCGCACGTCGGGGCGGTTGAGCCGGATCGCGGCAACGTGATTATCAACTTGCAAGCTGAGTGTCTGATAAGTCATGGTCACATCCTGAACACGCCAAACTTCGTTTCCGGAATCGGCGCATTCAGCGATGCCGAGAGTCCCAGTCCCAGCACCATGCGCGTATCCGCCGGATCGATCACGCCGTCGTCCCACAGGCGTGCCGAGGCGTAATAGGGATGGCCCTGATGTTCGTACTGCTCGCGGATCGGCGCCTTGAATGCCTCTTCCTCTTCGCTCGACCATGTGCCGCCCTTGCCTTCGATGCCGTCGCGCTTGACGGTGGCCAGCACGCTCGCGGCCTGGTCGCCGCCCATCACCGAGATGCGCGCATTCGGCCACATCCACAGGAAGCGCGGCGAGAAGCCGCGCCCGCACATGCCGTAATTGCCGGCACCGAAACTGCCGCCGATGATGACGGTGAACTTCGGCACGGCGGCGGTCGATACCGCCGTCACCATCTTCGCGCCGTTGCGCGCGATGCCTTCGTTTTCGTACTTGCGGCCCACCATGAAGCCGGTGATGTTCTGCAGGAACACCAGCGGTATCTTGCGCTGGCAGCACAGCTCGATGAAGTGCGCGCCCTTCAATGCCGATTCGGAAAACAGGATGCCGTTGTTGGCGATGATGCCGACCGGCATGCCGAAGATGTGCGCGAAGCCGCACACCAGGGTCGTGCCGTAGCGCGCCTTGAATTCGTCGAACTCGCTGCCGTCGACGATGCGCGCAATCACTTCGCGCACGTCGAAGGGCTTGCGCGTATCGCTGGGGATCACGCCGTACAGTTCGCGCGCGTCGTGCTTCGGCTCAAGCGGTTCGCGCAGCACCAGCGAGTGCGATTTCTGGCGGTTGAGATTGCCGACGATGGAGCGCGCCAGCGACAGCGCATGCATGTCGTTCTGCGCCAGATGATCGACCACGCCCGACAGACGCGTGTGCACGTCGCCGCCGCCGAGGTCCTCCGCGCTCACCACTTCGCCGGTCGCCGCCTTCACCAGCGGCGGGCCGCCGAGGAAGATCGTGCCCTGCTCCTTGACGATGATGGACTCATCGCTCATCGCCGGCACGTAGGCACCGCCGGCCGTGCACGATCCCATCACCACCGCGATCTGCGGAATGCCCTTGGCCGACAGGTTCGCCTGGTTGTAGAAGATGCGGCCGAAGTGGTCGCGGTCGGGGAACACGTCATCCTGGTTCGGCAGATTCGCACCGCCGGAATCGACCAGATAGATGCAGGGCAGATTGTTCTGGTCGGCGATTTCCTGCGCGCGCAGATGCTTCTTCACCGTGATCGGGTAGTAGGTACCGCCCTTGACCGTCGCGTCATTGCACACGATCACGCATTCCTGTCCGGCGACGCGGCCGATGCCGGTGATGATGCCGGCCGACGGCGCGGCGTTGTGATACATCTCGCAGGCGGCCAGCTGCGAGAATTCGAGGAAGGGCGTGCCGGGGTCGAGCAGCATCTGCACGCGGTCGCGCGGCAGCAGCTTGCCGCGCGCGACGTGCTTCTTGCGCGCATCCTCGCCGCCGCCCAGCGCGATCTTTTCCACCTTCGCCTTGAGGTCGTCGACCAGGCGTTGCATGACTTCGGCATTCCCCTTGAAATCCTCGCTGCGCGGGTTCAGCTTGCTTTCTATTTGTGGCATTGCTTGTCCTTGTCTTGTTTTGTTTTGTATCGCCTGATTTGTCGCTATTCGCTGTCATTTCGAGCGCAGCGAGGAATGACAGCGAATTGGGCGCATCACGAAGAGAGCATTCACGCCGTCCGGTCTTCCTCGAGCTTCAACTCTTCCTTCATGATTTCGCGCATCCTGAACTTCTGCACCTTGCCCGTCACCGTCATCGGGAAGCCTTCGACGAAGCGGATGTAGCGCGGCACCTTGTAGTGCGCGATCCGGCCGCGGCAGAATTCGCGGATGTCCCTCTCTTCGAGCGCCGCGCCTGGCCGCCGGATGATCCACGCGCACAGTTCCTCGCCGTATTTCCTGTCCGGCACGCCGATCACCTGCACGTCCTGCACGGCGGGATGGCGATGCAGGAATTCCTCGATCTCGCGCGGATAGATGTTTTCGCCACCGCGTATCACCATGTCCTTGATGCGGCCCGCGATGTTGACATAGCCTTCGGCATCCATCGCCGCCAGATCGCCGGTATGCATCCAGCCGTCGGCGTCGATCGCCTCGGCGGTCTTTTCCGGGTCATCCCAGTAGCCGTGCATGACCGAGTAGCCGCGCGTGCACAATTCGCCGGTCGCGCCGATCGGCAGTGTCTCGCCGGAATCGGGATCGGCGATCTTGACTTCGAGGTGCGGCTGCACCTTGCCCACGGTGGAGACACGTTTTTCGAGCGGGGTATCGGTGGTGCTCTGGCAGCTGACCGGGCTGGTTTCCGTCATGCCGTAGGCAATCGTCACCTCCGCCATGTGCATGTCGCCGACCACGCGCTTCATCACTTCGATGGGACAGGGCGAGCCGGCCATGATGCCGGTGCGCAGCGACGACAGGTCGAATTCCTTGAAGCGCGGATGATCGAGTTCGGCGATAAACATGGTCGGCACGCCGTGCAGGCCGGTGCAGCTTTCCTGCTGCACCGCCTGCAGCACCGACAGCGGCTCGAATGCCTCGCTCGGATAGACGATGGTCGCGCCATGCGTCAGGCAGGCAAGATTGCCGAGCACCATGCCGAAGCAGTGGTACAGCGGCACCGGAACGCACAGGCGGTCGCGCGGCGTGAGGCGCATCGCTTCGCCGACGAAGAAGCCGTTGTTCAGGACGTTGCGGTGCGTCAGCGTCGCCCCCTTGGGGAAGCCGGTGGTGCCGCTGGTGAACTGAATATTGATCGGGTCGGTGCATTTCAGGCGCGCGCCGGCCCGCACCACCGCCGCATCGCCGACGTCGCCGCCCGCCAGCAGATCGGAAAAGCGCAGCATGCCGTGCACCGCCTGCTCGCCGAGGTGGATCACCGTCCGCAATGCCGGCAGGCGCGCGGCATGCAATTCGCAGGGCTTGCTCGTCGCCAACTCCGGCGCGAGCGACTGGATCATCTCCACGTAGTTGCCGGACTTGAACGCGGTCATCGTGATCAGGGCCTTGCAGCCAACCTTGTTCAAGGCGTATTCGAGCTCGGCCACGCGATAGGCCGGATTGATGTTGACCAGGATGAGGCCGGCCCTGGCCGTGGCGAGTTGCGTCAGCAGCCATTGCGCATTGTTATGCGACCAGATGCCGACCCGGTCGCCCGGTCGCAGACCGTGGTGCAGCAAAGCGCTGGCCAGCCGGTCGGTATCGCGTTGCAGCTCGCGGTAGGTCTGGCGCCATTGCTGATGGCAGGACACCAGCGCCTCGTTGTCCGGCACGCGCGCCGCCATCGCATCGAAGAAATCGCCTATCGTCTGCTCGATCAGCGGCACCTCGCTGCTGCCGCAGTCATGGCTTGTCGTCAGCGTTGCCATGTCATTTCTCCTGTCGTGAGTGCCGCTGCGCATGAAAAGCGCTGCGGCACTACTTCTCCGGAAAACTTCCATCCACGTAAAACCATCTGCCATCCTCGCGCACGAAGCGGCTGACTTCATGCAGGCGGTGCGCACGGCCGCCAACCTTATAGCGTGCAATGAACTCGACCGTCGCCTCGTCGCCCGCCGGCACATGCCTGCGCACGTCCAGCCCCAGCCACTTGATGCCCTCATCCTGCGCGACCGCCTCGGCCGGCCGCGTGCGCGGATGCCAGGATGATTTCAGATAGGCGTCATCCTTCAGCGTGAAGGCGCTGTAGCGCGAGCGCATCAGTTCCTCCGCCGTCCGCGGCGTCTCGCCGCGCTCGATGAAGCGCCCGCAGCACGCCGCATAGTCCGCTCCGCCGCAGGGGCAGGGCATTGTCCCTTGCTTTTCCCTCATCGCCGCCGCTCCGGCAGCATCGCCATGTCGCTGATCGCCAGCGCCCCATCGCAATCGAATGCGACCATCTCGAAACGCGCCATCAGGATTTCTTCACCTTCTCTGCCACCGGCGCGCCCGCCGCCTTCCACGCGCCGAAGCCGCCCTCGATGTGCGCCACCGGCGCCAGTCCCATGTCCTGCACCGTCTTCGCCGTCAGCGCGCTGCGCCAGCCGGCGGCGCAAAAGAAGACGTACTCCTTGCCCTCGCCGAACACCGGCTTGAAGTAGGGCGAATCGGGATCGACCCAGAATTCGATCATGCCGCGCGGCGCGGAGAATGCGCCGGGGATGACGCCTTCGCGCTCCAGCTCGCGCACGTCGCGCACATCGACGAACTGCACGTTCGGCTGCGCGAATCTGGCGCGCGCCTCCTCGACGGTGTAGGTCTTGACCTGCGCCATCGCTTCATCGACGAGCGCCTTGTAGCCTTTTTTCATCGGCATGATGACTTCCTCTCAGATGTTGCCGTTCTTCAGCCAGGTTTCGATCTGCTCGAAGCGGTCGAAGCCCCAGAACGGCTCGTCGTCGACGATGACGAAGGGCGAGCCGAACACGCCGCGCGCCATGGCTGTTTCCATGTCCAGTTTCATCCGGCCCTTCGTCGCCTCATCGTTTGCACCGGCGAGCATGGCGGCGGCATCGATGTCGAACGCTTCCGCCACGGCGGTCAGGGTTTCCGGCAGCATGATGTTCCTGCCATCGACGAAATAGGCGCGGTACACGGCCTTCGCGAACGCGACCGCCTTGTCCGCGCCGTGCGTCTGCTGCACCCACAGCATCGCGCGGGCGGCGAGCTGGGTCGCCAGCGGGAACGGGTCCGGGAACTTGTAGGGAATGTCGTGCCAGCGCGCAGTGCGCTCGAAATCGTGCAAGGAATACGGTCCCTTGATCGGCACCATCGGCAGCGGCGCGGCGCCGGTCGTCTTGAACACCACGCCAAGCAGTACCGGATGCCACTCCACCGTGCGGCCGTATTTCGCCGCCAGCGCGTCGATGCGGGTGGAGGCGAAGTAACCGTAGGGCGAGGCGAAGTCGAAGTAGAAATCGATGGGGCGTGTCATATGTCTCCCGTGTTATTGGATGAAAGCCGGTTGTCAGGCCAGTGCGCGCCCGATCAGGATTTTCTGGATGTCGCTGGTGCCTTCGTAAATCTGGCAGACGCGCACGTCGCGATAGATCCGTTCGACCGGAAAATCGCTGACGTAACCGTAGCCGCCATGAATCTGGATCGCGTCGGAACAGACGCGCTCCGCCATTTCGCTGGCGAACAGCTTGGCCATCGCCGCTTCCTTCAGGCAGGGCTGGCCGGCATCTTTCAGGCTCGCCGCGTGCCAGATCAGTTGCCGCGCCGCTTCGATCTGCGTCGCCATGTCGGACAGCCTGAATTGCACGGCCTGATGCTCGAACAGCGGCTTGCCGAAACTGGTGCGTTCCTTCGCATACGCCAGCGCCGCCTCGAACGCCGCGCGTGCCATGCCGACCGATTGCGAGGCGATGCCGATGCGCCCGCCTTCGAGGCCGGACAGCGCGATCTTGTAGCCCTGCCCTTCCTCGCCGATCAGGTTCTGCGCCGGGATGCGGCAATTCTCGAACAGGATCTGCGCGGTATCCGACGAATGCTGACCGAGCTTTTCTTCGAGGCGCGCCACGATGTAGCCTGGCGCATCAGTCGGCACCCAGAATGCACTGATGCCCTTCTTGCCCGCCGCCTTGTCGGTGACGGCCATCACGATGGCGACGTCGGCATGCTTGCCGCTCGTGATGAATTGCTTGACGCCGTTCAGCACGTAGTGGTCGCCGTCGCGCGTGGCTGTCGTGCGCAGCGCAGAGGCATCGCTGCCGACGTGCGGCTCGGTCAGGGCGAACGCGCCAAGCATCGCGCCTTGCGCAAGCGGCTTCAGCCACTGCTCCTTCTGCGCCTCGTTGGCATACATCATCGCAATGCTGCACACCGGGCAATTGTTGACCGATATGACAGTGGAGGTGCCGCCGTCGCCCGCCGCGATTTCCTCCAGCACCAGCGCCAGCGAGAGATAGTCCAATCCGGCGCCGCCCAATTCCTCAGGCACCGCGACGCCGAACGCGCCGAGCGTGGCCAGGCCCTTCAATTCTTCCTGCGGGAAGTGATGCTCCCTGTCCCAGCGCGCCGCATTGGGCGCGAGGCGCTCCTGCGAGAAGGCGCGCAGGGCGTCGCGGATCATTTCGTGCTGTTCGGATAGGACCATTGTTCAACCTTGTTCAAATGTCTGTAGGGTGGGCATGCAATGCCCACGCCGATTCGACGATCCGCCGCCGCGTGGGCACGATGGCGACGCAGGGAATTCGGGCAGCATGCTGCCCGCCTGTGGAGCGGTATCCGCTTGCAAGCGGATACGCGCACTGCAAGTGCCCACCCTACCCTTCATTGCATTCGACATCACCATGCGATCACCCGTCCCGAATGACTGCGATAGCTGCCGCTATCGGCCGGTGTCAGGCTGTCGATCACGGTCAGCATGTCGCCGACGCTCTGCTCAACCGACAGCGATGCATTCGGACCGCCCATGTCGGTGCGGACCCAGCCAGGATCGATCACGGCCAGCGTCGCCTGCGGGTAATCGAAGGACGCGCTTTTCACGGCCATGTTCAGCGCCGCCTTGGAGGCGCGGTATACCCACGCCGTGCTGGATTCCGCTTCGCCGATGCTGCCCATGCCGCTGGTGATGCAGACGAGCTTGCCGCCGGCCGCTTCCACCAGCGGCGCGATCATGGGAATCGCCTGCATCGCGCCCAGCACGTTGGTGTGCATCAGCGTGTCGAAATCCTGCATGGTCGGCGCCACATTCGCGCCATCAAGCCGACCGTAGATGCCGGCGACGTAAACCGCGAGATCGAGTTTGACGTCATCGAGTTGCCAGCCGAGCCCTGCCATCGATTCGGGAATGGTGACGTCGAGTTTGAGCGCTTCCGCGCCGGCCGCACGCAACGCTTCCAGCGCCTTGTCGTCGCGCGCGGTGGCATGCACTTTCCAGCCATCCGACAGCAACTGGCGCACGAATTCGTGACCGATGCCGCGCGATGCGCCGATGATGAGTGCGGTAGGCATGATGTGTCTCGATGAAGTGTGGTTGGTTCTGTCAAAGAGGATCGTAGGGTGGGCACATCGTGCCCACGCGGCTGCGGATATTCCGATGAATGCCGATACAGCGTGGGCATTGCATGCCCACCCTACGCGCTGCGGAGAATCACACCAGCTCGATCGCCATCGCCGTGGCCTCGCCGCCGCCGATGCACAGCGCCGCCACGCCCAGCTTGCCGCCGGTCTTTTGCAGCGCACCGATCAGGGTGACGATGATGCGCGCGCCGGACGCGCCGATCGGATGGCCGAGCGCGCAGGCGCCGCCGTGGATGTTGATCTTGTCGTGCGGGATATTGTGCTCTTTCATCGCGGCCATCGGCACTGCAGCGAAGGCTTCATTGATCTCGAACAGGTCGACATCCTTGGTGGTCAGGTTCAGCTTCTTGTACAACTTTTCGATCGCACCCACCGGAGCGGTGGAAAACAGGTTCGGCTCCTGTGAATGGGTCGCGTGGCCGAGGATGCGTGCGATCGGCTTGCAGCCAAGTTTCTTCGCGGTCGATTCGCGCATCAGCACCAAGGCGGCCGCGCCGTCGTTGATGGACGAGGACGAGGCGGCGGTGATGGTGCCGTCTTTCTTGAACGCCGGCTTCAATGAGGGGATCTTGTCGAGCCTGGCTTTGAGCGGGCCTTCATCCTTGTCGATCACGACCTCGCCGCCCTTGGCAGCGACGGTGACCGGCGCGATTTCCCACTTGAAGGAACCGTCGCTGGTGGCGGCTTGCGCGCGCTTGACCGACTCGATCGCATACGCATCCTGCGCTTCGCGGGTGAACTGGTATTGCGCTGCACATTCCTCGGCGAAGGTACCCATCGAACGGCCTTTGTCATACGCATCTTCCAGGCCGTCGAGCATCATGTGGTCGTACATCATGCCGTGGCCGATGCGATAGCCGCCGCGCGCCTTCGGGATCAGGTAGGGCGCGTTGGTCATCGACTCCATGCCGCCGGCGACCACCACCTCGTTGCTGCCGGCCAGCAGCGAGTCGTAGCCGATCATCGCCGCCTTCATCGCCGAGCCGCACATCTTCGACAGCGTGACTGCGCCGGCGGAAGTCGGGATGCCGCCCTTGATTGCCGCCTGGCGCGCGGGTGCCTGGCCCTGGCCTGCCATCAGGCAATTGCCGAACAACACTTCATCCACATGCTGCGGCTCGAGCCCGGCCCGCTCGACGGCGGCGCGAATCGCCACCGCGCCGAGTTCGCTTGCGGTCACACCGGAAAAGTCGCCCTGGAAAGCGCCCATCGGGGTGCGTGCCGCGCCGACAATAACAACAGGATCGTTCATCATGGTCTCCAAAGTTTCAAAATATTCAGGCGGCTTGCGCCGCCGGGATCAGGGGTTTGTAACTGAAGCGTAACTCCTGCGGATAAGGAAACACGTCTTCGATATGGCCGTCCAGGATTCGCTGTCTGGCGTTTTGCCAGTACTGCGGGGTAAGCAGGTCGGCATGGTGTTTCATGAAATATTTTCTGACGTCCGGATTGCCGAGCAGGAAAGTACCGAGCTGCTCGGGAAACACGTCGTTCTTCGCGACCGGATACCAGGGCTCGCTAGCCAATTCATCCTCTTCGTGGCGCGGCGCGGGGATCGCGCGGAAATTGCAATTGGTGATGTATTCGATTTCATCATAGTCGTAGAACACCACACGGCCATAACGGGTGACGCCGAAATTTTTATACAGCATGTCGCCCGGAAAGATGTTGACGCCGACCATGTCCTTGATCGCATTGCCGTACTCGACGATGCCGTGTTCGACGGCGGCACGGTCGCCGCGCCTTTCCGCCTCCATCAGCCAGATGTTCAAGGGCATCATGCGGCGTTCGATGTAGAGGTGCTTGATGATGATTTCATCGCCGTCCTCCTCGACGATCGAGGGCGCGACTTCCTTCAACTCCGCCAGCAATTCATCGGCGAAGCGCGAACGCGGAAAGGCGACGTTGGAATACTCCAGCGTGTCGGCCATGCGTCCCACACGGTCGTGGTTTTTCACCAGCAGGTATTTTTCCTTGACCAGTGCGCGCGTCGTTTCCTTCGGCAGCGGGAAATGGTCCTTGATCACCTTGAACACATACGGGAAGGACGGCAGCGCAAACACCACCATCACCAGCCCGCGAATGCCGGGCGCGTTTTCGAAGCAGTCGGAGGAATGCCGCAGGTGATGCAGGAAGTCGCGGTAGAACGCCGCCTTGCCCAGCTTCTGCAAGCCGAGGATCGTGTAGATTTCGCTGCGCGGCTTGTTGGGCAGCAGCGTGCGCAGGAATTGCACATAGGCCGACGGCACTTCCATATCGACCAGGAAATACGCCCGCGTGAAGGAAAACAGCACCGTGATCAATGTCGGGTCGAACAGCACCGTATCCAGCACCATCTCGCCCTTGCGGTTGTACAGGATCGGCACCACGAAGGGATAGATGCGGTTGCCGTTGATGCCCTTGCCGACCACGTAGGCGCCCTTGTTACGGTAGAACAGGCTGGCCAGCACCTGGATCTGATGATTCGGCTCCATCAGATCGTGCCCGAACATGCCTTGCAGACGCGCCTCGACATGACTCACGTCGCGCTCGAGATCGGCGAAGCGGCCCTGCAGCTGGAAATTGGTGATGATGCGCTTGAGCGTGTAGTGCAAGCCGTCCTTGGCCGGATAGTAGACGCGGTAGGTCGGCTGCAGCTCGTCCGGTTCGATGTATTCGGTGGAAACGGCCGGCCGCACGAAGATGAAATCGTTGTGGAAATAGGTGCGGTGCAGGATGTTGCAGCAGACCGAGTTGAAAAAGGTTTCCGCCAGCTCCGGCTGCTTGTGGTTGATCAGCAAGCCGATGTAATGCAGCTTGACCTCGCGCCACACTTCGTCGGTGAGATCGCCCTCGTCGTATTCGTCTTCGAGGAGGTGCACGCATTCCTGCACGCGCGCGTCGTAGAAGGCGATGCGCTCGCGCGCCCGCGTCTGCGCGGTCTTCCACTCGCGCTGCTCGAAATAGCGTTTCGCATCCTGGCTGGCTTCACGAAACAGGCGGTAATGCTTGTCGAAACCGTCGAGGATCGAGCGCGCGATGTCGAACGCGATCTGCGACGACAGCAGCTTGGGAAAGGCGGCGCGCATGTTCATAGGTCGAATCGGGTTTTCCATGCCGCCAGTTTAGCGAAGTCGACGCCGATGCCGCCGCACACCACGATCATGGGCCGCTGGAACGCCGCCAGTTCCGGCAGATTCTGGTAGGCAACCGCCAGCGCCGCGCCACAGGCCGGCTCGACCAGCACGCGCATGTCGTCGGCGAATCGCAGGCAGGCATCGACCGCCTGCGCGTCCGTCACCGTGACGCTGCGCACGTCGTGTTTGCGGGTCCAGTCGAACGCCGCCTGCGCCACGCGCTTGGCGCCGAGCGTGGTGGCAATCGAGCTGATCGCGGGCAGCGTGACCAGTGCGTCGGCCTGGATCGCGGCGTGCAGCGAGGCCGCACCCTCGGTTTCGGCAGCGATCACCGGCACATGGGCGAGGCCGTTGCGATGCAGGCCCTGCAGCACGCCGCACAGCAGGCCGCCGCCGCCGACCGAGCAGATGACGACATCGAACGGCGTCTGCGCGGCATTGGCCTGCGCCACCGCTTCGTCGATCAGGGTGGCGTTGCCGTCCCAGATATCGGGATGGTCGAACGGCGGCACGTAAACCGCACGCGGGTTCATGCACAGCCGCAAGGCTTCTTCATTGGAGTCATCCCACACGTCGCCGTGCACGATCACTTCCGCGCCGATGGCGCGAATCTGCTGCCGCACCGATTCATGCGTGGTATGCGGCACCACGATCGTGGTGTGCACACCGAGCGCCGCGCCGGCCACCGCCGCCGCAAAACCGGCATTGCCGCCGGACGGACAGACCAGATGCTGCGCGCCGTTGACAACCGCGCGCTGGCACATCGCACCGATGCCGCGCAGCTTGAAGGAACCTGCCGGTTGCAGGCTCTCCATCTTGAGCGACACATGCTTGTCCAGCGTCGCGGAAAGCGAAGGATGGACCAGCAGCGGGGTGGTGATGTGCAGCGGTGTCATCGATGATTGCATTGAATGATTGCAGTTCGAAAGGGAAATTTTCTTGTCGCAGGATGACGATAGCGCCGCCCTCATGCCGCGCCATCACTGCCTCGGCAACACCGCCATCGTCCCGGTGAGTTTGCTGATCAAGGTCTGCCTGTCACCGTCGAGCGCATAGACTTCCGATTCGACCACCTGGAAATTGCGGCCGGGCTTCAGCACCTGGGCGCGGCAGCGCAGCGATTCGCCCGCACCCGGACGCAGCAGATGCAGCTTGAACTCGACCGTCAGGATGTATTGCTGTTCCGGCGTGATCGAAATGGCGGCCGCACCAGCCGTGTGATCGGCCATCGTGCTCTGCACGCCGGCGTGGACGATGCCGGTGTGCTGCAGATGGCGCGGTTGGATGCGCAGTGCCGACTCGCACCAGCCGGGACCGAAATCGACCAGCTCGATGCCGATGTCGGTGACGAAGGCGGCTTGCGCAAAGGCCTGCTCGACGGCGCTGCGGTAATGCGGGTTGGGCGATTCCAGTGGCATGCGATATCTCCGTGCGCGCGGGCCGGTGCCGCTACTTCGTTTCCGCGAACAGTTCGCGCCCGATCAGCATGCGGCGAATCTCGCTGGTGCCGGCGCCGATCTCGTACAGCTTCGCATCGCGCCACAGGCGGCCGGTCGGATATTCGTTGATGTAGCCGTTGCCGCCCAGCGCCTGGATCGCCTCGCCCGCCATCCAGGTGGCCTTCTCGGCGGAATACAGGATCGCGCCCGCCGCATCCTTGCGCAAGGCGCGCACCGCTTCCGGCGTCCTCGCACGGTCGCAGGCCTGGCCGACCGCATAGACATAAGCCTTGCAGGCCATCATGGTGGAATACATGTCGGCAAGCTTGCCTTGCATCAATTGAAACTCGCCGATCGGCTGGCCGAACTGCTTGCGGTCATGCACATAAGGCACGACCGCATCCATGCAGGCCTGCATGATGCCGAGCGGCCCGCCCGACAGCACGGTGCGCTCGAAATCAAGACCCGACATCAGCACGTTGACGCCCTTGCCCAGACCGCCGAGCACGTTTTCCGCCGGCACTTCGCAATCCTGGAACACCAGTTCGCCAGTGTGCGAGCCGCGCATGCCGAGCTTGTCGAGCTTTTGCGCAACGGAAAATCCCTTGAAATTCTTTTCGATCAGGAAGGCGGTCATGCCGCGCGGACCGGCTTCGATGTCGTTCTTGGCATACACCACCAGCACGTCGGCATCGGGGCCGTTGGTGATCCACATCTTGGTGCCGTTCAGCACCCAGCGATCGCCCTTCCAGTCGGCGCGCAGCTTCATGTTGACGACATCCGATCCCGCGCCCGGCTCGGACATCGCGAGCGCGCCGACGTAGTCGCCGGAAACCAGCTTCGGCAGGTATTTCGCCTTCTGTTCGGGCGTGCCGTTGCGCTTGATCTGGTTCACGCACAGGTTGGAATGCGCACCGTAGGACAGCCCGACCGAGGCCGAGGCGCGCGAGATTTCCTCCATCGCAACAATGTGCGCAAGATAGCCCATCGCGGTGCCGCCGTATTCCTCGTCCACCGTGACGCCGAGCAGGCCGAGGTCGCCCATCTTCTTCCACAAGTCCATCGGGAACTGGTCACTGCGGTCGATTTCGGCGGCGCGCGGCGCGATTTCCGCCTGCGCGAATTGCTGCACGGTTTCGCGCAGCGCGGCGATGTCCTCGCCGTGATCAAAGGTCAAGCCGGGCAAGTGGATCATGTCATCCTCACGTTTTCAGAATCGGGAAACTGCAGGAAAACTGCAAGGCGGCCGCACCGGCCGCCGCCGCAAAATCATACCTTCAATTGACGTTAACGTAAACGTCAATCATTCGCACCAAAACGCACCGGAAGGCGGCATCAGGCGACGTCCTTCACACGCCGCGCGGCGGCTTTCTTCGCCGGCGTCTTTGCCGCCTTGTCGCCGTTCAACAGACGCCGGCATTCCGCCTCGTGCGCCGTGATGTCCGCCAGCGTCGCCTCGAGGTCTTCGCGCTGCCGCTCCAGCGTCTCGCGATGCAGCGCCAGCACCGCCTGGAAGCGCTTCAATTGTGCCGCCGTGTCGCGCGGCGACTCGTACATATCGACCAGACTCTTGATTTCCAGCAGGGACAGGCCGAGCCGCTTGCCACGCAACGTCAGCTTCAGGCGCGTGCGCTCACGCGCGCTGTAGACGCGGGTGCGACCGCCCGCGCCTTCGCGCTTCGGACTCAGCAAGCCCTGATCCTCGTAGAAGCGGATCGCGCGCGGTGTGACGTCGAATTCTCGCGCCAGTTCGGTGATGGTATAGGTCGGCATGATGACGGGATTTGTCTGCGCCGGCAGCGGCAGGCGTTTATGTTTAGAATGTTGTGACGACAGTTAACGTTAACGTCAAACATATTGTAGGCGCGTGCGCCGCAAATGTGAATCTCTCAACTTGCCAAGAGAACATGCGCCGATGAATCCGCTGGAATCCCAACTCGAATACGTTTTCGGCGACACGCTGCCCGAGCCGGGCGCCGTGCATGAAGTTGCGCCGGGTATCTACTGGCTGCGCATGGGCCTGCCGTTCGCGCTGAACCATATCAACCTGTGGCTGCTGCGCGATGAAGTCCGCACCGATGCCGGCACACAACAAGGCTGGACCGTGGTCGATTGCGGCATTGCCAGCGATGCCACGCGCGCCGCGTGGGAAACCATTTTCGAGAAGGAATTGCAGGGCCTGCCCATCCTGCGCGTGATCGCCACCCATTGCCATCCCGATCACGTCGGACTGGCGGACTGGCTGTGCACGCGCTGGAACGCTCCGCTGTGGATGACCACCGGCGACTACGGCTTCGCGCGCATGATGTCGGCGGCGCTGCCCGGCGTCGACGGCACGGCGATGCTGCCGCATTTCCAGCGCCACGGCCTGACGGATCCGGCAATCGAGGAACGCCTCGCCGAACGCCGCAGCTACTACCCGACGCTGGTGCCGGCCGTGCCGGCGGCGTATCGCCGCATGCAGGACGAGCAGCGCTTTCGCATCGGCAAACACGACTGGCGCGTGATCACCGGCTTCGGTCATTCGCCGGAACATGCCTCGCTGTACTGCGCCGATCTGAAGCTGCTGATTTCGGGTGACATGGTGCTGCCGCGCATCTCGACCAATGTGTCGGTGTTCGCGGTCGAGCCGGAAGCCAATCCGGTGCAGCAGTATCTCGATTCGCTGGAAAAATATCGCGACCTGCCGGACGACACGCTGGTGCTGCCCTCGCACGGCAAGCCCTTCCGCGGCCTGCACACGCGCATCACGCAGCTGAACGATCACCATCGCGAACGGCTGGCGGAAGTGGTCGAGGCGTGCGCGACGCCGCAATCGGCGGCCGACATCGTGCCGATCATGTTCCGTCGCGCGCTCGATGCGCACCAGCTCACCTTCGCCATGGGCGAGGCGCTGGCGCATCTGCACAAGCTGTGGTTCGACGGCGTGCTGACGCGCGCCACCGGCGACGACGGCATCGTCCGCTTCAAGACCGCCTGACCGATCCGATACCGCGCCGCTTCGCGCATGCGATCGGCGCAATCACCGCCGCCGCCATCATGAACGACGCCTCATCCGCCACCGTTGTCCGTCCCGCCGCCCCCGCCGTGGCGGCATCGGTCTACATCAAGCTGGTGTTCGTCGCGCTGTTCTGGGGCGGCACCTTCATCGCCGGCCGCGTCGTCGCGCAGGCGGTGCCGCACATGATCGCGGCCACCGGGCGCTTCGCGGTGGCCTGCGCACTGCTGCTGCCGCTGGCGTACAAGCTGGAAGGCGGTCTGCCGCGCCTGAACCGCTCGCAGGTACTCGCGACCTTCGCGCTGGGCGCGACCGGCATCTTCATCTACAACATCTGTTTCTTCGCCGCATTGTCGCGCATGGAGGCAGGACGCACCGCGCTGTTCGTCGCGCTCAACCCGGTCGTCACCGCCCTGGCGCTGGCGCTGTTCTTCCGCGAACGACTGAGCGCGCGCAAATGGTTCGGCATCGCGATTGCCTTCGTCGGCGCGGCCGTGATCATCACGCGCGGCGACCTCGCAGGCGCGATGCATGACATTTCGCAATCGGTCGGCGTGGGCGAGCTGCTGATGTTCTGCGCCATTTCGGGCTGGGCCGCGTACACCATCATCGGCCGCCATGCGTTGAAGGGCCTGTCGCCGATCGCCGCGACCACGTATGCGTCGCTGTGGGGCGTATTGCTGCTGGGCGGCGGCGCGCTCTTCGAGCTGCCCGCGCTGGATGCGCGCAGTTTCACGTGGCAGGTGAGCGCTGCCATCATCTATCTCGGCGCATTCGGCACCGTGATCGGCTTCATCTGGTATTACGAAGGCGTGAAGGCGATCGGCCCCGCGCGCACCGCCGTCTTCAACAATCTGGTGCCGGTCTTCGGCATCACGCTCGGCGCGCTGCTGTTGCACGAACCCATCCTGCTGTCGATGGTTGCCGGCGGCGTGCTGGTGGTCATCGGCGTGACATTGACCAACCGCTGATGCGGTCACGGCACCGATGCGCCATGGCACGTGCCGTGGCGCATCGGTGCCGTCACAATGTCGTCCCTTTATTTCGCGTCCCCATGACAAAAATCACCGCTGGCGGGGCCTGCGCCATTGCTTTTCGCCGCAGCGGTTCTAAATCTATATCAAGGACATGAACAGTTACGCGCTGTAACTGTTTGGGGCTTTATAGGCGCGGGCTTTCTTGCAATAATCCGACAATTATTCCTCACACTTTCGGTCACAGTGATTTCTGTGCAACAACAACCAGCATGATGACCATATGGAATAATGCCCAGCGATGAATCCATCCATTGAACGCGAAGGCTTCAGCGAACGCCTGCAGCAGGCGCTGCGAAACGCCGACTATTCACCCGACAGCCCGACCCAGCTGGCGCGGGAATTCAACGTCCGCTTCGAGGGCCGGCCGATCACCGTGCACGCCGCCCGCAAGTGGCTGGTGGGCGAAGCGATCCCGACCCAGGAAAAGCTGCGCGCACTAGCGCAATGGCTGGCGGTGCCGGCCGAGTGGCTGCGCTTCGGCGGTGCCGAAGCCGAAGCGGCGACACATGCAGCGGGCAGCGGCTCGCGCTACGAAGCTGCCGATGTCAAGCTGCTGGCCGACCTGCAACGCCTCGACGAACACCATCAGATGATCGCCCGCGAATTTCTCCGTATGCTGGTACGGATCAACCGCAAGAAGTGACTCTGCCGCAGCCGCCCGCTGCATCTCCCGCACGCACCTTCGCGCACCTTCGCGCACCTTCGTCATCCGGCTTCGCCCAGCGCGAGCCGCCGCATGTAACGCAATCCCGCAATCGCCCTGCTGCCGTACCACGATGTCATTTCGCCGTCGATGAGCTGCACCGGCTTGCCGATCTGCCGCTCCAGCGCATCGGCGTGCGCCTCGGTGAAACGATAGGGCTCGCTCGACAGCAGCACGCCGTCGATCGCGTGCACCAGTTCGTCCGACCATGCGAATTGCGGATAGCGCACGTCCGCTGCGGACGGCGGCGCAGCGCTCCAGCATTGCCAGCCGATCTGCGCCAGCATGCGGGCGATGTAGGTGTCGCGCGACACCGTCATCCACGGGTCTTGCCAGATGCAGTACAGCATGGTCTGCGGCCGCCGCTGCGACTGCCGCAGCAGCGCGTCCAGCGCCATCTGTTCGCGCGCAAATTCCGCGCACAGCGCCTCGGCCTTTTCCTGCGCGCCGAAGATGTCGCCAAAGAGGCGAAACAGGCCCGGGTTGTCAGCGGGCGCCAGCGGATGCGTGACGATAATGTGCGGGATGAATCCGGCCAGCGCATCGACGGTCGGCTTCTCGTTCTCGTCGATGTTGACGACCAGATGCGTCGGTGCGAGCCGGCGGATCTTCTCGATATTGACCGCCTTGGTGCCGCCGACTTTCGGAATCGACTGCACCATCTCGGCCGGATGGATGCAGAAACCGGTGCGGCCGACCAGCCGGTGCGCGAGCCCGAGATCGCACAGCAGCTCGGTCAGCGACGGCACCAGCGACACGATGCGCGGCGTTGCGTGCGGTGCGACGGCCTGGTGTTCCTGACCGATGGCATCGATGAGTGTCATGCCTGCGCTTGCCGTTTCTTGTGCGGCGCTTTCGAGAACGCGAAGTCGTACAGCGGGTTCGGCAACATGCGCAGCAGCTTGGCGACCACGCCCATCTGCCACGGAATCACCCGGTAGCTGACACCCGCATCGATCGCCGCCACCGCCTGCGCCGCGAAGCGCTCGACCGCCATCAGGAAGGGCATCGGGTAGGAGTTGACCTGCGTCATCGGCGTGTCGATGTAGCCCGGCGCGATGGTGACGACCTTGATCCCGCTGGCGCGCAGTTCCACGCGCAGCGATTCGCAATAGCTGATCACGGCGGCCTTCGATGCGCTGTACGCCTCCGCGCCCGGCAGACCGCGGATGCCGGCCACACTGCCGATGCCGACCAGACGGCAGGCGCGGCTGCCGGCCTGCGACTGCGCCTTCATCGCGGCGATGAAAGGGCCGAAGGTCGCCACCGTGGCCGACACGTTGGTTGCCAGAATGCGCTCGAACGCGGCGAGATCCTCCGCGTACTCGGTCAACGTGCCCTGCGAAATGCCGGCATTGGCGATCACCACGTCGGCCCCGCCCGCTGCCGCGATGAAGTCCTGCGCCGCTGCGGCCAGCGCCGCATGGTCGGTGACGTCGAGCGCATAGATGCGATGCCGCTCCGGATGCGGCAGGCGCGCGCGCAACTCCTCCAGCAGCGGCTGCCGCCGCGCCACCAGGCCCAGCATCGCGCCCTGTTCCGCATAACGTTGCGCCAGCGCGGCGCCGATACCGCTCGATGCGCCGGTGATGAATACTCGTTTCATGGAAGTCCCTGGAAAATTCATTGGTCAGCAGAATGTGAAATCGCCACACTGTCATTCCGGGCGCAGCGAGGAATGACACGGCAAGGCGGCATCAACCGCCCCAAACAAAAAAGTCCGTCCTCTTGCGAGCGACGGACTTCGTGACAGGTGCCGTGCGGCTTATTTCGCCTTCTTCGGTGCTTCCGTACCCTTGTCCTTGGCGGCGCGGGCCACCAGCCAGTCCATCACTTGCAGCGTGCCGGTGTGCAGCGCGTCTTCCGATGCGCCCTTCATGCCGGCGCCGACGATCGACGGCGAGGTGAGGTAGCGGCCGTCGATCGCGATCAGCGGCACGCCATCGACCTGGTAGGCGGTCTGCAGCTGCGCGGCGCGGCGCGCCTTGCTCTGGATGCCGAAGGAGTTGTAGACGTCGAGGAACTTCTGCTTGTCCACGCCCTGCTTGACGATCCACTCGGTGATCGCGGCGTCGGTGTCGAGCTGGCGGCGCTCCTTGTGGATCGTGTCGAACACCTTCTTGTGCAGCTCGTCAAGCTTGCCCATCGCTTCCAGCGTGTAGAACAGCTTCTGCTGCGGCACGAAGGAATCACGGAAGGCAACCGGCACGCGCTTGAACACGATGTTGTCACCCTGCTTTTTGACCCACTCGACCAGCGAAGGCTCGATCGCGTTGCAATGCGGGCAGGCATACCAGAAGAACTCGGTGACCTCGATCTTCTTGCCGGAGTCGGTCTGCTGCTCCTTGTCGAGCGTGCGGTAATCGACGCCGTTCTGCGGACTGGCCGGCGATGCGCCTGCCGTGATGGCCACCAGGGAAAGGCTCAATGCAGCCAATGCATGTTGAAGAAAACGCATGAGATTCCTTTTCAAACTATCAATGTTGTTTCGCAATGCGCACCACTGCCGCATCCACGCCATTATCCGACAATTTGCCGCGCACCCGGTTCACCGCCTCCAGCTGCACGAACGGGCCGACCCGCACGCGGTACAGGATGCCGTTTTCGGATTGCCTTTCGGACACGCGCGCCTCGACGCCCATCAAGGCCAGCTTGGCGCGGGCATTCTCGGCATCGGTCGATTCGCGGAACGCGCCGGCCTGCAGGTAGTAGGCCCACTTGTCGTCCGCGCTCTCGCTCTTGATGGCGATTTCCTTGATCGGGTCCTTCGCTTCCGTCGCCTTGACGTCAGCAGTCTTGATCTCGGCCTTTTTCGGTTTGTCACCGGCCGCTGCTTCGGCTGTCGCGGGTTTGACCTCGGGTTTTTTCTCGACAGCCGGTGCTGGCTGCTCGCTGCTGTCCGCTTCCTTGATTTCCCTGGGAGCAGCCTTCGCCGCCTTGCCGTACAACGGCTTGTTGGGATCGGCAGACTGGCTGGCGGTGGGCCCCGCCTTTTCCTGCCGCGCCACCTTGTTGGTGAATGGCATCGGCGATTTCGTGATCGCCATCGCGACCGCCAATGCGATTCCGAGCCCGATGATCAGACCGATGATGATGCCGAGGATGGTTCCGCCGCGCTGCTTGTTGATGTGATTGTGCATACTCCCCGATGACTCCCTTGCTACCTTGTTTTTATATCCTGATTTACATCCTCGATGGCGCCGATACGCCGATCAGCGCCAAACCGTTGCGCAACACCTGGCGCGTCGCGACCAGCAGGGCCAGACGCGCCAGCCTGACGGCTTCGTCATCGACCAGGAAGCGCTCCGCATTGTAGTAACTGTGCAGCTCGCCCGCCAGATCGCGCAGATAGAACGCTACCTGATGCGGCCCGAGTTCGTCGAGGGATTTCTGCAGCATCTCCGGGTACTCGGCCAGTTTTGCCAACAGTGCCGCTTCGCGCGGTGAGGTCAGCGGCGACAGGTCGACCGCGTTCAGCGTGTTCTCGTCGCCGCCCCATTGCGCCAGCACCGAGCAGATGCGCGCGTGCGCGTACTGCACGTAGTAGACCGGGTTCTCGTCCGATTGCGACAATGCCAGATCGACATCAAACACGAACTCGGTATCGGCCTTGCGCGAGATGAGGAAGAAGCGCACCGCGTCGCGGCCGCGCGTCAGGTCGCGCGAACCGTCCGTCGCAGTCGCATCGCCCGCCGACCATTCGATCAAATCGCGCACCGTGACATAGGAACCGGCGCGCTTGGAAATCTTCACTTCCTCGCCGTTCTTCATCACCGTCACCATTTTGTGCAGCACGTAGTCGGGATAGCCCTGCGGGATGCCGATGCCGACCGCCTGCAGGCCGGCGCGCACGCGCGCGATGGTGCCGTGGTGATCGCTGCCCTGCACGTTGATCACCTTGCCGAAGTCGCGCTGCCACTTGGTGACGTGATAGGCAACGTCCGGCACGAAGTAGGTGTAGGTGCCGTCGGACTTCTTCATCACGCGGTCTTTGTCGTCACCGTACTCGGTGGTGCGCAGCCACAGCGCACCTTCCTGCTCGTAAGTCTTGCCGGCCTTGATCAGGGCATCGACGGCAGCGGTCACCTTGCCCTCGGTGTACAGCGAGGATTCCAGATAATAGTTGTCGAACTTGACACCGAAGGCTTGCAAATCGAGATCCTGTTCGCGGCGCAGATAGGTGACGGCGAATTTGCGGATCGACTCGATATCATCGACGTTGCCGCTGGCGGTCACGGGCGCGCCGTCACTGGCGGCCACGGTTTTCTTCGCGAGGAAGTCGGCCGCGATGTCGGCGATGTAGTCGCCGTTGTAGGCTGCTTCCGGCCAGCCTGCATCGCCCGGCTTCAAGCCCCTGGCGCGCGCCTGCACCGAGATCGCGAGATTGCCGATCTGCACACCGGCATCGTTGTAATAGAACTCGCGCGTGACGTCATACCCTTGCGATTCCAGCAAGGCCGACAGCGCATCGCCGAGCGCGCCCTGCCGGCCGTGGCCGACGTGCAGCGGGCCGGTCGGATTGGCGGAAACGAATTCGACCAGCACTTTCTTTCCGGCGCCCGCCTGGTTCTTGCCGTATTGATCAGCTTCCTGCAGCACCGCCTTGACCACGGCCTGTTTGGCCGCCACCGCGAGGCGCAGGTTGATGAAGCCGGGACCGGCGATATCGATCGATTCGACCAAGCCTTCGCGCGCCGGATTGGCGAGCACGGCGACGACCAGCGCCTGCGCCAGTTCGCGCGGATTCTTTTTCAGCGGCTTGGCGAGCTGCATCGCGATGTTGCACGCGACGTCGCCATGCGAAGGATCGCGCGGACGCTCCAGCGCGACGTTGGGTTGCACTTCCGTTCCGGTGACGATGGGCGCGAGCGCGGCCTGGAACAGGTCGATAATCTGTTGTTTTTGCGATGCGAGCATGGAATTCGATGTGCGGGCAGAGGTGCCCGTGAAAGTTTGCCGAGAGAGGTGATTATACCGGTCACCTGCGCGGTCACCTGCGCCTGATCGGGGCGCGGACGGATCGGATGCCGACCGGGAAAATCGTTGTCTTCAGGCCAACTTATCGCGGCAATATGTATCGAGAAACCGCTGCATCTGGAAGGCATCCGGTTCCCACGGAGCATCCGCCAACTGCGCGGTGTCGAGATAGATGTAGGTATCGGCGGCAAGGGTTTCGCCGCCTGCCAGCCTGACCTGCAGCACGTCGCGCCGGTAGGGCGTGCCTTCGAAGATATCGAGCGCGGCGACGTCGTCCGGCGTCACATCGAAATACACCACGCCTGCGACCGTTTGTCCGGGCGCGGTCACCATGCCGGGGTAGGTTTCGCCGCGAATCGCGAAACGCGCATGGTCCGGCGCGACAGCCTGCGTCGAGCGGTATTTGCCGCGCACCACCTTTTCCCAGACTTCCGGGAACATCAGCGAACCGTAGGTGAAGATATTGCTGCTCATGCCAGTCGAAGAACGATTTCGATCCGGCAATTCTAATGCGGCTTGCCTAATGCGGCTTGCGGCCTTCCGTCGGCGCTTCAGAACGACTTCGCATAGCGCATCGCCAGCAACCGTTCGGCGGCCACACCTTCGAGGTTGTTCGGATTGCGCCGCACCAGCAGCGTGAAGCGCAGCGAGGCGTCCTGCGCCAGCGGCATCTGATAATTCAATTCGGTGCGCAGCTCGCGCACCACCGGCACCATCGAGAAGCGCGCACGTTCGCGCGTTTGCGCGCCGTCGGCATCGACGCCGGACAGCACATCGAGCACCAGCTGGCCGGCATAGGTGCGCAAGGGCTGCGACAGCGACAGGCTGAGGCGGTCGCCGGCGGCGATGCGGTCGGAGGCGACCAGCGCCAGCGTGAATGCATTGGTGCGCGCGGCCGTCACTTCCGCGATCAGGCTGCTGCCGTTGACGCTACCCGGCGTCACGCCGTATGAAGCCTGGCCCGCGAGCGCGAGGCCGGGTGCGAGCAGCAATGCGCCGGTCAGCTGCAGCGAACTGGTGGCCGCGCCGGGGCCGAGCGCCAGCGCGCCGCTCGATTGCGCGCCGAGGTAGGCGTTCGATTCGTTGGTGCGGGCGAACGACACGGCGAGTGCCGCATCGCCGAAGGATTGCGATACCTCGATCAGGGCCGAGGCGGCTTTCGGCAGCGGCTGGAACGAGGCGGCCGGCATCCAGGCAAACGGGATCGGCCCTGGCTGCGAGGCGAGCGCCTGGTTCACGCCCGAACTCAGCACGCCGAACTTCACCCTGAGGCCGCCCGCCTGCTGCGCGATGGCGGCGTAGGCAGCGTCCGGCACCAGCGAGAAATACGGATTGGCCAGGGCCGGCACCATGTGGAATGCCGCCGCTTCGCGCAACTGCATGCCGCCGGCACCGAAGTAGTTCGCTGCCATGCCGCCGATGCCGAACGCGGTTTCGCGCCCCGCGGCATTGCCGGAAACGAAGGAGAACGCGGCCAGCCGTGTGCGCTGCTCCTGATCGGCATTGCGCTGCCAGGCCGACGCGCCGCGATCCCAGGCGACCGTCACGGTCGAGCCGTCGGCCAGCACGTGATTGGCCACCTCGATGCGGCTGTCCATGCTGCCGAAGGCCTGTTCCAGCGTCAGTGCGGCCGGCTTCGAAACGGTGGTGGCGAGATCGACGCTGTAGTCGCGCCGGAAATCGTCCAGCCCGATCGCGCGCAAGTTGCCGGAGGCGGCAAGCTGCCACAGCCGGCTGGTGGCGGCCGAGGGTTGCACCGCCGTCGCCAGCAGCCTGATGCTCCGGCCGTTGAAGCTGGTGGTGACGACGTCGCCGATCGGCTGCAAGGCCTTTTCGACATTCAGCAAGCCGCGTCCGTAGACGGCATCGATGCCGGGCGCGCCAAGATCGGTCGCGGTGAGAAACAGGATGTCGGCCACCTGATCGGCGCGCAATGCCGGCCACAGCTGCTTGACCAGCGCCGCCGCGCCGCTGACGACCGGCGTCGCCATCGAGGTGCCGCTCATGATGGCGTACCGGCCGTCGGCAGCGGACGAGTAGATGTTGACGCCGGGCGCGACGAGGAACCACGCGGCGGCGTCGCCGGCGCGATTGGAAAACGAGGCGATGCGGTTGTCGGCATCGACCGCGCCGACCGCGATGATCTGGTTGTTGGCCCAGGCTTCCCTGGCGAAGCGCGCCGGCCAGCCGGGATGGGCCGCGCCTTCGTTGCCTGCGGCGATCACCATCAGCAGGCCGCCGCGCACCGCTTCCTGCAGCGCGCCCGGATCGTAGCGACTGTTCGCGCCGAGGCTGATGTTGGCGATGGCGGCCTTGCCGATCGCATAGCGCAGGCCCTTGTCGAGCGCGGCGGTGGTGCCGCTGCCGCCGTCGGCCAGCACCTTGATCGGCAGCAGCCGCGCATCGTACGCCACGCCGAACATGCCGCCGCCGCCGTCGTTTCCGCGACTTGCGCCGAGGATGCCGGCGACATGCGTGCCGTGGCCCAGCACGTCGGCAACATCGGCTGAACCATTGAAGGCGTTGTAGCCCTGCACCAGCTTGCCGACCCCGGCGAACTCGGCGTGTGCGGCGTTGATGCCGCTGTCCAGCACCGCGATGGTGACGCCGCTGCCGCCGAGCGCGCGACTGTAAGCGTAGTCGGCGTTGATGTGGCCGATCGCCGGCAGCGCATCGCTGCGTTCGGGATCGAGCGCAGCAATTGCCAGGAAATGATTTTGTGTCGTGTGAAGCGCGCCACCCGGCGCGGGGGAAGTGTCATCCGCAAGCGCAGTACCGGCGGCGGCGGCCGTCACCGCCAAGGCAAAGAGGCTCGGCGGGAGGACTCTCGGGGAAAACATGAAACGCCTTTTCTCGGTATCTGCAACGGGGGAAATGATCGAGAAAGGGCCGCGCTGCGCCTGAAACCAGGATGGCGGCTCCGCTGACTGGCAGCGCGCGCCTCATCGTTTCATCGCGTGCGCCCTGCAGTCCGGTGGCTTTGCGTCCCCGCCTCGCGGCGGGTTTGCCCTTGCATCTGCTCCGGAGCGCACGACGAAATGCTTCGTCGGACACTCCAGCATGTTTGCATTCTGCATTGATTCAAAATGCCTGCAAAATTTTTCGATGCCGGCTGCAAACCCGCGTGGCTGCTGCGCTACAGGCGATAGCAGCATGACAATTGAAGTGCAAAAAGCACAATGGATCGTGCGTGATGTTCAGGTGTGATGTTCAGGCGAGCAGTTGCGTGCGGCTGGCGCGCAGCACGGTCACCACATCGGTCACCGGATCGATGCGCCACGACTTCAGGAAGCCCTGCTCCACCAGCAGGTCGAGCGCCTTCTTCAAGCCGTTGCGAAAGTGATAGAGCTGCTGCGCGGACGAGCCGCACAGGCCCTTGAGCGTCTCCACCTTGTAGCCGAACGGCTCGCGATGGGTGAAGTAGAAACCGTGCAGCCACTTCGCCAGCGGCGAACGCAACTTCAGGCGCTGGCGCCAGTCGAGCTGGGTGTAGGCATCCGCGCCGAACAGCGAGATCAACTTCGGATTGAGCCGCACCTTCCACTGCCGGTCGGTTTCATCCTTGAAGGTGAATTCCTGCACCAGCGTACCGCCATAGCCACGCTTGCCGGAACCGGCGTCGAAGCGGATCTCGACCGCGTTCGCGGTCAGGCGCAGGATGCACAGCCGCAGCCGCTCGTAGGACGGTGACGAGGTCGGCCAGCCCATCGACTTCAGCATCGAGTACGCGGTGAACGAGACTTCATGCCCCAGTGGCTGGCTGCGGGCGAGGTGCACGAGGTTCAGGAACACGTCTTCGTCGTCCTGCCGCAATTCCTCGCCGGTGTAATAGATTTCCACGCCCTTGACGGAAGTGATCGGGCGCTCCTTCAGATGCTGGCGCGGCTCGTTCTGGCGCGCCACCGAAAACAGGGCCGAGCGCGCCAGCGGATTGGGCAGGCCGCGCACCTGGTTTTCCCACAGCGGCAGCTGGATGATGTTGAGCGCCTCGGTGACATCACCGGGCAAGGTGTCCGGCCCGCCGCCAAAGCCCAGCTGGCCCTGCGCGGCAGCGACCTTTCTTTTGCTGGCGAGGGTTTCCTCGATTCTCTGCAACGCGTCGGTAAGGGGCTTGTGATGGATGGCGTGGGCTGGCATGGCGCGTTCGGGAAGGTTTTCGGGCGTGATTGACTGTTGACCTAAGGTAACACGGCGATACTCGTCTTTCGAGCGTGGAGACACATCGCTTCAGCGTGGAAACACGTCTTTCGAGCGTGGGCGAAGGAGGCGAAAAAGTCGCGCCACAGGCATGTGCACGCGTTTGTCGAGCGTGGAATCGGGCGGCTTTCCGGGGTTTCGGCGCGTGCACGCGTATTTCGAGCGTGACATCGCCGACCGAAAAGCGAACGGCAGAGCTTCGGCTGCGGCACATCGCCGCCGTTTATCGTTTCCCAAGCGTGGTTTCAGTGAGCAAAAACGGCTGGAATGCATGTGCGGCAACCCATCGTCTTTCCAGCGAGGCGAGAGACTGCCTGAAAAGCCGCCACATATGCAGGTTCGGGGCTGAAAATGCTGCATTGACACGTATTTCGAGCGTGGGATGGCACGCAGTGACGTATTTCCAGCGTGGGTCACCACCGCGATGGCAGCGAAATTGTCGTATTTCGAGCGAGGCAAACCGCGAAATCGGTGCAACTCATGTCTTTTTATTACCGAAAGTGCGGTTCAAAACCCGCAAAGCCATCGTTTTTCACGCGTGGGGACGTGCCGTTTCCCCAGCGTGGATGCGCGTTTGTCCAGCGAGAGGGGCACGTCGCCGGAGCGCGGAACGGCACGTATGCCGAGCGCGGCGCTGCCGTTTCCCGAGCGAGCGGCATTGCAGAAAATCACAATGAATTCAATGAGTTGGACGCGATTTTTCAACGCCTAATCGGTTTTTAATCTTTCTCTAATTCCGCCGATTCCACGCTTGAAGAACGATAGAGGAGCATGGAGGACCATCGGCCGGCAGCACCAACCGATGGCCTTGCGCCTAGCCCTGCCTCAGACCTTGGGCGCGGCCAGCACGCCGAACAGGGCTTCCATCGCCATGCCGATACCAAGCAGCTTCTTGTCGCTGCCCACCGGGCCGTCGATTTCCATCCCGACCGGCAGTCCTGCCGGCGTCAGGCCGGCAGGCAGCGACAGGCCGGGCACACCGGCGTTGCTGCCGGGGTCGGTGTTCCGGATGAAGGTGCCGAATTCATCGAGCGGCGCGCCGCCGTTGATGGAGACGGTGGACGAGCCCTTGACCGCGTCGATCGGGACCGCCGGCAGCGGCGTGGTCGGGAAGAAGATGGCATCGACGGTATTGGCGCTGAAGTAGTTGTCGTACATGGTGCGCAACGCGGGCCGGTGGACATTGATCGCGTCCGGATAGGCGGCGGCGAACGCATCGCCCATGATCGCGCCGAATGCGCCCTTCACGTCCGGGCTGGCGACCTGGGCGGCGATATCGGCCAGCGTGATGCCCGTCACGCCGCTGGCCTGCAGCCAGGCCGGGATGTCGGCGATCGGTTCGTGCAGCGCGATCGGGAACGACATCTTGTCGTTCAGCGTCATCACGCCGGCCATGTCGACGTTGACGAAGACCACGCCGGCCGCCGCCAGCTTCGTCTTCGCGCTTTCCATGACGGCGGCGACATCCTTGTCTAGGTTTTGCCAGAAGGCGGCGGGGATGCCCAGGCGCAGTCCCTTCAGCGATACGGTGGTCGCCTGCGCACTGCGCGTGATGACGGCATCGAGCAGGGCGACATCCGCCACGGTCCGGCCCATCGGTCCGACGGTGTCGCGGGTGTGACTGATCGGCGCCACGCCGGCACCGCTGTAACGGCGTTCGGCACCGCCGTTCCCGACCGAAGGACGCAGGCCGACGATGCCGGTCAGCGCGGCGGGGACGCGCGAGGAGCCGCCGGTATCGGTACCGAGTCCGGCCGGCACGATGCGAGCGGAAATCGCGGCAGCGGTGCCGCCCGAGGAGCCGCCGGGAATCAGCGCGGCGTTGTAGGGATTCTTCACCGCGCCGGCGAAGGGCGAGAAATTGGTGCTGGTGATGCCGAAGGCGAGCTCGTGCATGTTGGCCTTGCCGATAATGATCGCGCCGGCATCGAGCAGTGCCTGCAGGGTCGGCGCGTTGGCATTCGGGGTGAAGTTCTTCAGCGCCGGCGTGCCCGCCGTGGTCGGCAGATCCTTCGTGTTGATATTGTCCTTGACCACAATCGGCATGCCGGCCAGCGCCGGCAGTGTCTGGCCGGCGGCGCGCATCGCATCGATGCGTTTGGCGGCCTCCAGGGCGGCGCTCGCGTTGAGCGTGATGATCGTGTTCAGGCTGCTCAGCGCGCGGGCGCGGTCGAGTGCTGTCGTGATGTACTGGACGGCCGTCAACCGCCCTGCAGAGATGGACTTGATCGCGTCGGATGCCGACAAGGCAAGCTGCTCTTGTGTTGTCATCGGGTCAGTGCCTCCTCCGCCGCATGCGGTCAAAAATCCGCCACAGACAGGCATCGCGGCGATCCCTGCGGTGGTCTTCAAGAATTGGCGACGATCGAATTTTTTTGTTGTCTCCACGATGGTGCTCCGTTGGTAAGGTTGAATGCCGAAAAGGCAATTCATCCTGACACAAGGGATTGCGGAGCAATATCCTCATTATTGAGGACACGGATCGAATGCGGGAATCGAATACGGGTGTCACGGCCGCAGCATCCGCGATCAAATCGCGCTCAGGGCCGCTTGTCGGCCAGCCGCTGTATCAGTTGCGTGCGGCTGTGCACGCCGAGCTTGTCGAAGATGCGCGACAGGTGCGTTCTGACGGTCGAGAATTCGATGCCCAGCTGCTGCGCGATGGCCTTGTCGCACATGCCGCTGCATACGCATTGCGCGATGGCCTGTTCGCGGCGGGACAGCGTGCTTGCCGAAGCGGAATGGGGAATTTGTGCCGGAATTTGTGTCGGCACTTGCGCGCGGCGGGCGCGCGCCCGCTTCAGCGCCGAGGTGAAGACCGGCTGCACGATCGCCAGGATCGCCAGTGTCGTGCGGTCGAAACCGTCGCGCCGCCGGCCGCGCCAGATGCGCATGTCGCCGATGTTGTCGTCGCCATCGTAGGCGTACAGGTTGACACCGTGGTGCAGGCCGTCGCGCGCGAGGAAGTCGTTGAAGAATTCGGTCTTCATCAATTCCGCCTGCGGCATGACCTGCGCGACCAGCGTCGGCAGCCGGCGCTTTTGCAGCTCATGCGTGATCGGATCGTGGAACTGGTAATAGCGTTCGTAGGCCGACAGGTTGTCGAGGCTCATGTTGATCGACACCGTATCGGAGAACGAGCGGGCGGCGGCGTCCCACGAGAAAGAGGCGTAGTAATCCGCTTTCAGCAGGCGCAGCAATTGCTCGCCGACATGGACGCGGATTTCCCGTTCCGAGCAGTCCTGGCCCAGCCAGTTGACCAGTTCTCCAAGCGAAGCAGCCTCTTTTGTTGTGAGATTCATGGCGACTCCCGATTCCGGAAATTCTGCACAAAACCCTGGTTACTGCGTTCTCCGGGAGCGGTCGCTCCCGCTGTTCAGGCCGCCTTTTTCGCCAGGCCCAGATACGTATCGATCACCTTCGAGTCATTCGCCAGTTGCGATGCCGGCCCTTCCAGCCCGACACTGCCGGTTTCCAGCACGTAGGCGTAATCGGCCACCTGCAGCGCGGCGCGCGCATTCTGCTCGACCAGCAGGATCGCGACGCCGGTTTCTTTCAGGCGCACGATGATGTGGAAGATTTCCTTGACGATGCGCGGCGCGAGGCCGAGGCTGGGTTCGTCCAGCATCAGCAGTTGCGGCTTGGCCATCAGGGCGCGGCCGACGGCGAGCATCTGGCGCTCGCCGCCCGACAGCGTACCGGCATCCTGCTTGCGCCGTTCCTTCAGGCGCGGGAACAGCTCGAACACGACGTCGAGCTGGTCTGCATAATTTTTTTCGCGCGCGCGGTAGCGGCGGTAGCTGCCCAGCAGCAGGTTGTCCTCCACCGTCATGGTGGAAAACAGTTCGCGCTTTTCCGGCACCAGGCACATGCCGCGTGCGACCCGCGCCTCGACCGGGACGCTGGCGACGTCCTCGCCCAGCAGCGAGACGCTGCCGCGCATGGTGCCGGTGGTCGGCAAGGCGTCGGCGATGGCGTTGAGCATGGTCGACTTGCCGGCGCCGTTGGGGCCGATCACGGTCACGATCTGGCCGGCGCCGACCTTCAGGTTCACGCCATGCAGCGCCTCGACCTTGCCGTAGGCCACATGCAGGTCCTTCACTTCGAGGATCGGCGTCGTCAGTGCATCCATCATGGGTTCCTTGATTATCATTCGATGCCTCCGAGATAGGCTTCCAGCACCGCTTCATCCTCCTGCACCTCGGTCGGCACACCCTCGGCGATCTTGGTGCCAAACTCCATCACGACCAGTCGGTCGGTCAGGTTCATCACGAAATCCATGTCGTGCTCGACCAGCAGGATGCTCATGCCTTCCGCGCGCAGCTTGCGCAACAGGTCGGCCAGCGCCTGCTTTTCCTTGTAGCGCAGGCCGGCTGCCGGCTCGTCCAGCAGCAGCAATGTCGGGTCGCAACACAGGGCGCGCGCGATTTCGAGAATGCGCTGCTGACCAAGCGCGAGACTGCCCGCTTCCTCATACAGCATATTGCCTAGGCCGACGCGTTCCAATTGCTTTTTCGCCTCGAACAGCAGGACCTGTTCTTCCTTGCGGTTCCAGCGGGCAATGCTGGCGCCGATGCCGTTGACGTCGTTGTACGTGCCGCGCAGATGCGCGCCGATCGCGACATTTTCCAGCACCGTCATGGTGGGCATCAGCTTCACGTGCTGGAAGGTGCGCGCGATGCCGTGCCGCACGATGCTGCGCGAAGGCAAGCCATCGATGCGCTGCAGCTGGTTGCCGACGCGGAAGCGAACTTCGCCCGAGGTCAGCGGCAGCACGCCGGTCACCAGATTGAACATGGTCGATTTGCCCGCGCCGTTGGGGCCGATCAGGCCCATGATTTCGCCGGCCTTGACGTCGAAGCTGATGTTATTGACCGCGACCAGGCCGCCGAACTCCTTGCGCGCCTTGTCGATCTGCAACACCGTTTCGCCCGCTGCGTGCTTGCTGCGCATCGGCAGCGCATCGGCAGATTCCGGCGCGCTGACCTGCCGCTTCTGCGGCAGCCACTTGCGCACGAATGGCCACAGGCCGTCGCGCGCATATTGCAGCAGCACCACCAGCATCACGCCGAACACGATGACTTCGAAGTTGCCGTTCGCGCCCAGCAATTTTGGCAGAACCACCTGCAACTGATCCTTGAGCAGGGTCAGCAGCGTTGCACCGAGAATCGCACCCCATACGTGGCCCGCACCGCCGACCACGGCCATGAACAGGTATTCGATGCCGGCGTTCAGACCGAACGGGGTCGGGTTGACCGCGCGCTGCATGTGCGCGTAGAGCCAGCCGGAAATGCAGGCCAGCACGGCTGCCATGACGAAGATCACGATCTTCATCCACGCCGTGTTGACACCCATCGCTTCGGCCATCACGCCGCCGCCCTTCAGGGCGCGGATCGCACGTCCCGGCCTCGAGTTGAGCAGATTCTGGATCGCCACCACCGCAAGGATCACGACCAGCCAGATCAGGCCATACATTTCACGTCCGGTATTGAGCGTGAGGTCGAAGATGCTGATCGGCGGGATACCGCTGATGCCGTCGTACTTGCCGAGGAATTCCAGGTTGCCGAACAGGTAGAACAGCGACAGGCCCCAGGCGATCGTGCCCAGCGGCAGGAAGTGTCCCGACAGCCGCATCGTGATCGCGCCGATGAAGAAGGCCGCGCCGGCGGTGATGACGATGCCGACCAGCAAGCCAAGCCAGGGCGAGAGGCCGAATTGCGTGCTCAGATATGCGGTCGCGTAGGCACCGAGGCCGACGAAGGCCGCCTGGCCGAAGGAGGTGAGGCCGCCGACGCCGGTCAGCAGCACCAGTCCGAGCGCGACGATCGAATAGAGGCCGATGTAGTTGGCCAGCGTGATCCAGAATTCCGGCGTCGGCAGGATCGGCAGCAGCGCAACGGCGGCGATGAAGATCAGGAAGAACTTGTTCATCATTCCTCTCCTTCATCGACATGCTTCGATGTCAGCGAGCGCCACAGCAGCACCGGGATGATGAGCGTAAACACGATGACTTCCTTCAATGCACTGGCCCAGAACGAGGAAAAGGATTCGAGCAGGCCGACCAGGATCGCGCCGGCGGCGGCGATCGGATAGCTGGCAAGCCCGCCGATGATGGCACCGACGAAGCCCTTCAGGCCGATCAGGAAACCGCTGTCGTAATACACGGTGGTCAGCGGCGCGATCAGCACGCCGCACAGCGCACCCATCGCGGCTGCCAGCGTGAAGGCGAGACGCCCCGCCTGCGTGGTGCCGATGCCGACCAGGCGCGCGCCGAGTCGGTTGACGGCGGTGGCGCGCAAGGCCTTGCCGGACAGCGCACGCTCGAAATACAGGTAGAGGCCGACGATCAGCACGATGGAGACGCCGACGATGACGATGCTCTGGCCCGAAATCGCCAGCTGGCCGATCTCGATGCGAGCGTCGGAGAACGGCGTGGTGCGCGATCCTTCCGCACCGAACATCACGAGGCCCAGGCCCATCAGCGCGAAATGCACGCCGACCGCGACGATCAGCAATACCAGCGTGGTGGCTTCGGCCAGCGGCTGGAAGGCGAGGCGGTAGACCATCGGTCCCATCGGCACCACGATGATCAGGGTCAGCAGCACCTGCAGCACCATCGGCAGGCCCGACACCGCGAACGTGCTGGCGGTGGCAAATACCGCGATCGGGAACAGCACGAATTTCGCGAAGGCGAGCGCGATGCTGCGCGGCGCGCGGCGGCGGCTCTCGGCGGAGCGCAGCACGGCCAGCGTTTCCTGCACGAAGACGAGGATGCCCAGCGCCACCAGCAGCGTCGCGGTATGGGGAAACTTGTCGGACTGCATGGCCGCGAGCGTCAACGCGCCGAACGCGACGAATTCGCCCTGCGGAATGAAGATGACGCGCGTGACGGAAAACACCAGCACCAGGGCCAGCGCGAGCAGCGCGTAGATGGCGCCGCTGGTGGTGCCATCCTGCGCAAGGATGGCGGCAATTGATAAATCCATTCTAAGTCTCGGTAAGGAAGGGTATGCAGGGCAGCGAGAGCGGGAGGTGTTCCGTCTCGCGCACTTCAGATCACACCAAAGTGCTCACATCGCGTCGCCAGGCTCCTTCCCCTGCAAGGGGGAAGGTCGGGATGGGGCTAGGGTCTTCGAACAGGCGCAAAGGCCGGTCGAGCACCCTACCCCCACCCTGGCCCTCCCCCTTGCAAGGGGGAGGGAACCGGACAGCGCACAACGTTCATCAGGCTCCGATACAAGCCAGTCCGGCTCAGTCCGCCGAGCCCGCCAGTTTCCACTTGCCGTTGACGACCTGCACCATCACGCGCGAACGCTGGTCGAGGCCGAGGTGGTCGGTCGGGCCCATGTTGAAGATGCCGTGCGATGCGGGGAGGTTCTTCACGTTCTCCAGTGCATCGCGCAGCGCGGCGCGGAACTCCTTGGTGCCGGGCTGGCCCTTCTTCAGCGCCTCGGGGATGGCTGCGGACAGCAGCACGCCGGTATCCCAGGCGTGGCCGCCGAAGGTGGACACGCTGCCCGCGCCGTTCGCCTTTTCATAGGCGGTCTTGTAGGCCATCGCCGATTTCTTGACCGGGTTGGAATCCGGCAGTTGCTCGGCCACCAGCAGCGGACCGGACGGCAGCAGCGTGCCTTCGCAATCCTTGCCGCACACGCGCAGGAAGTCGTTGTTCGCCACGCCGTGCGTCTGGTAGATCTTGCCCTTGTAGCCGCGTTCCTTCAGCGTCTTCTGCGGCAATGCGGCCGGCGTGCCGGAACCGGCGATCAGCACCGCGTCCGGATTGGCCGACATGATCTTCAGGATCTGGCCGGTGACCGAGGTATCGGTGCGGGCGAAACGCTCGTTGGCGATCATCTGGATCTTGCGCACTTCGGCCAGCTTGGAGAATTCGCGGAACCAGCCTTCGCCGTAGGCGTCGTTGAAGCCGATGAAGGCAACCGTCTTGACGCCGGCGTCGGCCATGTGGCCGGTAATCGCGGTCGACATGTGCGAATCGTTCTGCGGTGTCTTGAAGACCCAGCGGCGGCGCGCATCGACCGGCGACACGATCGCGGCGGAGGCGGCCATCGAGATCATCGGCGTTTCCGATTCCACCGCGACGTCGATCATCGCCAGCGAGTTCGGCGTGACGGTCGAACCGACGATCACATCGACCTTGTCTTCGGCCACCATCTTGCGGGTGTTCTTGACGGCGGTGGTGGTGTCGGAGGCGTCGTCGAGCACGATGTACTCGACCGTCTTGCCGCCGATCTGCTTCGGCAGCAGCGCGAAGGTGTTCTTCTCCGGGATGCCGAGCGAGGCCGCCGGTCCGGTCGCCGATACCGTCACGCCCACCTTGATCTGGGCAACTGCTGTACCGGACGTAGCGGCAAATGCCGCGCACACCATGGCCGGCAATATCGCTTTCAGTAGTGTTGTCTTCATTGTCTTCTCCTTCTTCATTTGCTGAAACTCCATCGTGGGTGATGAATCTTGCCTTTCTGTTTGCGGCGATGCCGAACCAGTATTCTTATTATGCCAATCCGCCGAAGCGCTGATGCACATATGACGCCGCTGCGGGTACATGTTGATCTTCACGCTGCAGCGTCGTCAAGATATATTCCTCGGCCTCCTTGAAGGCAAGCTGGTAAATGTCACGGCACAGCGCATACGCCGGCGTGCCCGGCCATTGCGCCGGCAGCAAGTCTAGCGGCAGTTGCGGATCGTGCAGCTGCACACGGCGGAATGCATGAATCAGCAGGGTGCGGATGATGAAGGCCCGCTCCGGATCGAGCGCGCCTTTCCTGTTCAGCAAGGGCAGCAGCGATTCGAAGCATGCGATGAAATGCCGGTAGCCCTCGATCACCGCGCCCAGCTCCCAGCAGGCGTCCACCAGATCGCTCAGGGGACGCGAGCTGACCTGTCTTGATTCGCTGGCCGAGCACACGAACACCTTGCCGGTCACCTTCACGCGCGCGAGGATTTCCTCCAGCGCCGCGGCCTTCTCGCCGGGATGACCGAACACGCCGGTCCCGACCATGCCGAATCCTTCCCACAGCAGTTCCTTGCGCAGTTGCGAGCGCTGCGCCGCGCTGATGATTTCCGGCGCGGTCAGCACCAGCGTCCAGCTGCCGTCCCACTGCAGGCCCGAGGGCGAATAGATGCGGCGGTAGGCGCGTTCGAGCCGGCGCTGGCCGGCCGCGGTCAGCGAATACTGGCTGCGCCTGCCTTCGCGCGACGCTTCCAGCCAGCCTTCCTCGGCGAGGCGGAACACGCTGGTGCGCACCAGCCGGTCGCTGATGCCGAACGGCGCCAGCAGGGTGATCAGGCTGCCGAGCCAGAACGCGCCGCCGCGCGGCGCAATCGCATCGCCCAGCACCGTCATGGCGACGGATTTGGAGCGCGGCGGATCGCTGGCCAGGCTTTGCTCGATCCATTTGTTGACCGACAGATTCTTCATTCGATAAGGCTGAAAACCCTTGTTGACGATGGCGGCTGGCACCGCAGGTGAACGCATTTATATCACAGCAAGCGGCAACAGGATACATGAATCAGAAATGATTCATAAAAAGTGTTTACATACCTTATTTCGTATCATATGATGAATCCACACTCGAAACGGATTCCTCGAAAATCCGTCTAACCATCTGCCAGAAACTTCACCGCGTTACAGGAGAACCAGACCATGTACGCTCAATTGGTTGACACCGGCGCGCAGCGCGTGCGCGCGCTGCAAGACATGAGCCCGGAGGAACGGGCGTTTCAGGAAAAAATCGACGCCGGCGTCAAGATCGAGCCGAAGGACTGGATGCTGGAGGGTTATCGCAAGACGCTGATCCGCCAGATTTCGCAGCACGCGCATTCGGAAATCGTCGGCCAGTTGCCCGAAGGGAATTGGGTGACGCGCGCGCCGACCCTGAAGCGCAAGTCGATTCTGCTGGCCAAGATACAGGACGAGGCCGGTCATGGCCTGTATCTGTATAGCGCAGCGGAAACGCTGGGCGTGTCGCGCGATCAACTGCTTGCCGATCTGCATTCCGGCAAGGCCAAGTATTCCAGCATCTTCAATTACCCCACGCTCTCCTGGGCCGACATGGGCGCGATCGGCTGGCTGGTCGACGGCTCGGCCATCATCAACCAGATCCCGCTGTGTCGCTGCTCCTACGGCCCGTATGCGCGCGCCATGATTCGCGTGTGCAAGGAGGAATCCTTCCATGCGCGCCAGGGCTACGACATCATGATGGCGCTGTGCAAGGGCACGCCGGAACAAAAGCAGATGGCGCAGGATGCGCTCAACCGCTGGTGGTGGCCGTCGCTGATGATGTTCGGCCCGTCCGATGCCGAATCGATCAACAGCGCGCAATCGGCGCAATGGCGCATCAAGCTGTTTTCCAATGACGAGCTGCGCCAGAAGATGGTCGACCAGACCGTGCCGCAGGCGGAATACCTCGGCCTCACCGTGCCCGACCCGGACCTGAAATGGAACGAGGAAACCGGCCACTACGAGTTCGGCGAAATCGACTGGAGCGAATTCCAGAACGTGCTCAAGGGCAACGGCCCCTGCAACCGCGAACGCCTGCGCACCCGCGTGCAGGCCTGGGAAGACGGTGCATGGTTCCGCGACGGCCTGAACGCCTACGCGGACAAGCAGGCCGCCCGCAAGACACAAGTGCCGCAGGCGGCGTAATCACACCAGCAGGAGAAAGCAATGAACAAGGAATGGCCGCTGTGGGAAATCTTCATCCGCAGCCAGCATGGATTGGCACACAAGCATGTGGGCAGCCTGCATGCGCCCGACGCCGAAATGGCAATCAACAATGCGCGTGACGTCTATACGCGGCGCAACGAAGGCGTCAGCATCTGGGTAGTGAAGGCGGCGGACATCACCGCCAGCGTTCCCGCCGACAAGGGCGCGCTGTTCGAGCCGGCCAACAGCAAGGTATACCGCCACCCGACCTTCTTCCCGATGCCGGAAGAAGTGAAGAATCTGTAAGCGGGGGCTATGGAGAATGGCAATGCCGGATGACAAGTTCAATTTTCTGCTGCGCATGGGCGACAACGCGCTCGTGCTCAGCCAGCGGCTCTCGCAGTGGTGCGGCAAGGGGCCGGCGCTGGAAGAAGACATTGCGCTGACCAACGTCGCGCTCGATCTGCTGGGCCAGGCGCGGCTGTGGTTCGCCTACGCGGGCGAACTCGAAGGCAAGGACCGCGATGAAGATCAGCTCGCCTTCCTGCGCGACGCGCACGATTTCCGCAATCTCTTGCTGGTCGAGCAGCCGAACGGCACGTATGCGGATACGCTGGCGCGTCAGTTCTATTTCGACAGCTGGCACTACTTTCTGCTGCAAGAGTTGACGAAATCGAGCGATGCGCGCGTGGCCGACATCGCCGAAAAATCGATCAAGGAAGTCAGCTATCACCTGCGCCGCAGCGGCGACCTGGTGGTGCGGCTGGGCGACGGCAGCGAGCAGAGCCGCAGCATGATGCAGGCCGCGCTGGACGATTTGTGGATGTACACCGGCGAAATGTTCAAGGCGGATGCCGTCGATGAAGCGATGACGGCGCAAAGCATCGCGCCGGCACCGGCCGATCTGCACGCGCCGTGGCTGGCGCATGTGCAGGGCATTTTCGAGGAAGCGACGCTGGTGCTGCCGCCGGCCAATGCCTGGATGCAGCAAGGCGGACGGCAAGGCAAACACACCGAGCATCTCGGCTACCTGCTGGCGGAAATGCAATTCCTGCAGCGCGCCTATCCTGGAGCGCAGTGGTGAACGCCACACTTCCCGCCACCGAGCAGATCTGGGGCTGGCTGCACGAAGTGCCGGACCCCGAAGTGCCGGCAATCTCGGTGGTCGATCTGGGCATCGTGCGCGACGTCGCATGGCAGGAAGATGGGGACGAGCCGGAATGCGTGGTGACGATCACGCCGACCTACTCCGGCTGTCCGGCGATGGGCGTGATCGCGCAGGCGATTTCGGAAACGCTGCGGCAGCATGGCGTGAACCGCGTACGGCTCGCGACGCAATTGTCGCCGGCATGGACCACCGACTGGATGAGCGAAAGCGGCAAGACGAAGCTGAAAGGCTACGGCATCGCGCCGCCGGTGCAGCAGGCGATCGATATCAGCGGCATCAGCCGCCGGCGCAACACTGCGCCGATCGCCTGCCCGCATTGCGGTTCGACACATACGCGCGTCGTCAGCGAATTCGGTTCGACCTCGTGCAAGGCCTTGTATCGCTGCGACGACTGCAGGGAACCGTTTGATTATTTCAAACCGCATTAACGTCGCATTACGAGAAATAGAGAAGTCAGCAATTTGGACGACCGTCGCAAACTCCGGCTCCTTCCCCTTCAAGGGGAAAGTTGGGATGGGGATGGGTTTCAGGTAGTAACCCATCCCCACCCTAGCCCTCCCCTTGAAAGGGAGGGAACGCTCAGGTTTTCGAGCGCCAAATTTCTGAAGCGAATACCGCGACACTAAACACCAGACCGCAATGAGCAAATTCTATCCACTGACAGTATCCAGGGTGCGCAATGAAACGCGCGACGCGATCGCGGTGACCTTCACCGTGCCGCCGGAATTGAAGGACACCTTCCGCTTCAACCAGGGCCAGCACCTGACCCTGCGCACCACGATCGCCGGCGAAGACGTGCGCCGTTCGTATTCGATCTGCTCGGCGGTGCAGGACGACGCACTGCGGGTGGCGATCAAGCGCACCACGGGCGGCGTGTTCTCGACCTGGGCCAACGACACGCTGCAGCCAGGCACGACGATCGAGGTGATGCCGCCGATGGGGCATTTCAACACGCCGCTGTCGCCCGACAACAGCAAGCATTACCTCGGCTTCGCCGCCGGCAGCGGCATCACTCCGCTGATGTCCATCATCAAGACCACGCTGGCGACCGAAGCGCACAGCAAGTTCACGCTGTTCTACGGCAATCGTGCCTCGTCCTCCGTGATCTTCCGCGAAGAGCTGGCCGACTTGAAGGACACGTATCTGGAGCGTTTCAACCTGGTCTACGTGATGAGCCGCGAGCAGCAGGACATCGAACTGTTCAACGGACGCATCACCGGCGAGAAGTGCGCGGAATTCTTCAAGCACTGGATCGATCTCGACGACATCGACACCGCCTTCATCTGCGGTCCGGAAGAGATGATGCATGCGGTGTCGGATGCCTTGCAGGCGCATGGCATGCCGAAATCGAACATCAAGGTGGAGTTGTTCGCCGCCAGCATCCCGAAGCACAAGCATGTCGCGCAGACGCGCCCGGTCGTCGGCCATGAGGAATGCGAAGTGACGCTGATCATGGATGGCCGCCATACCATCTTCACCATGCAGAAGGACAAGGAATCGGTGCTCGACGCCGGCCTGCGGCAAGGCATCGAGATGCGCTATTCGTGCAAGGGCGGCGTCTGCTCCACCTGCCGCTGCAAGGTAGTCGACGGCAAGGTTGACATGGACGTCAACTATGCGCTGGAAGATTACGAGATTGCGCGCGGCTTTGTGTTGAGTTGCCAGAGCTTTCCGGTGACGGACAAGCTGGTGGTTGATTTCGATCAGGACACCTGACAAGCTGTCAAAAAACAAAATAACGCAGCATCCCTTGGAGACAACGATGACCTACAAGAATATTCTGTTCGAGCTCGGCGACGGCATCGCGCAACTGACGCTGAATCGGCCCGACAAGCTCAACAGCTTCACCGCCGAGATGCACGAGGAAGTGCGCGATGCGCTGAATCGCGTGCAGGCCGATTCCTCGGTGCGCGTGTTGCTCCTGACCGGTGCCGGACGCGGCTTCTGCGCCGGACAGGATCTGGCGGATCGCGCCGTTGCGCCCGGTTCGGCGGCGGTCGATCTCGGCGAATCGATCGACAAATACTATGCGCCGCTGGTGCGCACGCTGCGCGCGCTGCCGATGCCGGTGATCTGCGCGGTCAACGGCGTGGCGGCCGGCGCCGGCGCGAATATCGCGCTGGCCGGCGACATCGTGCTCGCCGCGAAATCGGCCAGCTTCATCGAAGCCTTCTGCAAGCTCGGCCTGATCCCGGACACGGGCGGCACCTACTTCCTGCCGCGCCTGATCGGCACCGCGCGCGCGATGGGACTGGCGATGCTCGGTGACAAGCTCTCCGCCGAACGGGCCGAACAATGGGGCCTGATCTGGAAATGCGTGGACGACGAGCAACTGGCGAACGAGGCGCTGACACTGGCGCGGCATTTTGCCAAGGCACCGACGAGGGGACTCGCACGCACCAAGCAGGCGCTGTATGCGAGTCCGTCGAATACCTTCGACCAGCAGCTCGATCTGGAACGCGACTTCATGCGCGAACTCGGCGTCAGTGAAGACTACAAGGAAGGCGTCGCGGCATTCATGGAAAAGCGCGCGCCGCAATTCAAGGGAAAGTAATCCATGACGAATGCATTACCGAGTTCCTGCACGGTCGCCGTCATCGGCAGCGGTGCGATGGGCGCAGGCATTGCGCAGATCGCGGCGGCCGCCGGCCATCCGGTCAAGCTGTTCGATGCGCGCACCGAAGCGATCGGCAAGGCCATCGCCGGCATTCGCGCGACCTTCGTCAAGCTGGCGGAAAAAGGCAAGATGAGCGCCGACGCCGCGCACGCCGCGGGCGAACGACTGCAGGCGGCGGACAGCCTGCAGGATCTGGCCGGCAGCGCGCTGGTGGTTGAAGCCATCGTCGAGAACCTGGATGCCAAGCGCACGCTGTTCGCCGAACTGGAGCGCATCGTCGGCGACGACTGCATCCTCGCCACCAATACCTCATCGATCTCGGTCACCTCCATCGGCGCAGGGCTGCGCTTGCCGTCGCGCCTGGCCGGCATGCATTTCTTCAATCCCGCGCCGGTGATGGCGCTGGTCGAGGTCATCAGCGGACTGGCGACCGACAAGGCGGTGGCCGACATTGTGTACGCGACCGCTGCCGCATGGGGCAAGAGTCCCGTGCATGCGAAATCGACGCCCGGCTTCATCGTCAACCGCGTCGCCCGTCCCTACTACGCCGAGGCGCTGCGCCTCTTGACCGAGCGGGCTGCCGAGCCGGCCACCATCGATGCCGTGATGCGCGAAGCGGGCGGCTTTCGCATGGGGCCGTTCGAACTGATGGACATGATCGGCCACGACGTCAATTTCGCCGTGACGCAATCGGTGTTCAACGCGTATTACAACGACCCGCGTTTCACGCCTTCGCTGGCGCAGCAGGAGCTGGTGAATGCCGGTTTTCTCGGGCGCAAGTCGGGCCGTGGCTTTTACCGCCATGACGGCAGCGACGCTCCCGCAGTCGGCACTGAAGCACCGCAACCCGCGCCGCATGAAATTGTGTTCATGGGCAGCGGCAAGCTGGCGGAAGCCGTTGCCGCACGCTTTGCCGCCGCAGGCATCGCCTTGCGTCGCCAAGCAGCAGAAAGCGGCGCGCTTTTTGAATGCGGCGGCGCGACGGTATGTCTGACCGACGGCCGCAGCGCAACGCAGCGCGCACGCGACAGCGGCAAACCGAATACGGTGCTGGTCGATCTGGCGCTCGACTATGCGAACGCCACGCGCCTTGCCCTCACCTGCGCCGACCAGTGCAGCACGGAAGCCTTTCAAGCTGTCGTCGGTGCATTTCAGGCCGCCGGCTTCAAGGTCTCGCGCCTCGACGATGTGCCCGGCATGGCGGTGATGCGCACGGTGGCGATGCTGGCCAACGAAGCCGCCGATGCAGTGAATCAGGGTGTGTGCTCGGCGCCGGCAGCCGACCTGGCGATGCAGAAGGGCGTCAACTATCCGCGCGGCCCGCTGGCGTGGGCGGATGCGGTCGGACTCGAGGACGTGATGAGGGTGCTGGACAATCTGGCACGGGTGTATGGTGAAGACCGCTACCGCGTATCGCCGCTGATCCGGCGCAAGGTAGCAAGTGGAGGAAGCTTTCATGCTTGATGCAAAACAGGGAATACCGGCAGAACCCCAGGCGCTGGCGGAAATGACTGCACGCGTGATGTATGCGCGCGATGCAGCCGCGCAAGAGATGGGCATGGAAATCGTCGCGGTCAGGCCGGGTTACGCCAGGATGACGATGCGGGTGCGCGCCAGCATGCTGAACGGCCACCAGACCTGCCACGGTGGCTTCATCTTCGCGCTGGCCGACACCGCATTCGCCTATGCCTGCAACAGCCGCAACCACAACACCGTGGCCTCGGGCTGCAGCATCGACTATCTCAGCCCGGGCCGCGAAGGCGATCTGCTGCAGGCCGAAGCGGTCGAGAAATCGCTGTCCGGCAAGACCGGCGTGTATGACATCGCCGTCACCAACCAGGATGGCAAACTGATTGCGCTGTTTCGCGGCAAGTCGCACCGGATTCAGGGCGAAGTGATTGGCGAAGCCGGCAATTAAGGATTGACCGAGTGTGCCGCGCCGCCAGTGGAGCGACGCGGCGTGAAGTGGAAACAGGAGACAGCATGAACCGCAAACCGAGTCCCGGCGAACTGGAGCCGATCGAAACCGCCAGCAAGGACGAACTGCAAGCCTTGCAGCTGCAGCGCCTGAAATGGTCGTTGAAGCATGCGTACGACAACGTGCCGCATTACCGCAAGAGCTTCGACGCGGCCGGCGTGCATCCGGACGATTTGAAGACGCTGGCCGACCTCGCGAAATTCCCCTTCACCGGCAAGAAGGATTTGCGCGACAACTATCCATTCGGCATGTTCGCCGTGCCGCGCGAACAGGTGGTGCGCGTGCACGCCTCCAGCGGCACCACCGGCAAGCCGACCGTGGTCGGCTACACGAAGAACGATATCGACACGTGGGCCACGGTGGTCGCGCGTTCGATCCGCGCAGCGGGCGGCCGCGCCGGCGACATCGTGCATGTGGCCTACGGCTACGGCCTCTTTACCGGCGGCCTCGGCGCGCATTACGGCGCGGAAAAGCTCGGCTGCACCGTGATCCCGATGTCGGGCGGACAGACCGAGAAGCAGGTGCAGCTGATCCAGGACTTCAAGCCGAACATCATCATGGTGACGCCGTCCTACATGCTCAACATCATCGAGGAATTCACGCGCCAGGGACTGGATGCGGCGGACAGCTCATTGAAGGTCGGCATCTTCGGCGCGGAACCGTGGACCGAATCCATGCGCGCCGAAATCGAGGCGCGCGCCGGCATCGATGCGGTCGACATCTATGGCCTGTCGGAAGTGATGGGGCCGGGCGTGGCCAACGAATGCATCGAGAGCAAGGACGGCCCGGTGATCTGGGAAGACCATTTCTATCCCGAGATCATCGATCCGATCACGGGCGAAGTGCTGCCCGACGGCGAGGAAGGTGAACTGGTATTCACTTCCCTCTCCAAGGAAGCCATGCCGGTCATCCGCTATCGCACGCGCGACCTGACGCGCCTGTTGCCGCCGACTTCGCGCGCGATGCGGCGCATGGGCAAGATCACCGGCCGCTCCGACGACATGCTGATCATTCGCGGCGTCAACGTCTTCCCGACGCAGATCGAGGAACTGATCCTGAAGCAGCCGCATCTGGCGCCGCACTATCAGCTCGTGCTGACGAAGGACGGTCATCTCGACAAGCTGGAAGTGCTGACCGAATTGCGCGCCGCGACTTCCCCGAACGAGACGGCAAATCTGTGCAAGGAAATCGAACACATGATCAAGACCTATGTCGGCGTGTCCACCACCGTGCGCGTGCTGGAGTGCGGCAGCATCGAACGCACCGCCACCGGCAAGGCGCGGCGCGTGATCGACAAGCGGCCGAAATAAGGCCGGCATCCGGGAGCGGGATCGAGGGCCGGTATCGAACAAGATCGAACGATATCGGGACGAAGCAGGCCGCCGCTGGCGACGGCCTTTACTGCATCACTGCTTGTGCTTATGCGAATCCGTCATTGCAGCATCCACGCGAACACGATCGGGCTCGACCTCGGTCAGCGCCTCGACTTCGCGCATCGAACGCAGCGAACGCTCAGTCAACTCGTGGTACTGCTTCGTGCCGGTGATCTTCCATGCCAGCTCGTCTTCGCGCAGGGTGCGCATCACGCGCGCCGGCGCGCCGACCACCAGCGAGGATGGCGGCACGATCATGCCGGCCTTGACGAAGGCGGCCGCCGCCACGATGCTGGACTCGCCGATCTGCGCGCCGTCCATCACCACCGCGTTCATGCCGACCATCGCATTGCGTCCGATGTGGCAGCCATGCAGCACTGCGCCGTGACCGATGTGGCCATCGATCTCGATCACCGTGTCGGTGCCGGGGAAGCCGTGCATCACGCAAGTGTCCTGCACGTTGGCGCCCTCCTGCAGCACGAGGCGGCCGAAGTCGCCGCGCAGGCAGGCAAGCGGGCCGACATAGCAGCGCGGACCGACGATCACATCGCCGATCAGCACCGCAGTCGGATGCACATAGGCAGTGGGATGCACCACCGGCGTCACGCTATCGATTGAATAGACCTTGACCAAGACAGTCTCCAGAGAATGAAAAAATTGTGTTCTACCAGTCTACTCAATCATCCGCATTTGCATAGAACGATTTCAGCGTAACGATACTTTTCCATCAACGGTAACTACCATTCAAACGAGGTCAACGATGACGAAACAATTTGCTTCCCAGGCCGATCTGGAAGAAAAGAAAACCAGCTTCATCAAGCTGTCCGATAACGCCTACGCCTACACGGCCGAAGGCGATCCGAATTCCGGCGTCATCATCGGCGACGACGGCGTGATGGTGATCGATACCACCGCCACGCCGGTGATGGCACAGGCACTGATCAAGCACATCCGCGAGATCACCGACCTGCCGATCAAGTATGTGGTGCTGTCGCACTATCACGCGGTGCGCGTGCTCGGCGCCTCGGCGTATTTCGAGGAAGGCGCGCAGCAGATCATCGCCTCGCGCGGCACGTACGAGATGATCGTCGAGCGCGGCGCGCAGGACATGCAGTCCGAGATCGAACGCTTTCCGCGCCTGTTCGCCGGCGTCGAATCGGTGCCGGGACTGACCTGGCCGACCATGGTGTTCGAGAAGGAAATGACGGTCTTCATGGGCAAGCTGGAAGTGAAGCTCATGCACATCGGCATGGGTCACACCAAAGGCGACACCATCGCATGGATCCCGTCGCAGAAGATCTGCTTCTCCGGCGATCTGGTCGAGTACGATGCCGCCGCCTACACCGGCGATGCGCAACTGGAGGAATGGCCGGCCACGCTGGAGGCGCTGCGCGCGCTGCAGCCGCAGAAGCTGGTGCCCGGGCGCGGCCCGGCATTGATGAATCCGACCGAAGTGAATGCCGGCATCGACTACACCAAGGATTTCGTGACCACGCTCTTGCAAAGCGCGAAGGAAGCAGTCGCCGCCGGCAAGTCGCTGAAGGAAGCGATGGCGCATGCACGCAGCAAGATGGACCCGAAGTTCAGCCAGGTATTCATCTACGAACACTGCCTGCCGTTCGACGTCACGCGCGCGGTGGACGAGGCCAGCGGCATCAAGCATCCGCGCATCTGGACCGCCGAGCGCGACAAGGAAATGTGGCACGCGCTGCAGGATTGAGCGGACATCGATGACATATCAATGACATGAGCACGAATTTTCAGACTCTCGAATTCGCCTGGGCGAAGCCGGCGGACCATGCGGCAAACGCAGGGGAACATCCTGCGCGCCATCCAGTGATCGTGGTCGGCGCCGGCCCGGTCGGCCTCTCCGCCGCGATCGATCTCGCGCAGCAAGGCGTGCCGGTGGTGCTGCTCGACGACGACAACAAGCTGTCGCAGGGTTCGCGCGCGATCTGCTTCGCCAAGCGCACGCTGGAGATTTTCGACCGCCTGCACTGCGGCGACGCGATGGTCGACAAGGGCGTGAGCTGGAACACGGGCCGCGTGTTCTTTCAGGAGGGCGAGGTATACCGCTTCGACCTGCTGCCGGAAACCGGCCATCACCGTCCGGCCTTCATCAACCTGCAGCAGTACTACGTCGAAGGTTATCTGTGCGAACGCGCGCAGGCCTTGCCGAACCTCGACCTGCGCTGGCAGAACAAGGTGGTCGCGCTCACGCAGAACGAGGACGCGGTGACGCTGACGGTCGAGACGCCGGACGGCAGCTACACGCTGCAGGCCGATTACGTGATCGCGGCCGACGGCGTGCGCAGTCCGGTGCGCCACATGCTGGGACTGGAAAGCAAGGGGCGCGTGTTCAAGGACCGCTTCCTGATTGCCGACGTGACGATGAAGGCGGACTTCCCCGTCGAACGCTGGTTCTGGTTCGACCCGCCCTTCCATCGCAACCAGTCGGTGCTGCTGCACAGCCAGCCCGACAATGTGTGGCGCATCGATTTCCAGCTCGGCTGGGATGCCGATCCGGTGGCCGAGAAGGCGCCGGAGCGCGTGATCCCGCGTGTCAAGGCACTGCTCGGCGAGAACGTCGAATTCGAGCTGGAATGGGTCAGCGTGTACACCTTCTCCTGCGCCCGGATGGAGCAATTCCGCCACGGCCGCGTGCTGTTCGCCGGCGACGCCGCGCATCTGGTGTCGCCGTTCGGCGCGCGTGGCGCCAACAGCGGCGTGCAGGATGCGGAGAATCTGGCGTGGAAACTCAGGCTGGTCCTGAACGGCGAAGCGCCTGCTGCCCTGCTCGACACCTACGCCAGCGAGCGGCAATACGCGACCGACGAGAACATCCGGCACTCGACGCGCGCGACCGATTTCATCACGCCGAAAAGCGCGATCAGCAAGCTGTTCCGCGATGCGGTGCTGAAGCTGTCGAAGGAGCATGCCTTCGCGCGCAAGCTGGTCAACAGCGGCCGGCTCTCGACGCCCGCGACCTACCGCGAGTCGGCGCTCAACACGCCGGACCGAGACGGCTTCACCAATGCGATGTGCGCCGGTGCGCCATGCGCCGATGCACCGCTCATGCAGGACGGTCGCGCGACATGGTTCCTGTCGCACATCGGCGATCGGTTCGGCGGCGTGTACTTCAGCGATGGAAGGCCGCTTGCGGCCGACACGCTGTCCGCGCTGCGCGCATTGACGCACGGTGCGCTGCCGGTCAGGCCGCTCGTGATCGTGCCGCAGGGAGCACGCCTGGATGGAGTCGACGGCATCACGGTGCTGGAAGATGTGCAAGGCCTGCTCGCGCAACGCTTCGATGCACGCGACGGCACCTTCTACCTGCTGCGTCCCGACCAGCACGTATGCGCGCGCTGGCGCTCGCTTGACCTGCGCGACGTGAACGATGCGCTCGCCCGCGCCACCTGCAAGGAACTGGAAACCGCATGAGCACGCCATTGATCACCGAACCGAACATCGCACTCGCCGACGAGTTCTACGAAGCATTGATCGAAACCCATCGCGACCTCGATGAGGCGCAAAGCCACATGCTCAACGCGAAGTTGATCCTGCTGCTGGCGAATCACGTCGGCGACCTCGACGTGCTGCGCGAGGCGATGCGGGTGGCGCGGAAGGATATTTAAAACCGGACTCGCGGATGAATCAATAGCGTCGAATTTTCCACTACATTCCCTCCCCTTCAAGGGGAGGGTTAGGGTGGGGATGGGTTAAATCCGCAGCATCAAACCCATCCCCATCCCGGCCTTCCCCTTGAAGGGGAAGGAGAAACCAGACACGCACTACCGATCATTCTTGAATCAAACCCAGGAGAATCCATCATGGCCAACGCGCCCATCATTCAAAGTTTCATTAACGACCGCTGGCTCGGCAGCCAGTCGGCGCAATCGCTGCGCAGCGCCGTCAACGGCAGTGTAATCGGCTATACGCACGCCGAACAAATCGCCTTCGACGAAGCAGTCGCGCACGCACGCAGCCAGGGCTTGCCGACGCTGCTGGCAATGGATTTCCAGGAACGCGCGGCGCGCCTGAAGGCGCTGGCCAAGTTCCTCGGCGAGCGCAAGGAAGAGCTGTACGCGGTCTCCTACCACACCGGCGCAACCCGCGCCGACAGCTGGATCGACATCGAGGGCGGCATCGGCACGCTGTTCGCCTATGCCAGCATCGGCGCGAATGAACTGCCGTCGAGCAATGTCCTGCACGAAGGGCCGGTGATCCGCCTCGGCAAGCAAGGCAAGTTCAGCGGCACGCACATCCTCGTGCCACGCCACGGCGTGGCAGTGCACATCAATGCGTTCAACTTCCCGATCTGGGGCCTGCTCGAGAAATTCGCGCCGACCTTCCTCGCCGGCATGCCCTGCATCGCCAAACCGGCAACCGCCACCAGCTACCTGACCGCAGCGGCAGTGAAGCTGATGCACGAATCGGGCTTGCTGCCGAAGGGCAGCCTGCAACTGGTGATCGGCGGCACCGGCGATCTGCTCGATCGACTGAACGGCGCGGACGTCGTCACCTTCACCGGCTCGGCCGACACTGCAGCGAAATTGCGCGCGCATCCGAACCTGATCCGTCAGGGCATCCCGTTCAACGCCGAAGCCGACTCGCTCAACTGCGCGATCCTCGCGCCGGACGTCTCGCCCGACGACGAAGAGTTCGACCTGTTCGTCAAGGAAGTCGCGCGCGAGATGACGGTCAAGGCGGGGCAGAAATGCACCGCGATCCGCCGCGCCATCGTGCCGGCGAAACACCTCGACGCGGTCGCCACGCGCCTGCGCGAACGTCTCGCGAAAACCGTGGTGGGCGACCCGGCGCAGGAAGGCGTGCGGATGGGCGCGCTGGCCTCGCACGCGCAGCAGGCCGACGTGGCCGAACGCGTCGCGCAACTGCTGCAAGGCAACGAGCTGGTGTTCGGCGAGCGCGACGGTTTCGCTCCGGCAGGCGCGGTGGCGGAAGGTGCGTTCTTCGCGCCGACCCTGATGCTGTGCCGCGACGCCATGCGCGACGACAAGGTGCACGACATCGAAGCCTTCGGCCCGGTCAGCACGCTGATGCCCTACACCGATATCGACGAGGCATTGACACTGGCCGCCAAGGGACGCGGCAGCCTGGTCGGCACGCTGGTCACGCGTGATCCGAAAATTGCAGCGAAGGCGATTCCGGTCGCAGCCGCGCACCACGGCCGCCTGCTGATTCTCGACCGCGAAGCCGCGCCGGAATCCACCGGCCACGGCTCGCCGCTGCCGCAGCTCAAGCACGGCGGCCCGGGACGCGCCGGCGGCGGCGAGGAACTGGGCGGCGTGCGCGCAGTGAAGCACTATCTGCAGCGCGCCGCCGTACAGGGTTCGCCCACCATGCTGGCCGCCGTCACCGGCGAATACGTCCAGGGCGCGGCCGTGCGCGAATCGGACGTGCATCCCTTCCGTCGTTACTTCGAAGATCTGCAAGTCGGCGATTCGCTCCTGACCCACCGCCGCACCGTCAGCGAAGCCGACATCGTCAACTTCGGCGGCCTGTCGGGCGACTACTTCTACATGCACTTCGACGAGATCGCCGCCAAGGAAACCGCCTTCGGCAAGCGCATCGCGCACGGCTACTTCGTGCTGTCGGCCGCCGCCGGCCTGTTCGTCTCGCCAGCACCGGGCCCGGTACTGGCGAACTACGGACTGGACACGCTGCGCTTCATCAAGCCGGTCGGCATCGGCGACACCATCCGCGCGCGCCTCACCTGCAAGCGCAAGGTCGATCGCCGCAAGACGGACGCCAAGGGCGTGCGCCAGGGCGTGGTCACATGGGAAGTGGACGTCACCAATCAGGACGACGAGCTGGTGGCGAACTACGACATCCTGACGCTGGTCGCATTCCGCGGTTGATTTGCCCCGGCAATTGAATTCATTGATGTATTCGGGGATACGACACGCTGCGCAAGTGACAGCATTGTCGTTCCCCGTTGCAGTTCGCACATGCGCTGACATGGTGTGATGCACGAAGCGGAACCGTGACGTAATCGATCCACGTATGCGTCGATGCGCGCTTCGCGACCACGCACTCCTGCTGCATTGTGCAATGACCCGGGCATGCAATGTGCCCCGCACACCCGCCTGTTCTTCTCCTTCGCCAATCCCGTCAGCGATTGCCGCTGACGCATCCCTTGCGCATTTCGCGCCTTCACCAAGCACGCATCGTGTCATGTGAATCCCTGCTTCGCCAAGACGTTTCTTCATACATCTGTAACGCACACGTTACGCTTTCCGACCATCTGAAATTCTTCACGAATAAAACAAGAAAAATCTCGTGAATACATGCCGATTCCGGCCAGTGAAGTGGAACCAGTCCGCTTCGCCGCACGACCCATTCTCCAGTCAGTTGAAGAATTGCGCGGTACGACATCCGCCACGCAACATGCGATGCATTGCATGGTTCTGAATGGGTGTGATTTTTCAAGGAGTTCAATTTTCAAAGGGAGATTTGCATGAGTAAAAGTAGTTACTCAAGCTTGATCGAAGGCTTTTGCAAGCGATCGTGGCTTGACGATCCTGCGTCCGTGATGCGAGGCGGACCGGTGGAAGTCAATGAGGTCAAGTTTTCGCTGATCTACAGCGAAAAAATCAATGCCGACATGTTGTTCATCTATTGCGATTTCGGCGATCCGCCGGTTGGTCGCGAACGCGATGTGTATCGCGCATTGCTGAAAAAAAATCTGTTTCTGTACAAGGGTGACGGGCCGGTGTTTGCGATTTCGCCGGACACGGGCCGAATCATGCTGGCCCGGCATGAACGTCTGGATGCCCTTACACCGGACATCCTGTCCAGCATCCTGACAACGCTGTCATCCCAGGCCAACGCGTGGCGCAAAGAGCCGTTGTCATCCGAGGAGGAAATGCGCCAAACCACGCCTGCGTCACGCTCGGCATCATCCACCTCCGCGTTGCTTGCTCGTGCGCAGATTGCGCGAGTCTCGAAAAATTCCTGAAACTCTTGATGAAAGAAATTACATGACGACTACCCCAACCACACCCATCCTTGGCGTTTCACAAACCACCAATGCCGTTGCTGCGCAGAGGACGATTTCGCAGCCGAACACCGCAGCAGTCATGCGCCAGTCTACGCTCACACACCTTGAACACGGCCCGGTCGCCAATAACGGACGCCCTCTGCCGACGAGCAAGGCAACGCCGATCGGCACGTGGCCCAAAGACGATACGCAACGGGCACATGTCGCCGCAATGTTCAACGCGAATCTCGGGAAATTGGCCAACACGCCGAAAGGTGAACAGCGACTTGCGTTCCAGCGAGAAGTCCATGCGCATTGGCAGCGCCTGAGCGACAAGGAGAAGGTGGATGTACTGAATGAAGCCGGCAAGAACGTCAAGTCCGGAGGAATCAGCCGTATGCCAACGCTGGCAGAAAAAGACGCTCATGCGCTGAATGAGCGCCTTGCAACTCTCTCTGAAGAGGAACAAAAGAAAGAACTTGAAGGCTTGAGCGCCGAGCAACGGAAGCTCCTTGACGCGCCGAAGCTGAGAGGGCCGGCCGTCAACTGGCTGCACCATACACTCGCCGCCATGAGCCCGGCTGCGCGGAGCGGCCTGTTCCAGCACGTGGACAGCGCTGCGAAAGAAGGCCTCGAACTCATTCGGACCAACAAACCGAATCAGAACTTCATCGACACCGACTATGACTACAAGAGCTTTTTGAAATTCAACGAAAACCCGATCACGTTGCCGCCTGAGGCTCGGGGGAAAGAGGTGCTGATCGTCGGCACCGGCGCCGCTGCCGCCACTGCCGCGCGCATGCTGCTGCAAGCCGGTGCCAAAGTGACGATGGTGGAGGCGGAGGATAGAAGGGGCGGACGGCTGGAGTCGCGCCACTACACGAATACGAACGGCACGACCGCACCCGAGTTCTCCGAGATGGGCGCCATGCGCTTCCCGCCGACGGGCCGCACCTGGTTTCACTTCCTCAAGCAGTTTGGCGTTAAAACGATTTCCGATTTTCCCAACCCCGGCAAGGTGCCGACCAAACTGTTCTTCAAGGGAGAAACCATCGACTGGAAGCCTGGCGCCCCCACCCCGGACAGCGTTCTGCTGAAGCAGGTAGGCGCGGACTTTGGCAAATTTGCCTCGCGTCTGACAGCGCCGATCGAGGAGGCCAGAAAAGCGCACGACTCGGAGAAGCTGGAGAAAATCTGGCAGGGCTATATCGACAAGTACGAGGGCAAGAGCTTCTTTGCGGCGGTCAAGGAAGGCATGCAGGAACTCGGCATCAAATGGGGCAAAGATCAACTCGATGCCTTCGGCGCATTGGGTATCGGCACCGGCGGCTTCGGACCGCTGTATCCGGTCGGCTTTCTCGAAATCCTGCGCGTCATGGTCAACAAACTGGATGACGACCAGCATCTGCTGCCCAAGGGCACGACGGACGCGTTGGACCACTTCTACACAGCCGAGATGACCGATCCCGCAGGCAACAGCGTATCGCTCGAAAAGAACGCCGAGATCCGCCTCACCACGACCGTGACTGGCATCGAGGCAAACGCTGGCAAGTCAACCGTGAAACTGAAGGCTGCTGACGGCACCGTGCAGGAAAAGGGGTTCGCCGCCGTGGTGGTTACTGCAAGTCCCGTCGCGATGGAACGCATGGGCATGTCATTGCCTGCGCGCGACTCCGATCCGGTTCTCAGCAAGGATGTCGCGAGCGCGATAACCGATCTGCACCTGATGAATTCATCCAAGCTGTTCATTCGCACCGAAAAGAAGTTCTGGCTGGACGATCAGGGAAATCCGCGCAAGGACATTCCGCAAACCATCCAGACCGATCAATCTCCGCACGGCATCTACTGTCTTGGCTACCCGGGTACCGATCACGGCGTGGTGCTGGTCAGCTATACCTGGGGCGACAAGTCCACCAAGCTGCTGGGCCTCAAGCCCGAAGAGCGCCTTGAGGAATTCAAGAAAGTCATCGCACAGGTCAGTCCGGAATTCGCAGAAAATCTGGTTCCGCTCAACGGCGAGCTGCACAACGTTGACTGGCAAACCAGACCGACGCAATTCGGCGCATTCAAGCTCAACAATCCGGGCCAGGAACCCAATCAGCATGCGGCGTTCTACCAGTATCAAAGCGCCGAGGCCAAGGACCCGCAACCGGATAGCGGCGTCTATCTTGCCGGTGACGGCGTGTCGCACACGGGTGGATGGGTGGAAGGCGCGGTGACAACCGGGATCAATGCCGCAGTCGCTGCTGCCCTGCATCTTGGAGGGGCGGTGGCAGACGGCTCGCCAATGGATATTCGAAAGGATAAATACAACTACGAAGGCAGGTCCGCTGCGTGAGTGTTTGGCACGCAGTGTCTGCGTAGCGTCCATTTCACGGCAGTTTGAGGCTTGAGGGGCCGGACCTTCATGACCGATCCAGTTGACGCTCTCGTTCCCGAATGTCGATGGAACAGTACGCGGTCATGCGATGGTCCGGCATGCGCCCTCGGTCAAGCGTCGTTCCAGCGCATGATCCCGCTGCCCGCAGCGGGATCATGTTCGACCCGTGCGTCCAGCGGAGCGCGGGCTCAACGTTTATTCAGACATAGCCAAACAAAAAGCCCGGCACGTATGGCCGGGCTTTTTGCTTCTTTATTTGGTTGCGGGGACAGGATTTGAACCTGTGACCTTCGGGTTATGAGCCCGACGAGCTGCCAGACTGCTCCACCCCGCGTCTGAGGGGGCGAAGTGTACAGGCTCCCGATCATAAAGACAACCATGAATGAAGGCCGGCATGGAGCAGGCTTGTCATGATGGAATCTTGAATGGCTGAAATTGAAATTCGCCACACTTCGACGAAACTTGTATCAAGTCCTGGAAGTGGCGCGGCTGGCGGGGATCGAACCCACGACCCTTGGCTTCGGAGGCCAATACTCTATCCACTGAGCTACAGCCGCGTAGGAAGACATGTGAAGAGGCATGAAGGATACCGTTTTTCCGGTTTGCCGTCCATGCAAAACACGCGGCTTTCGTTCCAAAGCAGGCGCTTTGAGTCTATAATCAAAGGTTTTTCAGGGTATTGCGCTGCAGCATCTTCAGGCCGGAACGGCCGCTTCACGCAACCGCTACGGTTTCAGAAAATTGCACTGAGGGAATAATGAGCGACGCACACAACGAACACGAATCCGCGATCAAGACGCCGAAGCAGCTCATCGCTGCAGTGATTGCGGGCTTTTTGGTCCCCATCATCTGCATCGTGCTGCTGGTGCAGTATGTTACCAGCGCAGAGCAGACCGGTGCCGGCTCGACCGGCCAGATGCCGGAATCGATTGCCGCACGGATCAAGCCGGAGGCGGACGCAGGCTTCACGCTGAAGGATGTGAACGCGCCGAAGCAGTTGCAGGCGGGTGACACCGTATACAAGGCAACCTGCGCCGCCTGCCATGACAGCGGCGCTGCCGGCGCACCGAAGCTGGGCGACGCGGGCGCATGGTCGGCCCGTATCGGCCAAGGCCAGGAAAAGGTGGTCGAACACGCGATCAAGGGCCTGCGCGCGATGCCGGCCAAGGGCGGCAACCCGGATCTGGACGATGTCGAGGTGGCACGTGCGGTCGTCTACCTGGCGAACCAGTCGGGCGCAAAATTCAAGGAACCTGCAGTGAAGGCCGCGGCTCCGGCTGCTGCCGCTCCAGCTGCTGCCGCTCCCGCAGAAGCTGCTCCGGCCGCCGCTGCACCTGCTGCTGCCGCTGCGCCTGCTGCTGCTCCCGCCCAGGTTTCGGCGGACACCGGCAAGAAGGTGTATGACGCTGCATGCGTGGCCTGCCACGGCGCGGGCATCGCCGGTGCGCCGAAGCTCGGCGACAAGGCGGCATGGGCGCCGCGCATTGCGCAAGGCTCCGCCAAGCTGCACGAACATGCGATCAAGGGCTTCACCGGCAAGGCCGGCATGATGCCGCCGAAAGGCGGCTCCACCGCTTCGGATGATGAAATCAAGGCTGCCGTCGATTACATGGTTGCTGCATCCAAATAATCATCGGAATCCAGCACGACAAAAAGCCGGCCTGCGGGCCGGCTTTTTTATTGGTCCGCGCATTCATTTCGGCGGGGGCGCAGTCTGTGCCGCGGCTTGCTGTTCCGCGACGAAGATTTCCACGCGGCGGTTCTTGGCGCGATTGGCTTCGGTATCGTTTGCCACCAGCGGCTCGCGCGATCCGCGGCCATCGATGTTGAAGCGGCTGGATGAGACCCCGCGCGACACCAAGTAGTCGCGCGTATGCGCGGCACGGTTGACCGACAGAGGGTTGTTGATGGCGTCATTGCCGGTGCTGTCGGTATGGCCGACGATGTTGACGCGGGTGATCGGATTTTCGACGAGGCTGGCGGCGAACTTGTCGAGGATCGAACGGAAATTCGGCTTGATGTCGGCGCTGTTGGTGTCGAAGGAAATGTCGGACGGGATCTCCAGCTTCAGCTGGTTGTCCTGCGTTTGCGTCACCTGCACGCCGGTGCCTTGCGTGGCCTGTTCCATGGTGCGTTTTTGCTGCTCCATCTTGTTGGACCAGATGTTGCCGGCGACGCCGCCGGCCAGTCCGCCGATGACCGCGCCGGTCGCGGCCCGGCTGCCACCGCCGCCGCCCGTTGCAGCGCCGATCACGGCCCCCAGTCCCGCACCGATGCCGGCACCGGTGGCGGTGCCCTTCTGCGTTTCACTCATGTTGGCACAGCCGCCGAGCGCAAGCATCGCTGCCATGGTGGATACGGCCACTCGATTTCGCATGATCTCTTTCCTATTTTGTAAAAACGACAGGAATTCGACATGCGGCAGCTATGTTAGTTCGGCAAGTGCAGATTCTGCACTTGCCGCGCATCAGCAGGCGCGGCCGTGCATGGGAGGCGTCAGACCTGCTCTGGCGCAGCGCCTGCGCGTGATGCTTTCCTTTTGCGCAAGACAAACGTCGCGACAGCACCAAGCAGGCCGATGGCAAGCGCGCCGCCGGCCAGCGGTTTCAGCAGCGAGCGTTTGGACAATGCGGCGATGCCGCTGACGACCAGTGGCAGGATGGTCGGCAGGTCCAGTCCGGCGAAGCCCGCCCCGCTCCGGCCGCCGAACGCTGCCATGGCGGTGGATGCGAGGTGGTTGAACGCATCCGAGGCGAGGGACTCCGGCCGCAGGCCCGCACGGGCGATCTGGCGGGAGCGGGTGATTTCCGAACGAAATGCCGCGCCCTGCGCAATCAGCAACTGCTTGCGTTCGGCTGGCGACAATGCCATCTTGCGATCGGCGCGGTTCATGAGTCGCTCCCGCGCACGTCCAGCAATGCGTCGCGATCCTTGCGCAACTCCGTCATGGTGGCCGGCATCGACAGCTTGCCGTTGCCCAGCAGGGAGCGCACCTGGAAAAGCATGGCCAGCGCCAGCAAGGTGTAGACGACGGCGATCAGCAGCAGGATTTTCCAGCCCCACGTATCCCACGCCAGTACCACCAGCAGCACGGTCCAGCTGGCAAGCGCAAACCAGAAGGCGACGATGCCGAAGGCCGACACCAGCAGGAGGCGGGCGAGATTGCCGCGCACTTCGCCGAGTTCCAGCGCCGCAAGTTCGATCCGGCTCACCAGCAGCCCGAACAGGTTTTTGGCGATGCCGGCCGCGCCTGCGATCAGGCCGGAGTTCGCACTGGAGGAAGTCGATTGTCGGTAGTCCATCGGCACGCCGTGTGATTGATCGGAATTATTTGCGCGATATCAGCAGGCCGACCAGGAGGCCGATGCCGGTGGAAATGGCGACGGCTTTCCATGGATTTTCATGCACGAATTCGTCGGCGGATTGCGCGGCTTCCTTGCCCTTCTCGAAGGCAACGGCCTGCACGTCCTGCGCCTTGTCCATGGCGGCCTCGAGCAGCGCCATGCCGCGCGCGCGCAACTCGTCCGCGCGGTCGCCGGTCACGGATGCCGCTTCCAGAAACAGCGCCTGCGCATCCTTGAGCAGCGCGTTCATGTCGTGTCGTACGGTCTTGATGTTCGATGCCAGCATGGTTGATGCTCCTGAAAAATGTTGCGGCAGCGATTGTGCTGCTGCGTTGGTTGCCCGGTTGCGGCTAATTTACCAGATGTAAAGCTTTTCGATTTGATCCAGCAACAAGGTAGGCAATGCGGCGGCGCATTGGCATGCGGCAACGCGCCCATGAAAGTGGGCATAGGGATTCGCAAATTGTCGCCTGCGGAATGGTCCTCGTTTTTAATAAAGGTGCCGATTCGAGCGACAGGAATGACGGAGAGCCCCATTGTTGGCGGGCAAGGCAGCGAGGCTGCGTGTCAGGAATGAGCGTTTCCCGCGCCGAGGCGGAAGCACCGAGGCAGGCGCGCCTACTGGTCCATTTGCGGCTGCGCGATGGTGCGCAGCTGGAAGCGGCCATCGTTGTTGAAGAGCCAGGTTTCCAGCACCTCGAGCCGGCCGTGGCGCAGCAGGTGCGGCGCGGGACGCGGGAATGGCGCGGCGGTCTTGAGTGTCGCCAGCGCGGTGCTCTCGGTCACGCGATCGCGGTTGGAGCGGTGGATTTCGCTGCGCACGAGGTTGCCGTTCGCATCGATCACGTACTTCAGCACCACCACCGAACGCAACAGTGCCTGCGGGCGGCCGTCGTACACCTTGCCGGAACTGGCTTGCGAGATGTGCAGCGCCAGGTCGCGCTTGTAGCCATCAATGGTGGCGGCGCTCGACGGCGCGGCATGCACCATCTCCCTTCTTTCGGCGGTAGTCGCGGCGCTGCCGACGCCGGCGCGCTCGTTTTCGGGAGCGTTGTGACTGGCGCAGCTTGCGAGCGCGCTGGCGGCCAGCAGAAGCACAATCCTGTTGTTCATGACGGTATCGGGTCGAAGCAATGTGATGCGTTGAGTAATGCCTTGAGAGCTGCGCAAGGCGTGACGGCACGGCAATCATGCATCTTCGAAAGTCTTGCCTTCGGCCAAGTATAGTACGGCCGATTCGCGGCAAAGCGGCGCGCTTGCATATCGATACACTTCTCCTACCCTGTGCATATGCGCCGCCTCATTTCCATGCTGCTCATGCTGTGCCTTCCTGTCATCGCGGCCTGGGCGCAGGATACAGATGGCGTCCCGAGGATGCAGACCATGGTCTCTCGCGCCAGCAAGGATGGGCACACGTTTTTCGAGATCAGCGCGAAGGGCTTCGTGCAGGCCGCGCCGCAGCAGGCGTGGCGAGTGCTGACCGGCTACGAGCGGCTGCCCGAATTCGTGCCCAACCTGCGCTCGTCGAAACTGGTGGCGCGCAACGGCAACGAAGTCATCCTCGAGCAGGAATCGACCGCCGGCTTCCTGTTCGTCGCGCAAGGCATCCACCTCGTGCTGCGCGTCACCGAACAGCCCTATTCCGCCATCGATATCGCGATGGTCGACGGCGACATGAAGCATTACAGCGCACGCTGGGAACTCACGCCTGTCGAACAGAACGGCGTCGCCGGCACCCGCATCACCTATGCGGGCACGATGGAACCGGGATTCTTCATTCTGCCGATCGTGGGCGACATGGTGGTGGAAAAGGACGTGAAGGAGATGATGAATGCGGTGGCGGCGGAGATCGACAGAACGGCGCGCGTGAAATGAAGCGTCGCCGATACCCGGCGGCGCACTGCCTGCGTGCCGTCACACAAAGCTGCCGCGCTTTCTGAAGCGCTCCGTCGCGGCAACCAGCGCAGCCGCGATCCCCGGCTCGACCGCGGCATGGCCCGCATCCGCGATCACCTGCAGCTCCGCCTCGGGCCACGCCTCATGCAGACGGTGCGCCGAGAGCGGCGGGCACACCACGTCATAGCGTCCCTGCACGATCACCGCCGGCAGATGGCGGATGCGGCCGATGTTGCTGATCAGTTGATCGTCGTGCATGAAGCCGCCGTGCAGGAAGTAATGCGCCTCCAGCCGGCCAATGCCGAGACTCACCGCGTCCGAGGAAAAGTCCTCGATCGCTTCCGCGTCGGGCCGCAGGAACAGGCAGCTGCCTTCATAGCGGCTCCAGGTGCGCGCCGCCGGCAGATAGATGTCCGGGTCATCGCTGAACAGGCGCTTCTCGTACGCGCGCAGCAAGTCGCCGCGCTCGGCGTCCGGAATGGCCGCGACGAATTGCGCGTGCACCTCGGGGAAGAACCAGCGCATGCCATGCATGAACCAGTCGACCTCCGCCCGCGTGCACAGGAAGATGCCGCGCAACACGAAGCCCAGACAGCGCCCGGGATGCGCCTGACCATACGCCAGCGCCAGCGTCGCGCCCCACGAACCGCCGAACACCAGCCATCGCTCGATGCCGAGCATCCTGCGGATGCGCTCGATATCGTCGATCAGCAAGGGCGTGGTGTTGTTGCGGTACTCGCCCAGCGGCGTCGATCTGCCCGCACCGCGCTGATCGAACAGCACGATGCGGTAATGCGCCGGATCGAAGAAGCGGCGATGCCGGGGCGACAGGCCGCCGCCCGGCCCGCCGTGCAGGAACAGCACCGGCACGCCGTGCGGATTGCCGCACTCCTCCCAGTACAAGGTGTGCAATTCATCGACCGGCAGCCTGCCGCTGCGATAGGGTTCGATCGGTGGAAACAGGATCGCTTCAGTCTGGGGATGGGTCATGGCGTTTTCCATCGGAATGTCGTCGCTCCATTGTATGCCGCGCGCTTCGCGCAATGGCATGCGGCGCGCCGGGAGGATTGCCGTTCGAGCAAGAGAATGCGCTGCTGCACACCGCGCGGCGGGCGGAGCGGTGCCGGCACGCGGAATCGCCACAAAGCTCTAGCCAGAACCGGAAAACTCCTGTAGACTTCGGGCCCTTCAGACGTGGTGACACACGTCAATGTTTGACCAGCCGATGTACGCCAATCAGACAGTCGATTTCAGGAGCGGTAGTTCAGTCGGTTAGAATACCGGCCTGTCACGCCGGGGGTCGCGGGTTCGAGTCCCGTCCGCTCCGCCAAAACGAAAAAAGACGAACCAAACGGTTCGTCTTTTTTTTCGTCCTTCCGCTTCACTCGGGCTTGAACTCGCCGCCCAGCGCCTCCACCAGATCGTCGAGCAGCTTGCTCAACTCGCCTGTCATCAACGCAAAATCGGTATCGAAACGCTCGTCGTCGTTCTGCGTCATCGCATCGGCGTTTTCCTTCAGCACGTCGAGCGGCGCGACGCGCTTGAGCGTCAGCGACTCGGTCAGCACCAGCGACACGCGGTCGGCCCAGGTCAGCGCGAGCCGCGTGCACTGCTTGCCCGACGCGATATGGCGGCGCACGTCGTCCGGCTCCAGCGTGTGGCGCACGTAACGCACGGTGGCCTTGCCCTCGCTGGTGGAGCGCAGTTCGGTGTCCTGGTCGATCGTGAAATTGCGCGGCGCCTCGTCCGCCGCCAGCCAGTCCGTCATGGCCGCAACCGGCGACTGCTGCACGCGCAGCGTGCCGAGCGGCAGCTGGCCCAGCGATTGCAGCAGCGCCTTGAACACCTCGTCAGCCTTGGCGGGGCTGGCCGCATCGACCACCAGCCAGCCGTGGACCGGGTCGATCCAGACCGAGGTGTTGCGGCGGATGCTGAAGGCGCGCGGCAGCAGCTCGTCGGTGACCTGCTCCTTGAGCTCCTTCATCTGCTTGCGGCCCGGCTTGAAGCCCTGCTGCTCCTCCAGCTCGGCGGCACGCGCCTTGCACACCTGATTGATCACGGTGGACGGCAGCAGCTTCTTCTCGGTGCCCAGCTGCAGCAGCAACTGCTTGTTGACGGTGTGGACCAGCATGCCATTGTCGCGCGGCGACACCCAGCCATTGCTCTGCATCTCGAGGCTGTTGGAAGCCGAGAATGCGCGCGGCGCGAGAGCGTCGTGCAATTGTTCGGAAGTCAACGCCCACGGGGCGGAAAGCCGATAAACCTGAAGATTCTTGAACCACATGGCGCGTCCGAAAAAAGGCGCCATTCTACACGCTGGGTATGACGAAAGTCAGTCGTCGGATCGCGCGTCCGGGTCGAACAGGCCAAGCTGCTGCAGGTCCTCCTCACCCTCCTTCACCCGAATGCCGACGCCGAGCAGGCGCACCGGCCGCCGGCCGCGCTCGTAGCCGGTTTCCAGCAGCCGCGCGAATTGCGGCGCGTCGAGCGCGGTGCCGACGCATTCGACCGTGGTCTGACGGAAGTTGGCGAAGCGCAGCTTGACGAACAGTCCGCGCACATGCCTTTCCGCGCCGGCGCGCCGCACGCGCGCGACCAGACTTTGCAGCAAGTCGGGCAGCTGTTGCAGACAGCCGTCGAGGTCGGGGATGTCATGCACGTAGGTTTCCTCGACGCTGACCGACTTGCGTTCGCGCGTCGCATTGACCTGGCGCGTGTCGATGCCGCGGCACAGGCGGTACAGGCTTTCGCCGAACTTGCCGAAGTGCTGCTGCAGCGCGATCATCGGCCAGTCGCGCAGGTCGGTACAGGTATGCGCGCCCAGTTTCTTCAGCTTGGCCGCCGTCACCTTGCCGACGCCGAACAGCTTTTCCACCGGCAGCGTGGCGACGAAGGCATCGACTTCCGGCGGGCGGATCACGAACATGCCGTCGGGCTTGTTCCAGTCGCTGGCAATCTTGGCGAGGAACTTGTTGGGCGCGATGCCGGCCGAGGCGGTGATGCCGACGGTAGCCGCGATGCGGGCGCGGATGTCCTGCGCGATCAGCGTCGCGCTGCCCTTGAAGTGCGGCGCCCGCGTGACGTCGAGATAGGCTTCGTCGAGCGACAAGGGCTCGACCAGTTCGGTGTAGTCGCGGTAGATGGCGAGAATCTGCTTCGACGCGGCGCGGTATTTTTCCATTGCCGGCGGCAGCACGATCAGGTCCGGGCAGCGTTGCAGCGCCTGCGACATGGCCATCGCGGAGCGCACGCCGAAACGCCGCGCTTCGTAGTTGCAGGTCGCCACCACGCCGCGCTGGTCGGGCCGCCCGCCGACCGCCAGCGGATGCCCGCGCAATGCGGGGTTGTCGCGCATCTCGACCGCCGCATAGAAGCAGTCGCAATCGCAGTGGATGATTTTTCGGGAGGGCGCGTCCAAGGTGCAGGAATGACGAATACGCGGGGCAATGTGCCGTCTATTCTACCGGCGCATGCGGCGCTTGCCATTCCTCGCCGCGAACTTGCCGAAGCGGCAAGGTCGCGACCTGCGTGATTGCGGCGCGCCGGTCGAGCGGCGCGCCGCAGAACTTCCCGCTTACTTGCCCGTGCCGCTCTCGGCATCGGGTGTTTGCATGCCGCCGCTCTGACGCGAGGCTTTCAGTTCGGCTTCGGACATTTCCTTCTCCGACTTGTACTTCTGCTTGGCGCTGTCCTTGTCGGATTTGTATTCGGACTTTGCGGCGGCGTCGGATTCCCGCTTCTTGATCAGGGGATCGCTGGTTCCGGATGTGGAGGTGCCGGCGGCAGCTGCGCCGGAAGTGGCTGGGGATGGAGATGGTTCGGCAGTCTGCGCCTGGGCCATCTGTGCGAATGCAGCGACTGCAAGAGCGAGCAAGATCTTTGATGATTTCTGCATGAGAACTCCTTTTCGAAACATTGAAACCCGGTGGCAACACACCATCGGCACGAATCCGGCCGGTGCTGCCAGCCGCGATTCGTTAGTCAAGGACCCCCGCATGCCGTCAAAGTTCACAAATTGGCAACAAGCATTGCCTGACGGATGCTGCACGAGGGAATGGAGGCGCGATGAATCGCGTTTTGTTAAGCTTCGCGGTTTCAGCTCATTCTTTTCTCATGCCGAGTCATTTCCCCGACGGAACGCGCAACGACACGGCCGCCGCCGCTTCGTCCCCGCCCTCGAACGATATTGCCGCGAGCGATCATCCCGTCCTTCACTGGAGCGAGGCGGGCGAGGCCCGCGCCGCGCGCTGGCGCTCGGAAAACGCGACGCCGCCGCCGAAGCGCGTGGTCGTTGCCGACGACCGCATGACGGCCGACGCCGCCTATCGCCTCGCGTGTGAAGGCACGGCGCTCCTGTGGCACGGCGACTTCCAGAATGCGCGCCAGTTGCTGCAGGCGATGGCGCGGCGTGCGGATCGCAAGCCGCGCAAGCAGGCAGCGTCGCCGACGGATGCCTTTCATCTGCACCGGCAGGCGCAATCGCAGCGCGCCCGCACGCTGGCAATGCTGCTGCTGCCCTTCGATGCGGACTTCCGCATTCCGCTGCGGCGTGCGCCCGATGTGCAGCAGGCCTGCGAGGAAGCCTATGGCCCGGCAGACGCGCCCTTCGTCGCATCGCTGCGCGAATTGCTGGGACTGATCGGCGCGCACGAGTGGCGCAAGAAAGGCGTGGAGATTCCCGCGCTGGGCGCGCGCATTCATCCGCACTATGGCGTGTTCTCGCCGGTGCGCGGCGAATACGTGGAGCTGGTGGCGCAGGCGCCGCTGCCTGCGAAAACGCTGGCCTTCGACATCGGCACCGGCAGCGGCGTGCTGGCCGCAGTGCTGGCGCGGCGCGGCGTGGCGCACGTGGTCGCCACCGATCAGGACCCGCGCGCGCTGGCCTGCGCGCGCGACAACCTGGAGCGGCTCGGATTGAACAGGCAGGTGGAAGTGGTGCAGGCCGATCTCTTTCCCGCAGGACGCGCGCCGCTGGTGATCTGCAATCCGCCGTGGGTGCCGGCGCGCCCCAGTTCCGCCATCGAGCACGCGGTGTACGATCCCGACAGCCGCATGCTGCGCGGCTTCCTCGCCGGCCTCTCCGCGCATCTGGAGCCGGGCGGCGAAGGCTGGCTGATCCTGTCGGACCTGGCCGAGCACCTCGGCTTGCGCCCGCGCAGCGAACTGCTGGCCGCGATCGATGCGGCGGGATTGAAGGTGCTGGGCAGGATCGACGTGCGGCCGCAGCATCCGAAGGCTGCCGATGCGGACGATCCGCTGCACGCCGCGCGCGCGGCGGAGGTGACGTCGCTGTGGCGGCTGGCGGCGCGCTGATTTGCTACACTTTCGCGCCTTCGCGGCGCATCCGCACCGCTTCATCCATCGAGGAAAACATGAGCAACAAACCCGCCCGCACGCTGACGTTCAAGTGCAAGAAATGTTCAAAATCCGTTCAGGTCTCTCTGCAGAAGGTATCGGCCTGCTCGCACATCCAGCCGTATCAGGGCATCTGCAAGTGCGGCGAAGTGATGCGCCATGCCACCGGGCAGAAGGATGCGGTGGAATCCTATCTCGCCGCGCCGGACGGCGACTGGTCGCATCATCATCATTGAAAGCGTGAAGACGGGTAATCAGACTTTCCGGTTCCGCATGGAGTCCTTGGATTTCCTGATGTAATCCGCGCCTTCCATGACTTCCTTGAGTGCCGTCAGCGCCTTCATGCTGCCGAACACGAGCAAGCCATGCTCCACCCCGATATCGAACGGCAATCTGTCGCCGAACTGCTCCCAGACCTCGGCCAGGCTCGTGAGCAAAAGAATGATCCCCACCAGGAACTTGCTGAAGGGATGATCGATCAGGTATGCGATGGCACGCATGATTGTCTCCGTACTCGCGTGGAGTAATGGCGGGCGTGTTACGGCATTTCAGGACGCCCGCATCTGCACCAGAATCCATGGCTTGACCACCACCGCCCACAGGGAGGCGTCGGCCTCGAACCATGCGGTGGCAAGCTGGTCCGACACCTTCGTCACGCGCCCTTGCGCCATCCATTGCGAAACCGACTCCTTGTCGTCGCCGGCGATGCGCGCGGCGACCTCGATCAGGTCGAGATCGTCGCTCACTGCGATCATCGTGCCGGAAGCGAAGTGGCGTTGCAATTCGCTCCACGGGATGCGCGCGGTTTCGAGATTGAGCCTGGCGCGAAGCAGTTCGTCCTGCTTGTCCTGTTTGTCCTGCTTGTCTGTTGCGGTCATTGTCGGGGTTTCACGGGAATGCGGTTGTCAATAGTGCGGCGGTCTTTCATCCGCCGCACCGCGTTCGATGGCGGCGTCGCGCATCTCCTTGATGCGCCGCGCAAGCGCTGAACACAGGGCTTCGAGATCGTCTATCTTCTTCTGCTGCTGATAGACCATCTGGTTCAATGCGTCGACCATGTCGTCCTGGCGGGCGAGCCTGATTTCGATATCGACTAAACGCTCTTCGGTCGTCACGGCGGAACCTCTCTGGATGCACAAAAGGCGCTTATCTTAATCGATCCGTGCAGGCCGGCGCATTCCGCCCTATCCTGAACACCTTCGTTTCGGATCAACCATTTTCCATTGCAGACAATCAATGAGATCGACCAAAGCCAGCGCCGCCGTCAGCCGCCTCAATGCACGCGATACCGCCTATCGTTATTCGATGGGCATGACGGCCAGTGGTTTCTTTTATTTGTTGCGCGCCGAGGGTAATGCGGCGCCCGAGAAGATCAGCGCCGATCTGACGCTGGAGGAATTCGTGCGGTTTGCCGATCAGACCGGGCCGCAAAAGAAGGTCCGGGTCAGCAAGCTCGATGTCGCTTTCGAAAGGCAGCTGGGCAAGAAACACGACGGCCAGACATGAAAAATGCCGGACGGGAAGGCATTCCCGTCCGGCATCGGATCAAGCGATCGCGAATATCGGCTTAGAACTTGTGGCGCATGCCGATATTGAATGTCGAGGGATCGCTGCCCGCGGCAGCCGCACCGCCCAGCCGCGCGCCAGCGTCATTCTTGACGTAGGCGAGGTGTACAGATTGGTGCGCCTGGACAGGTCGCAGGTGTAGCCGAGCGCCCATTGGCCGGCATCGCCGTTCGGCACCAGCTTGTCGTCATGGAGGACGCAGGAAGCGAGGACCGTGCTGGATCCGAACGGTGCGGACAGGCCGCCCCAGCATCGGCAGGTCGCGCATCTGACGCCAGCGCCACTCATGCACGCAGGCACAGTTGTGCCCCCATCCTGAACAAACCATCGCCGCGTCTGCCCGCGGTTCGAGCGTGATCCGGACGATATCGTCCTGCACATCGAGGGATAAAATGGAAAAGCCTTCCCAGAACGGGAGGTCGTGCGCAACATCGATCATGAAGGTAGTGTCTCGTTATCTACTGATTGGTCGCACAACCAGTTTATCGACGATTCACTGCCCTCCTTGTTTTTGGTTGCTCCACGTTAATCCGTGAAGAACCAAAAAAGGGAGGCCGCAGCCTCCCTTTCTCTTGCATTCCCAGCCGGAAACTCAAACAGCAACTGCCTGCTTCGTCTCCGTCGTTTGCGGTTCCTCATCGCCTGAACGAATCAGGTGATCGAAGGCGGACAAGGCTGCTGTCGCGCCGGCGCCGACCGCGATGACGATCTGCTTGAAAGGCACGGTGGTGCAATCGCCGGCAGCGAACACACCGGGGACCGAGGTCTGGCCGCGTGCATCGATCTCGATCTCGCCGAAGCGGGAAAGCGCAATCGTGCCTTTGAGCCATTCGGTGTTCGGCACGAGGCCGATCTGCACGAACACGCCTTCGAGGTCGATTTTGTGCGCGGCGCCGCTGCTGCGGTCGGTGTAGGAAAGACTTGTCACCTTTTGACCATCGCCGTTGATCTCGGTCGTTTGTGCCGACATGATGATCTGCACGTTCGGCAGCGAGCGCAGCTTGCGTTGCAACACCGCGTCCGCACGCAATTCCGTGCCGTACTCGATCAAGGTCACGTGCTGGACGACACCCGCCAGGTCGATGGCCGCTTCCACGCCGGAGTTACCCCCGCCGACGACGGCGACGCGCTTGCCCTTGAAGAGCGGGCCGTCGCAGTGCGGGCAGTACGCTACGCCGTGGTTGCGGTATTCCTTTTCGCCCGGCACGTTGATTTCGCGCCAGCGCGCGCCGGTCGAGAGAATCACGGTCTTCGCCTTCAACACGGCACCGCTGGCAGTGTGGACTTCGGCGATCTTGCCCGGTATCAGCTTGACGGCGCGTTGCAGGTTCATGATGTCCACGTCGTATGCCTTGACGTGTTCTTCCAGCGCGGCGGCGAATTTCGGCCCTTCGGTTTCTTTCACCGAGATGAAGTTTTCAATCGCGAGCGTGTCGAGCACCTGGCCGCCGAAACGTTCGGCCAGGACGCCGGTACGGATGCCTTTGCGTGCCGCATAAATCGAAGACGCTGCGCCAGCAGGGCCACCGCCGATGACGAGCACGTCAAACACGTCTTTCTTGCTCAGTTCTGCCGCAGCGCGAACGCCGGCATTGCTGTCGAGCCTGGAAAGGATTTCCTCGACGCTGGTGCGTCCCTGTCCGAAGTGTTCGCCGTTCAGGAACATCATTGGCACGGCCATGATTTGGCGGTCTTCCACTTCTTTCGGAAACACGCCGCCGTCAATTGTCGTCACCTTGATGCGCGGATTGATCACGGACATGGCGTTCAGCGCCTGCACGACTTCCGGGCAATTGTGGCAGCTGAGCGAGACGAAGGTCTCGAACTCGTAGTCGCCATCGAGGTTGCGAATCTGTTCGATCACGGCGTCATCCAGCTTGATCGTGTGACCGCCGACTTGCAGCAAGGCGAGCACCAGCGAAGTGAATTCGTGGCCCATCGGGATCCCGGCGAACGTGACGCCGATATCGGTCCCGGCGCGCTGGATCGTAAACGATGGGGCGCGCTTGGCGTCACCCTGCTCGCGCAAAGTAATCTTGTCGCTCAACTGGACGATGTCCTGGAGCAGTGCTTGCAGTTCCTGCGATTTCGCAGAGTCATTCAGCGATGCAACGATCTCAATGGGTTGCACCACTTTTTCCAAATAGGCTTTCAACTGTGTTTTGAGAGTGGCATCCAACATGACTTTTTCCTTTTTTTGGGCAACATCATCCCCGGCCGGGAGAAAACCCCGCCGGCCAGGAATCAGAAGTACTACGGAGGTACTACAGGATTACTTAGATCTTGCCGACCAGGTCCAACGACGGAGCCAGGGTCTTTTCGCCTTCTTGCCACTTGGCGGGGCAAACTTCGCCCGGGTGAGCGGCGACGTATTTCGCTGCCTTGACCTTGCGCAGCAGTTCCTTGGCGTCACGGCCGATGCCTTCGGCAGTGATTTCGATGGCTTGGATCACGCCTTGCGGATCGACGATGAAGGTGCCACGGTCAGCCAGACCAGACGGACGCAGGATTTCGAAATTCTTCGAAATTTCGTGGGTCGGGTCGCCGATCATCGTGTACTTGATCTTGCCGATTGCCGGCGAGGTGTCGTGCCAAGCCTTGTGGGAGAAGTGGGTGTCGGTGGAAACCGAGAAAATCTCAACGCCCAGTTCGCGGAATTCAGTGTAGTTGTCGGCCAGATCTTCCAATTCGGTCGGGCAGACAAAAGTGAAGTCAGCGGGATAGAACACAAAAACGGCCCATTTGCCCTTCACGTTGGCGTCGCTCACTTCGACGAACTTGCCATCTTTGTATGCCTGTGCGGTAAACGGTTTGATTTCGGTATTGATAATAGACATTCAGTTTTCCTATAAAGGGTTGGAAACATCGGTAACGCTGCGCCAGTGTACGGGCATATCGCCCATCTGAAAAATTGATTGATTCAATGATTTTGATTTACTCTGACTATTGCAACAGCGCAACACGGCGCCTTTACGCGACCGTGTGCGTATTCTAGCGGCCCTCGGTGAGACTCGTGATGCTCAGGACTAGTGGTCAGACACTCTAAATTTTTCTAGTTCAAAACGATCTAACCGTAGCCAGCTTTTGAAGGAGATCGTGATGAACAAGAAGTATGTGGTGAAGTTGACCGCCGAGGAACGAGCGCGGTACGAACATCTTGTGCATACAGGCAAGTCTGCTGCGTGGAAGATCCAGCGGGCGCAGGCGCTGCTGAAGGCGGATCAAGGGGCGCAAGGGCCAGGATGGGATGACGCCCGCATTGCCGAAGCCTTTGGGGTGACCACGCGCAGTCTGCAAAATTGGCGCAAGCAAGCGGTGGAAGAAGGGCCGGACTCCTTGCTGGAACACCAGTGGGCGCCACGACCGCGGGCAGTGAAGCTCGACGGTGAAGGACAAGCGCGCCTGACGGCGCTGGCCTGCTCGACAGCGCCGGATGGCCGCGCAAGCTGGACGTTGAATTTGTTGGCAAACAAGCTGGTGGAGTTGCATATTGTCGATACGATTTCGCGTGAAACAGTACGGCAGGCGTTAAAAAAAGCGACCTGAAACCGTGGCTGAAGCAGCAATGGTGTATCGCACCGCATGCGGATGCGGAGTTCGCCTGCCAGATGGAGCAGGTGCTGGAAGTGTATCGGCGGCCCTATGATCCTGCGCATCCGGTGGTGTGCATGGATGAACAGCCCAGGCAATTGATTGAAGAAGTGCGTCCCCCTTTGCCGATGCAACCGGGGCAGCCGGAGAAAGTGGATTACGAATACATCCGTCATGGCATGTGTTGCGTATGGATGTTTGTCGAACCCTTGGGAGGATGGCGCGACGCGACGGCCACGGCACAGAAGACCAGCATTGCGTGGGCACAGCAAGTGCGGGCGTTGGTGGATGCGCCGCGCCATGCACAAGCGGAGCGCATCACGCTCGTCTGCGACAACTTGAATACGCATCGGCTCGCCTCGCTGTATCAGGCATTTGAGGCGCCCGAAGCGATGCGGATTGCGCGCAGGTTGGAATTGGTCTACACGCCCAAGCATGGCAGTTGGCTCAACATGGCCGAATCGGAATTGAGCGTGTTGACCCGACAATGTCTGCGCGACCGCATAGGCGATATGCGCCTGATCGCAGCTCGGGCGCAAACATGGGCGCAGCAGCGCAATCAGGATCAAACCGGAATTGACTGGCAATTTCGTACCGAAGATGCTCGGATTAAACTGAAATACCTCTACCCGAAATTTTTAGATTGACGGAACACTAGAGCGGTTTCAGCCTGACTTGCCATAGCCAGAATGGCAAATGTATCGTTCACATTCGGCGGCATTGAATTGATCGAGCAGGGCGCCGAAGGCACACCAGAGGGTATCCATCGTGCGAGCTGCAGTTTTTCTGAGGAGCGTTTTGAACTTGGCAAAGACTTGTTCGATGGGGTTGTAGTCGGGGCTGTAAGGCGGCAGATAACGCACTTGTGCACCAGCGGTCTCGATGGCAGCAGCAATGCCGACGACCTTGTGCGAGCCGAGATTGTCCATCACCACGATATCGCCCGGTTGCAGCACAGGGGCCAGTACCTGTTGTACCCAGGTGCGAAAGGCATTGCCATTGATCGGGCCATCGAACACGCAAGGCGCCACCAGGCCGCCGGTACGCAAGGCGCAGACGAAGGTGGTCGTATGCCAGTGGCCGCAAGGCGCTTGCCCGAGACAGCGAGTGCCTTTCACGGAGCGTCCTCGGGCCGGCGTCATGCTGGTGCCGGCCCAGGTCTCATCCAGAAATACCAGGTGGCGCACGTCAAAGCAGCCCTGCTCGGCGGCCCAGTCACAACGCGCCTGCGCTACGTCCGGGCGCTCCTGCTCGGCGGCATGGAGCATCTTTTTTTAAGGCTCAGCCCAAGCCGGGCCAGCGTCTTCCACATGGTAGTCACGCTCACCTGAACGCCATGCTCGGCATGCAGCCATTGGCACAACTGTTCCAGCGTTTGATCATTGATGGCTTGTACGCGCGCGGCCAGCACGTCTTCCAGTCCGCTCAGTTTCAACGGCACATGGTTGTGCTGGACACCCGCCGTATCATCCCCGAGTCGGTGCCGCCGCGAACGGGCCCTTGCCACGTACGATTTGCTTACCCTGAAGCGGGTCGCCACCTCGGCTATGGAACCGCTCGCGTTTAGCACGCGATCCCGTAAATCTTGCCCGTAGGCTTGTCCTGGATGCCACGCCATGACCGTGTCTCCTGCCGCTGCCAATCCCATTCGATCCTGCACCGATCCCGTAGTTCAACAGCTTTGTGACGCAGGTCAGGACAAAACTGCTCTAGTGCATGTCGCCGCGCAGGCGATCCAATCCTTGCCGCAGCCCTTCCCCCCAATATTCGGTGATCGCCGTCAAATCCTGCCAAGTGATCTGCTGCCCCTGCGGCAGTGTCTTGTCGCCTTTGCGATTGGCGGTGGCAGCCGCAACGCGCTTGCCCTGAGGGTCGAGCAATTCGATCTCGGCCGTCATCTCCTCGACCCGGGGCGCCGTGCCCGTGACTTCCCGCCCCAGATTGAATGCCGCTTTGATCGGAATGAGGTCAGTGACGTTGCGATCGGGCCTCACGGCTTGCACGCCCGTGATCGCCGTTCTTATTCGCAGGACGTCCGGTCCGGCCGTGGTCACGATCTGATATTTCGGATGGAGCGCCTTTTGGAACGACGTCATCAGGTCCGCGGTCATGCGCGCTATCGCCTCGGACGGCACGCGGGATTGATCCGCGCTCGGCGTCACGATGATTTGCACCGGATCGAACATGAGTTTGCTGTACTGGCGGAAATCCACGGATCGGTCGGCATACACCAGTGCACCTTCTCGCTTGGGGTCCGGTTTCAGTTGCGAGTAGTCGCCGAGAAATCCCGAATTGCTCGGCACGGCCTCGTTCCGGACAGAATTCATCATGGGGGAATGACATCCGGTGGCCAAGGCAAGAGTGACGAGTATCAGTCCTGATCGCATCTTCATGGTATTCACTCCACTCTAGGAAATTGAATTCGAGCCGTCCGGATGCGGCTCCTCATGATGCCGACTCGCCTCATCATTCTTACGCAGACACGGCTGCCTAATTGATTGACTTCTTGTCCATAAGTTCTCTGTCGAGCCCTCCGAGAATCGGACAAGCGACTCGCCTGCCCTGGAAGCATGCAGAAATACTTCGTCTTCCTCGAGCCCGTTTCAGCGGCTCGCATCCGTTTTCAGAGTTGCAATATTTGCGCGATTTTCAATTTTATTAAGCGCTCCATCACCGAAGTAGTGCTGCATTCACCGCTTTTCTTTGGTTCTTCACGTTAATCCGTGAAGAACCAAAGAAAAGCCCGCCCGCCTCTCGGCGAACGGGCAAGGTCACTTCAACCTTTGGAAGTAGAAGCGTCTGGTCTGATGGAGACCGGCGAATGATGCCGCAAGGAAATGACGTGGCGATGACAGCTGCTGCTCGATGCAAACGGCGTCAGCGTCCTCGTTTCACATGCGCACCAAGCGGTGTGCGATCCGGGCTCATGCCTGCGCGGCAGCCAGTTCGGCATCCTTCTTTCTCGCCCGCGCCACCGCCGGGCGTGCGCTGGTGCGCTCGATGTAAGCCTTGATCAGCGGCGTCTCCGGCACCAGCTTGAACATGGTGGTCCACAGCAGCGCCGTGCCCCACAGCGCGTCGGCGGCAGTGAATTTCTCGCCGAGCAGATATGGCCCCCTGGCGAGCTGGTCCGTCAGCGTTTTCAGCATGGTGTCGAAGTCGCCATAGGGCGAGACCGATGGCGGTGCCGGCGGATTGTTCTGTGCGCGATCCGCCAGCGCCGGCTCGAAACACGATCCGTAGTACACCATCCACCGCAGGTAGGGTCCGCGCAGCGGATCGCCGATCTGCGGCGCAAGACCCGCTTCCGGGTAGAGGTCGGCAAGGTACATGTAGACCGCCGCCTGTTCGGTGACCAGCGCGTCGCCGTGCAGAATCGCCGGTACCTTGCCCATCGGATTGATCGCGAGATATTCCGGCGCGCGCTGCTCGCCGGTTTTCATGTTCAGCACATGCAGCTGGTAATCCGCACCGAGTTCTTCCAGCAGAATCAGTGCGCCGGTCGAACGGGTGTTGGGCGAATGAAAGAAGGTGAGCTGACGGTTCGCGGTCATGGGCGGCATTCCTTTGGTGGCGTTGAGGGTTTGTCAATATAGCAGACGGCGAATCCGCGAAATGCGTCGGAAAAATCGCCGAACATGCAGCGACGCTTCGTCATCGATAGAGGGTTAATCCGTCGTCGTGCGCTCGGCAAGGAAGTAGGCGGGACTTGCCAGCAGCAGGGACACCAGCTCGGTCTGGCGGTTGGTGCCGGTCTTGGCGAAGATGCTCTTGAGCTGGGTTTTCAGCGTATGGGGCGAGATGGTGCGCTCGTGCGCGATATCGTCGAGCGTCCTGCCGCTGCACAGGCCGACCGCCAGTCGGGCTTCGGCATCGGTCAGGCCGAACAGCTTGCGCACGCGGTCCGGAGTCAGGCTGGGCGCGTAGTCGGGATCGAACACGAAGACCAGCGCCGCACCGTGTGTCTGCCCCGCTGCGATGCGCACCGGCGCGACCATCAGCATCAGCGGCAGCCGTCCCGGCCGCGGCAGCAGCACCACTTCGTTCAGCGTGGTCGTGCTGCCGCGGCTGGCCTGGATCGCATTGCCGATCTCGAAATTGAGCTTGCGGCTGGCATCGACATCGCTCGCCACCAGATGCCCCTGCTCCAGCTTGAGCAGCTTGCTGTCCGCCAGCAGCGTCCTGGCGCGACTGTTCATGTGCGCGGCGCGGCTGTGCTCGTCGAAGAACAGCGCCGGCATCGCCAGCAGGTCAAGGCCGCCCGCCAGGAAGTCCTGACCGAACTGCAACTCGGTAAAGCGCGCGCGCATCTGGATCGCGCGCTGCATGTGCGGCATGAGCCGGTCCAGCGTATCGAGATCGTCGCGCGAAAAGCCGGGTTGCACGGGCGAGCGTTGCACGATCATTTGCGTGAACCATGCGCCTTCGCGCAGCACGATCGCGCCGGCCGCGTACTCCACGCCCTGCGGCGACAGCCACTCGCGATAGAAGCGGCTGTGCGGGACCTGCTCAGGATGCGCGATATCGAGATTGCTGGCGTAGAAATGCGCGACGGGCGACGTCATGATGTGCTGCGCCAGCACATCTTCCTGGGCATAGTGGAGCGCATAGCGCTCGACCCAGCCCGCCGTGATGCCGCTCAGCCAGAGCCCCTTGACCTCGTGCGTATCGCCGTTGCGGATGATCAGCGTGACCGCCTTCAAGCCGAAACTCGCCGTCAACGCCTCGATGAAATCCTGAAAGCCGCCTGGCGCAGTCACCCCGTCGTACAACTTCGCCAGCAGCGGCTCGAATGCCGCCTCTGGCTGCCCTGCTTCGTGCATCGATACCTCGCCCATGGTCGCAACTCCTCCTGCGGCTAGCATGCCTCTGGCGGGAAGATGTTGTCAAATTGTTCATCGAATCGGTGCAAGTGACGAGCGATGCACGCAACGCGTGCGCCGTCGGGAAGGGCGCGGCGCGGCCTACCCGGCCTACCCGGCCCCTCCGCGCCACTGCATCATTCGCGGCAGCCGCCGCAATGCCGCCCCGGTCAGATACCTGGAATAGTCGCGATAGTCAGCGTCCCCCGCCACCACATCCATGTGCTTCCTGATCAGTCCGCCGCCTGCGCCGAGTGCGCGTACGAAGAGCGGTTCGAGCGGGCGCGAGAACACGAGGTAGCGCAGCAGCCGGCCATCATCGAACAATCCGGCGATGCTCCCGTAGCGCTCCCTGTAGAAGGACAATGCGCTCCTTGCGCCATGCGCGGCGCGCGCCTCGATCACGGCGTGCGCCGCGTGATATCCGCTCAGGATCGCGAAAGCGATGCCCTCGCCCGTGATCGGTTCGACCAGGCCCGCCGCATCGCCCGCGAGCAGGACCGAACCCTCGCCGGGCTGCGCGAGGTAATTGCCGAACGGGATGGGATGGCGCAGCAGCGGCAGCGCCGGCACGCTGCCGATCGCCATGCGCGCGAAGCGTTCGAAGATCGGCCGCATGTCGGGATTTTCCGACGATAGTCCGCCCACGCCCACCGTCAATGTGCGCTCCTTGGGGAAGATCCATGCGTAGCCCCAGCGCACCAGACCGAGATAGATTTCCGGCGCACAGATGTCGCGCGAAACAAGCGATCTCGGCACCTCCATTTCCAATCCGACCGCAAAGCCGCGCTTGTCGATCGCGACCGAGGCCAGTTCCTTGCGGATGCGGCTGCTCGCGCCGTCGGCACCGATGATGAAGGGCGCTTCGTGACGCACATCGTCGTTCGCGAGGACCGCAGTGCGGTCGGGGCTCAAACCGCTTGCGCCGGCGCCTTCGATGACCTCGACGCCGAACGCGCGCGCCATGTCGAGCAGGTAGTGGTCGAACGCGCTGCGCGAAGTGAAGCAGATGGGCTTGTAGTCGCGGACTTCATTCAGCAGTCGCTCGCGGAAGAAAACCTTCGCGCCTCTGGCCTCGGCCTCGATGGGCGGATCGCATTGGGGGCCGAATGCCTGCCGCAGCGCATCTCGGCAGCGCAGGCTGATCAGGCCGCCGCACAGCTTCTGCCGCGGAAAGCGCGCCTTGTCCAGCAAGACGGCCTTCAGGCCCGCGCGCGCCAGCGTGATCGCCACCGCCGACAACGATTGCGTCGTAGCTGCGCATGATATTTACAGAAGGAATCGGGCTGACATGAGGACGGCTGGATGCCGCCTTCTGCACTATAACCTTGGCTGCCGACGAAGCAATCGGCACGCGGCCGGATCAGCGAGATCGTTTGATGCGTCGCAAGCCCGGGACGCATCCCGTGCCGCCAACGCTAAGCGGCGCGTCGCTGTTCGAGCGCCAGCCGTATCGCCAGCGCGGCCAGCACAAAACCCATCACGCGGCGTTGCGCCGCGAGCCAGAACGGATTGCGCGCGAACCAGGAAGCGATGCCCGCCGCCGACAGCGCGATCAGGAGATTGACGACAAAGCTCACGGAAATCTGCGTGACGCCCAGCGTCACGCTTTGCAGAAAGACCGAGCCATGCGCCGGCACGACGAACTGCGGAAAAATCGACAGATAGAAAATCGCGACCTTGGGATTGAGCAGGTTCGTCAGGAACCCCATCAGCAGCAGTTTGCGTGGCGCATCGGGCGGCAACTCCTTCGCCTCGAAGGGCGAGCGCGCTCCCGGCTTCACCGCCTGCCATGCCAGCCACAGGAGGTACAAGGCGCCTGCATACTTGAGCAGTTCATAGGCAAACGGCACCGCCATGAAAATCGCCGACAGGCCGATCGCCGCAGCCAGCATATGGACAACGAAGCCGGCGACGACGCCGAACAAGGAAATGACCCCGGCACCACGTCCCTGACAGATGGAGCGCGAGAGGATGTAGATCATGTTGGGGCCGGGGGTCAGCACCAGCAGCAGGGCAGTGCCGGCGAACAGCAGCAAGTCATTCAGGGGGATCATGTGTTCTCCGGCAGTTCAAGAAGTAGATGTAGGGTGGGCACGCAGTGCCCACGCAGAAATCGCAATATTCCTGAATATTGTCGCCAGGCCTGTCCATCTTTGCCGCGTGGGCACTGCGTGCCCATCCTACCCGCTTATCCTATTGCAAGCCTGCCGCCAATTCCCGCGTAAGCTCCGCCGCCGGAATCTCCCGGCATCCGCTCGCATTCTGGCCGGACCACAGCGGCGAGAACTCGCCGGAACCTTCGCTCTCGGCCTTGGCGCGCAAGGGCGCGATGGCAGCGGTTGCCAGCGGAAAGGCGGGCGGCGCGGCACTGATCGGGCCGAGCTCGCGGATGATGCGATTCACGATTCCGCGCGCAGGCCGGCCGGTGAACAGATTGGTGAGCGCAGTGTGGCGGGCGGCCTCGCTTTTCAGCGCGGCGCGGTGCACGGCGCTGGTCATCGCCTCGGGACAGAGCAGATAGGCCGTGCCAACCTGCATGCCGGCAGCACCCAGCTTCATCGCCGCCGCCACGCCTTTCGCATCGGCGATGCCGCCGGCGGCGATGACGGGCAGCTTCACCGCGCGCACGATCTGCGGCAGCAGGGCAAACGTGCCCACCTGGGTGGTCAGGTCGTCCGACAGGAAGATGCCGCGGTGCCCGCCCGCCTCCAGACCTTGCGCGATGATGGCATCGACACCCTGCGCTTCGAGCCAGCGCGCTTCCTCGACGGTCGTGGCCGAGGACAGTATCTTCGCGCCCCAGCTCCTCGCGCGCGCCAGCAGATCGGCCGAAGGCAGGCCGAAATGAAAGCTGACCACGGCAGGCTTGAATTCCTCCAGCACGTCGGCGGCTTCGGCGCTGAAGGGCGCGCGCCCCGGCCCGGCGGGGATGGCATCCGCATCGATCCCGTATTCCCGGTAATACGGCGACAGCGCAGTGCGCCATCCCGCCTCGCGCTCGGCGTTGACGGCCGGCGGCGTGTGACAGAAGAAGTTCACGTTGAACGGCTTGCCGGTGTTTTCCTTGATCGCCGCCAGCTCCTTGCGCATGGCGTCGATTGTGAGCATGGCGCAGGGCAGCGAGCCGAGGCCGCCGGCGTTGGAAACGGCAATCGCCAGCGCGCTGCCCTGCACGCCGGCCATGGGGGCTTGAATGATCGGCAGCTCGATGCCGAGGAGGGATTGCAGTGTCATTGACTTGTCTCCGAGTGGTTTGCGTTCGCCGTACCGTCTTGCCGATGCGCTGTTTCACAGGCGGTGTTACCGACATCTCGCGATGTCGTCGTGCGCAAGATGCGCGTTCCATTGTCCTGCATTGCGGCGGATTGCCGCGTGTCCTGGAGATATACTTCTTGCTTCATAAAAACAAACAGGGAGGATTTGATGAAAAAGTTTACTTTAACTGCACTTGCAGCCGCAGTGCTGCTGTCCGGCTGCGCGACATCTCAACCGGAAAAGGATTCCGCGCAGACCACGGGACCCGCAGTACCCGCAGCCTCCGCATCCACTCAAAAGGCCGTGCCCGTGCCTGCCGCATCCTCCCGCAAGCTTGTGCTGAACATGTCCGGCGCAAAGACCTCGGTCGAGGCAAGAGACTGGTCCGGCTTCAAGGAAGAATGGCGTGCTGTCTTCGAAGAACATGCGAAGGAAGCCGGCATCGCGTTCGCCATGCAGGAAGGCGAGCCTCGTCCGCTCGGCGAAGCCGGCACTCTGCTCGCCGTGCATGTCAACGACTACCGCATGGTTGGCATTGGTTCGCGCATATTCTTCGGTGTGATGACCGGTAACGCCTATGTGGATGCCAGAGTCCGCTTCACCGACCTGAGCACCGGCAAATCCTTCGGCGAGCAAGACTACAACACCAGCTCGTCAGCCTGGCACGGCATCTTCGCCAAAATGACGCCGCAGCAGGTGGACGCCATCGCCACTGGCGTGTTTCACGAATTGAAGCGCGCGCACTGAACCGGCAAGGCGGGATCGCCGCTTGCAGGGGGCTGGTTTTTCGAACTGGCACGCTGTACCCACCCGACCCGGCATATAGCGATTTGGCATGATGCAAGCGGAGCGAGCCTGGAACGTTCTCCATAGCAAGTTTCCGTTTGCCCCCCCTTGAACTGCGTGAGTCCGCACCGCATATCAGGAATTCAGATCGCTGTTTGACCCTGGCTCTTGGCGCATTGGTGCGTGGAACGCACTCCCATTTGAATGAAGGAATGATTCATGGACTGTCCTGTATGCAAGAACGTGAAACTTGTCATGTCTGATCGGCAAGGCATCGAGATTGATTACTGTCCGACCTGCCGCGGCGTCTGGCTCGATCGCGGCGAACTCGACAAGATCATTGACCGCTCAGTCGGCGTTGCCCCGCAGCCGGTTCCGCAACAAGTCCGGCATGATCCCTACCAGGGGCAGCAGCAGCCACAAGGATTCGGACAGTCGCAGGGCTATCCGCAACAGGGTTACCACAAGAAAAAGAAACGCGAAGGCTTTCTTGGGGAGCTGTTTGACTTCGATTGATGCCTTGTGAGCGGCGATGGACAGGTCTGGCGCAGCCTGTTCAAAATCAAGAGGTGAAACAAAAACCGCGTGGGCACCTGGTGCCCACTGCCGCCAGACGGAAAGCGGTGTTCCTGCAAGTGGTCGTGACAATTGATCGTGGCAATTGAGCGTGGCGCTTGCTCAAGCACCACCTCATCATTCCGGCAGCCTGTGTTCAGACCGTCCCCGCCAGCGCCTTGCACATTTCCTCGACATGCCGCTCATCCGTTCCGCAGCACCCGCCGATGACACGCAACTCTTTCAGCATGCGCTTCGCGTCACGCGTCTCTTGTCCGAGTTCCACCGGGACACCATCATCCAATTCCGTCGAGGCATCCAGTTCCGCATGGCTTTTCTTCGATGCATTCGGCCTCAAGCCGCGAATTCTTGATCCCCATTCGCCGTCTGCCGCGAAGGTGTTCGCGAAATGCGTCGGATGCACGCAATTGATCATGTAGTAGGCTGCATGGCCCTGCGTGGCTGCATCGGTTTTCTCGATCGCGTCCTTGAGCGACTGGCCTGAAGGCAACTTCCCGTCGGTTTCCAGCGTGAACGAGATGACCGCCGGCATGCCTGCAGCCTTTGCCGCGTTGACGACGCCGATTGCCTCCTCCACATAGTTGATGGTGAACGCCGAAACCATATCCGCGTCCGTCTGCGCGAAGGTCCGGATTTGTTCGGCATGATAGTCCTGCGCCGCGACGGCGCTCATCTTCGCGGACGGCACATAGCCGTCGCCGCGCGGCCCGATATTGCCGCTGATGACGATCTTCGTGTGTTCCGTTTCGTATGCATCCCGGATCTCGACAAGCATGGCAATCGCCTGCCGGTTGATTTCCGGCAAGGCATCGGGCGGCAAGCCGACCTTCTGCGCCCAGTCGCGGTTGGCGCGCCATGTCGGACTTTCGAGAACCAGCCCCATGCCGTAGCGTCGCGCCATTTCCGCATAGAGGCGATAGTAGTCCCGCAGCCGCTGTCTGCCGGAATCGCTCTGCAGCAGGACAAAAGAGGCGAACTCGGGCAAGTCGATGCCGTCCCGGAAAATCAACGTGGTTTCGAGTCCGCTGTCGGTGACAAACATGCCTTGCGATAACTGCGGCAAATGCGATCGGTACTTGGCCATCGGAATCTCCTGCGATGGGTGGAACAGGACATTGCCACTATAGGATTCAGCGCCGCGGCATATTGCGCGACATGGCCGATTCCTTGATCTGCCACAAGCGGAAAGAAAGCGGATGGCACCACCACGAAGCGGGGGACGACAGCGTGCCGGGTCGACACATTGCGGCCATGCAAACCATTTCAACAACGCGATGCCCGCTCGTTCAATCAGCACGGTACCTACCGTGCTCGGTCATGCTGTTCGATGACGGCATTCACCTCGGCGCCGAACAGCATGACCGCAGAGGAGAGGAAGAAGTACAACAGCAGCGCGATGATGGCGCCGATGCTGCCATAGGTGGCGCTGTAGTCGCCGAAATTGCGCAGATAGTAATTGAACCCCAAGGACGCCGCGATCCAGGCAAGGACGGCGATGGTCGCACCGGGACTGATGAAATGGAATTCCTGCTCGGCGTCGGGCGCAACGTAATAGATCAAGGCGACCACCAGCATCAGCAGCAGCAAAGCCGCCGGCCAGCGCAGCCATGCCCACAAGATGACAAACAACTGCTCCACTCCTGCCTGGTATGCCAGCCATTGAATCGTTTGCGGGCCGATGGCCAGCAGCACGATGGCGGCGATCAGCATGACGGCAATGCCTATCGTGTAAAAAATCGATAACGGAAAGCGTTTCCATACCGGACGGCTTTCGCTCACATCATGGGCAATGTTCAGCGCATGCATCGTGACGCGCATCGCGGCGGACGCGGTCCAGAGCGTCATGATCATGCCAAGCGATGCCAGACTGCCGTTCTTCTGCTGAAGCTCATCGATGACGGCGTTGACCGGCTGCATTGCCTCTTGCGGCAGCAGGATTTGCGCGCGTTCCTGCAGCCACTCGAAGAAATCGGACAGCTCCAGAAAGCCGAGCAGGGCGATGAGAAAAATGATGAAGGGGAAGATGGAAAACAGCACCTCGTACGCAAGCGCGGCGGCATGGGTCACCATGTCGTCGTCGACGAACTCCTTGACCGATGTCGTGACAAGTTCCAATGGACCGATCCCGCGCAGGCCGGGTATTCGCATTCGTCATGAATCCTTCGCCGCACGAACAATCGATTCAGACCAGCGTCAGCAATTCATCGAGATCGAGCGTGGAGGTTTTGCCGATATCGTGCCGGTGTTCCTGGTAGAAGGTGGCGGCGGAAAGGCGGCCATGGTCGCGCAGCATGCACAGAAAATCCCATTCGGCATTGAGCTTGGAGGAGGAGCCCAGATCCTCCAGCGCCGTGCCCGCGATGCGATGAATGCGCATACTGGCCCAGCGCGCTCCCTCGGTCTTGCCAAGGTCGGCTATTTTCCGCAGCAACGCGATCATTCGCAGCTCCTTGAGCAGGGGGGCATTGAAGGCGATTTCGTTGAGGCGATTGTGAATCTCCCGCGCCGTGCGCGGCAGGCTTTTGCGCAGCACCGGATTGATCTGGACCAGGATGGTATCCCGGCATTGCGAGTCCCGTACCAGCGGCGTGATGGTGGGGTTGCCGGCAAAACCCCCATCCCAGTAAGCCTCGCCATCGATCTCGACCGCCTGGAACATGGTTGGCAGGCACGCCGAAGCGAGCAGAACATCCGGCGTGATTTCCTCATTGCGGAACACCCGCCCCCTGCCGGTGTGCACATTGGTCGCCGTCACGAACAAGTTGATGGACGACTTGGCAAGCCGATTGAAGTCGATGCATTCTTCCAGCACGTCCCGCAGCGGATTGGACCCATTGGGATTCAGGTCGTAAGGTGAAAACACGCGTGCCGCGATGTCCGCGGCAAGGTATAGCGGAGAGTTGTCCAGCGACCAGCGCCCCATCAGGACATCCATGGGGGAACGCTGGAAAGGGCTGAAGCGGGCCGCTTCGGAATTGCGCCGCCAGAATCGCTCCAATGCGGCGCGCCCGCCTTCCGGCCCGCCTTGTTCATAGCCATCGATCATCACTGCGGCATTCATCGCGCCGGCCGAGGTTCCGGAGATGGCATCGATGCGCAGCCACGGCTCCTGCAGAGCGCGATCCAGTACGCCCCAGGTGAAAGCGCCATGCGAACCTCCGCCTTGCAAGGCGAAATCCACAAGCACCTCTTCACCATTCCTGGCATGAGTTTTCGCAGTCGTAGTGGCCATCACCCCTCCCAATCAAAAGATCGCGCGATTGAATTTGAAAAGATTTCCGCTCGTGTCCGCCGGCCTGACGCTCGTCTGAAAGTTGCCATTGACCGGCAGAAAATCGGCGCGACATCACGTAAAAAAGCACAATTACTCGGCAAAAAACGGATGCGATTGAGGATATACCCAGCCAAAGCACGCCACGGCAGGAACTGCACCGGCACTACGACTGGATCAATCAATGGCCTGCGTTGTCGCTGACAAGAAACATACGCAGAGGAGCGCAGCAAGCGCAGGGGCGCTCGGCACACCAATTCCGAAGGTTCGATCAGCGAATATCCCGCAGGGAAGAAATGGCGCGTGGAACGACCCTGCGCTGCTCTCGGAGTCGCCGCAGCCGCACACCGCGCGACATGAGCGATTCCTCGATCTTTCGCAAGCGGGAAGATCAGAGGCATTTTTGAGAAATCGCGCCGTGCAGAAACGCCCTATCTGCGCCACCCGATTTACGCGGAGCGGAACCATCCCCTATCTGAAAATCACTCATGGGAATCCCGGCCTCCGGCATGACGTCAATGCGCTCAGGTTGGAACATCAAATGCCGTCGTTGGCATAGCGCCTGTTTCAGAAATGAAGGGAACAGGCGCTTTTTCCCCAGATATTCACAAGTCATTTGAACATACAAGGCGAGGACCAAACCATCATGCATATTTCCCCCATTCGCTCCAATCAAACGCCACCCGTTACTGCCGCGCAGGACAGTCAAAATCCGACGATTACCCACCACATGGATATTGACTCGGACGAAGAGGGGAAGCAGGAATCAAACAACGCGGGAAAAAGAAGTTCTCTGCGCTTGCATCAGCAGAAGCTGGTTAGAGATGCGAGATTGACGCAGGCAAGAAAAGAACTCGGCGTCATGCCGTTGGACCACTCGAACAATGATGTGTCGGAATATTTCACAATACCGTTATCCCCAGGTGTCAACGGCGTCGGTTATACCGCCGAGGAGGCGCACAAGAGGATCAAGGAAAAACTTGAGGACTCTGCCCGCACGGAGACGTCGCTGGATGCCTTTAAAGAGGAAAGTGGCGACGCGACAGATAAGGCTGGGAAATGGAAACTGCCGCTCATGGCGTTCGCACTGCGGGAGGAGGCGGCCAGCCTCACCGGGAAGAATGCAACAGACCCCATAACCAGCACTTACAGCAAGCACAATGATGATCCCAACGATTCCCGTCGGGAATATCACACCTATACCGAATATACGGAGAATATTGTTACCCTTCCTCGCAATGCCAGCCATACACCGAATCCGCATAGTCGCGATCCAAGCGAAAACACGGGCGTGCCCATTACGGACCTCAATGGAAAACCTGTTCGGTATGAAAAAGCGCACCAGGCAGCGTTTCAATTTACCGGACAGGCAGGCGGTACGGTATGGGTACCTACGCAGGGAAATCAGGCAGTCGATTCGAGATTGGAACGATTCATAAAGGCGGGTAAAGCGGGCGGCTTCATATACCGCTACGACACCGCAAATGAGAGCAGTCTGTATGCGGTTCGGCGGAACGCCGACGACGGTTGGGAATTACGCCAGGCGTCCTACAAGCGTCGACAACAATCCCTAGGCACCTCAAGCAGTGGCCCGACGAGTGCCAGTACCAATGATGGCAGTTCAGGCATGGACTGAACTGCCGAGACTGGAGTCGTCCGTTTCATTGTCTTTCTGACTGGATGCGTCATTGACGGGCATACGAATCGCATCATTGGCTAGCTGAAGTCCGATTTGACCGACCCTGCAACGAGAGCAGGGGGTTATGGAGGGCGCGCCAATTCCGAAAGCTCAATCTCATAGATGAGAAATGGTGCGTGGAACGCACCCTACGCTTTCTGCACGAACATCCTCTATGGCATTGCGCAAGGCGATGCGAACCGGCTCGTCGCACAGGAGGGGCCGACGACGATAGGCGACCATCGTGAAGAAACAAGTTGATCCGGCAACCGAAGCGCGACGATAGCGTGACATGGTTGCGTATTTCAAGGCGGGAGACGGCGGGAAAACCGGATGGTGAGGATAGGGCGAATTTCGTAGGGTGGGCATGTAATGCCCACCCGGATGAATTCGGACGATGACATGATGATGTTGGGTTATCGAAGAACCGTGTGGGCATATGGTGCCCACACTACCCGACTATAATCACGAACGCCCCAACATGGCTATCGGCGACATCCCCCAAACAGAAACCGGCCTTAGCCACTTAGTTTCAACTTTCAGGCCGCTTCAAAAATGGGGCTTACCATAGAAAAGCACTGTATGAAAAAAATTCTAGGATTTGATGCGCTTCGAGCTCTATCAGTTGTGCTTGTGATCTTGTCCCATGTTGGAATCATCGGCTCTGTTTCTTCGCCGATATTGAAGGCCTTTTTTACAGTCTTTAATGCGAATACGGGCGTCACCATCTTCTTCGTTCTATCCGGTTTCCTTATTACCAGCCTCTTGATTTCCGAGTACAAGAGCACCGGCAGCATAAGCATCAAGAATTTCTTTATTCGCAGGGCATTGCGTATCCTGCCTCTGTACTATCTGGTTGTTGCGATGACGATGCTGATTTACTTGGTCGGTGAATTTCGCAACTTTCCGTATGTACGCTTTCAGACGATCCTGCACGCGCTCACTTATACCTATAATTTCATTCCATCAGCGCTGGAAAAAAATTTCCTGAGCCATTTGTGGAGCTTGGCGGTTGAGGAGCAGTTTTATTTGCTCTGGCCTTTTGTATTTTTTCTTTTAATCGGCAAGACCTATAGACTCGTTCTCTTCTGCATTGCGTTTGTCGCATGCTGTTTCGCATTCTATTTTGTGAGCGTCAATTGGGGTGAATTGCAGGGGACGTTTTCCCTGGATAGATGGTTTATTCCAGCGGCCTATCCAATCATCGTCGGCTGCTTGTTCGCGCTACTGATTAACGGAGTGAATGCGCGTGAAAGGTATGCGAAAGTCTTGTCGTCACCCTTGGCTTTGGCCTGTTCGTTCATCCTTGTCTGCAGCCCGCTCTTTCTGCCGCAAACGGTCAGCTTTGTGGTTCATAAACTGGCGATCGTGCTTGGGATAGCAGGAATTATCTCTTGGATTTTCTTGAATCAGAGCTCGCTGTTAGTCAAACACATGGACTGGGGGCCGATTGGGTATATCGGCACAATTAGCTATGGGCTCTATGTATGGCAGGGCGTCTTAACGGGCAACGGTAGCTATCGGGAGATATGGTTCTTTCCACCTCCTCCACTGCTTGGCGCTCTATTAACTTTTTTAGTTGCACCGTTGTCATACCACTACTTTGAAAGGTGGTTCTTGGTCCGGAAATCCAGGTACTCCAAAGACTCGGTTCCAGTCACTGTTCACTCGGCAGCGAATGAACATTTACAGCTGCGATAGTTGAAGCGATCAAATTGGCTTTCTACGATGTGACCAGGCTGCTCGTATGGCCGACATAGTGGGTGATGGTGTAGTTGCTCTGGCTTGCCTACAGCACGGTAGCACGGTAGGTTGGGCTGCAAAGCCCAACATTCTCGGTGGCCCTCGTCGCGTGACCGTGTTTTACGGGATTGAAGTACACATAGGCCACATGCTTTTCCAAGTCATCATCATCCCGAATCTGATGTTCCCAATAGCGATGCTGCCAAATGCCGCGTTCGCGCTTCATCCTCCGGCTCGGCCGTATTGCTTCGGTTTTCGGCAGCGCTCGTGAAAACGCCGCCTTGGTCAACGACCAGCGCAACGGGAAATCGGCATCGCCCTCCGGCATGCGCCAGATGGCGTGCAAATGATCCGGCAATACCACCATCGCGACGATTTCGAAGGGATGGGTTGCCGGCTTTTTCGCACCGCATCGCGCAGCGCTTGAATGTAATCGGTGAGGAGGCTGCTTTTCCGATCCGCCAGATTGACGGTGAAAAAACAGGTGGCGCCAGGGATGTTCGATCTTCGATATCTCATGGGCGTGGCGTTATTGGACGAGGATGTTGGGCTTTGCAGCCCACCCTACCAGGCCGGGTGCCCACGCTACCCGGCTTTCATTTATTTAGCGAACCAAAATCGTATAAGCGCAAAAGACAAAGCAAACAGATAGCCATATGTAAAGCGGTCAATGCGAAGCACTTCTTCGCCACGCTTACTGCGCCACCATCCCAAAACGCACATAAGCACCCCAACTACGACTGGCGTAACAACCAAATTAACTGTTTTCCAGGCACCTTCCACCAAATAAGAAGGAAACAAAAAGAGACTTATACCACCAGCAATCATTCCAAAAATGGTATATCCGAACGCTGCGATCCACGGGTTAGGCGGCCTGCGAAACGGTTCAGCCAACGAGTGAAAGCCCAGTTCTACCAAAACCTCCACCGCAATCTGGAGTAACAACTCACCAACTACCTCGAAAACGAACTCAATCATGCTGATGGTTACATAAAGCCAACGTTAGACATCGTTCGCGCCCTCTCGCAGATTCCTACAGAAGAACCGCGTGGGCACGATGTGCCCGCCCTACCCGACTTGCTAGTGCTCATTGTTCGCGCTCCACGCGGGCAAAGATATGACCACCATCCGACGCCTTTTGGCCAAAGAACTGCAGCATCTCAAAGTCGGAGTACAGAACAGCGCACGCGCGCATGAAGGCAACTCGCGGGTTTGAATGCTCTTCATGTGCGACGCACTTAAGCGCTAAGCACTTGTCCTTGATGTGTGCGGTTGTGAATGCGATTTTGGTGTGCTGGGTTTTGTGTGCTACCTGGTGAGCAAACTCGTTCCTGATGTCGCGAATGATGTGGAGATCTGAGCGGATAGTGTCGGTGACTAGGCCTAGAAGGCGGCTCAGGTCGATTTTGGACGATAGATTTGCCAAAGGTCCGCTTCCAGCAAAGAGTCTCTTCCATGAGTTGGGCTCATGGTGAAGAAAGAACTCTAGTGCTGCTGTGATTGACTCTTCAACCCACGCCATCGCTACTATGGCCGCGCCCCGGTCCGACTGCTCTTGAATCTCTTCAAGGAGCGTCGTCATGCGCTGTAAGCCTTCGGCTGAGTAAGGATCAATCTTCTTCATGTGGATGCGTCTAACTTGATTTACACAGCAAGGCCTGTCCTTATAACTCGGCGCCTGCTGTATAACGTGACGCCGAAGGAATGGTCGGGAGCCGCGCCAATTCTCGCTTGCGCGGCGACATATGCAATTTCATGCAGTATTAATTAAACCGCAAAAAGCGGCAAGCACTCGGCACCTACGCCACCTTCGCCTTCCCCAACAACGCCTTCAAATTCGCCAGCCGATCCTGCGGCGTGAGCACTTCCTCTTCCTTCGGCACCGCGTCACCCTCATCCAGCTTCATCTCCTTGATGAAGCGCGAGACGTCGCAGTTCACGCTCTCTCTTGCACGTTTGCGCTTCTTGCACCACGTGATGTGCAGGCTGCGTTGCGCGCGCGTGATGCCGACGTACATGAGGCGACGTTCTTCCTCGATGCGGGCGGCAAGCGTTTCGATCGGCGCATCGGGGTCGCCCTTGTGCGGCAGGATTCCTTCTTCGACGCCGACCAGGAAGACGTGCGGGAACTCCAGTCCCTTCGAGGCGTGCAAGGTGGACATGCGCACGGCGTCGGGTTCTTCGTCGCGGCCTTCCAACATGCTCATCAACGCGACCATTTGCGTCAGTTCGAGCAGGCTCTTTTCTTCGTCGGTGCCGTCGCGGCCGCCCTTGCCCTTGTCCTTCAGCCAGGTGGTGAAGTCGATCACGTTCTGCCATTTGTTTTGCGCCTGGCGGTCGTCGAAGGCGTCGTACAGATAGGCTTCGTAGTTGATCTCTTTCATCATCTCGTCGAGCAGCTCGGCGGCGTTTTCGCCTTTCTTGCTGGCGCGTGCTTCGAGGCCGTTGATGAAGCGGCAGAACTCGCGCAGCGGGGTCAATTGCCGGTCGGCGAGTTTGGATTCGATGCCGCCCTTGAAGACGGCTTCGAACAATGAGCATTGCCATTGGCCGGCGAAGGCGCCGAGCGCCTCCAGCGTCGATTGGCCGACGCCGCGCTTCGGCGTGGTGACGGCGCGGATGAAGGCGGGGTCATCGTCGCCGTTGGCGATCAGGCGCAGGTAGCTGATGATGTCCTTGATCTCGGCGCGGTCGAAGAAGCTCTGGCCGCCGGAGATGGTGTAGGGGATGCGTTCCTTGCGCAGCGCCTGTTCGATCACGCGCGCCTGATGGTTGCCGCGATAGAGCACGGCGTAGTCGGAGAATTTTGCGCGACGCTCGAACTTGTGCGCGGAGATCATGATCGCGACCTGCTCGGCTTCCTGCTCGTCGTCCTGCATCGCGAGGACCTTGACCGGGTCGCCGAGGCCGTGTTCGGACCAGAGCTGCTTCTCGAACAGCTTGGGGTTGTTGGCGATCACCGAGTTCGCGGCTTGCAGGATGCGCGTGGACGAGCGGTAGTTCTGTTCGAGCTTGATCACCTTGAGGTCGGAGAAATCGACCTGCAACTGCTTGAGGTTTTCGATGGTCGCGCCGCGCCATGCGTAGATCGCCTGGTCGTCGTCGCCCACCGCGGTGAACATCGGCTTCTTGCCGAGGCCGGTAACGAGCAGCTTCACCAGTTCGTACTGGCAGGTGTTGGTGTCCTGGTATTCATCGACCAGCAGGTAGCGCAGCTTGCGCTGCCACTTGTCGCGCACGGCTTCGTTGTTGCGGAACAGTTCGACCGGCAGGCGGATCAGGTCGTCGAAGTCGACGGCCTGGTACGCGGCGAGCGTGGCGACGTAGTTGCGGTAGATGCGCGCGGCCTGCGCCTCGTCTTCGGTGACGGCCTGCTTCAGCGCGGTGTCGGGATCGACGAGGCCGTTCTTCCACAGCGACATCGCGTTCTGGATGCGGCGGATCAATTGCTTGTCGGTGGTGATGGCGAGGTCCTGCACGATGGAGAAGCAGTCGTCGCTGTCCATGATGGAGAAGCGGTCCTTCAGGCCGAGTTCCTTCGCTTCGCGCCGCAGGATCTGCACGCCGAGCGAGTGGAAGGTACAGACCGTGAGGTTCTTCGCTTCCTTCGGCTGCTTCAGGAGCTTGGCGATGCGCTCCTGCATTTCCAGCGCGGCCTTGTTGGTGAAGGTGACGGCGGCGATGTTCTTCGCGTCATAGCCGCAATCCTCGATCAGGTGCGCGATCTTTTGCGTGATGACGCGCGTCTTGCCGGAGCCCGCGCCGGCCAGCACCAGACAGGGGCCGTCCATGTACTTGACGGCTTCGCGTTGCGGGACATTCATGCCGGAGGGGGCGGGATGGGACATGGGAAAAACCGGAGGGACAAAGCGGGCCATTGTAGCAGTGCAAGGCTTGCGAAATTGCAGTGTTGCAAGCTTTGCCACGGCGCTTTCGGGAGGCGATTTTGGGCGATGTCTTGCGTCAAGCCTATTGCGTAAAGTCCATGATGCCGGATTGACATTGCCCTACCATCAAGCTCATCACTCGGGAATGACATGAGACTTGCGCGCACTCGGATGGCATGGGGCATTTCGGCTTCGCTTGCAGCCGTGCTGATGGCATGCGCAGAAAAATCGAGCGACTATTTTCCCGGCTATGCCGAAGCGGAATACGTGCGGCTGGCGTCGCCGATTGCCGGTGCGCTGGTGAAGCTTCATGTGCAGCGCGGCGACCGGGTGGAGGCGGATGCGCCTGCCTTCGTGCTGGAACAGGACAGCGAGCGTGCGGTGCGCGAGGCGGCGGCGGCGCGTGCGCGCACGGCGCGGGCGCAGCTCGACAATCTGCTGAAGGGAAGACGGCCCGATGAACTCGCCGTGATCCGGCAGCAGCTGGCGCAGGCGGAAGCGGCCCTGCAACTGTCTTCGGCCACGCTGGCGCGGCAAAGACAGCTGGTGGCGGACAAGTTCGTCTCGCCGTCGACGCTTGATGAGGCGCGTTCCGCAGAGGTGCGCGATCAGGCCCGCGTGCAGGAGTCGCGCGCGCAATTGCGTGTGGCGCGGCTCGGCGCGCGCAGCGACGAGATCGATGCCGCGCAGCAGGAACTCAAGGCCGCCGAGGCGCAGCTCGCGCAGGCGGAATGGCAGGTGGCGCAGAAGACGCAGCGCATGCCGGCGGCGGGCGTGGTCAACGATGTGCTGTACCGCGAGGGCGAGTACGTGCAGGCGGGCAGCCCGATCATCAGCCTGCTGCCGCCGCAGAACATCAAGGCGCGCTTCTTCGTGCCGGAAACGGCGGTCGGGGCATTGCGCATCGGGCAGGAGGTGCAGCTGCAATGCGACGGCTGCGATGCGCCCATCCCTGCCAGGATCAGCTTCGTGTCGAACGCGCCGGAGTACACCTCACCGCTGATCTACAGCACCGAGAATCGCGCCGCGCTGGTCTTCATGGTCGAGGCGCGCCCCGCTGTCGACGATGCGCGGCGGCTGCATCCGGGGCAGCCGGTGGAGGCGCGGCTGGCGGCGCAGGGGACACGCTGATGGAGGCGATCATCGACGTGCGCGGGCTGACCAAGCGCTACGGCGAGCGCACCGTGGTCGATCATGTGGACATGCGCGCCGAGCGCGGCCGCATCTACGGCTTCCTCGGTCCCAACGGCAGCGGCAAGACGACCACCATCCGCATGCTGTGCGGCCTGCTCACGCCGGACGACGGCAGCGGCACCTGTCTCGGCTACGACATCCGCACCGAGTCGCGCGAGATCAAGCGTCGCGCCGGCTACATGACGCAGCGCTTCGGCCTGTACGAGGACCTGAGCATCGAGGAAAACCTGTCCTTCATCGCCCGCGTGTACGAAGTGCCGCAGCGCGAACGGAAGGTGCGGGCCACGCTGGAGCAGCTCGGCCTCGACAAGCGCCGCACGCAGCTGGCCGGCGCGCTGTCGGGCGGCTGGAAGCAGCGGCTGGCGCTGGCCGCCTGCCTCCTGCACGATCCGCAGCTGCTGCTGCTCGATGAGCCGACCGCAGGCGTCGATCCGAAGGCGCGGCGCGAGTTCTGGGATCGCCTGCACGAGCTGGCCGCAGCGGGATTGACGGTGCTGGTTTCCACGCATTACATGGACGAGGCCGAGCGCTGCCATCAGCTTGCCTACATCTCCTACGGCCGTTTGCTGGCGCAGGGCACGGCGGAGGAGCTGATCGCGCATGCGGGGCTGGTGACGTGTGAATTGAGCGGGTCGGGACTGGACGCGGCGGCAAAGGCGCTGCGGGCGAATCCCGCGCTCAATGTCGCCGCCTTCGGGGCGACGCTGCACGTGAACGCGAAGTCCGAAGGCGAACTCGATGCCGCGCTTGCGCCGTACCGCAAGGCAGGTACGGGCGGCATGCGCATCGTGGCGGTCGATACCAGTCTCGAGGATGTGTTCATCGCCTTGATGCAGGCATCGGAGGACAGGCAGGGATAGGGTTTTCGAACCGCCGAAGGTCTGTCATTCCGAACGCATGTGAGGAATCTCCATCGCCTGCGCTGCATTGACATTCGAGATTCCTCACTGCGTTCGGAATGACGGACCGTCGGAATATCGACTTGATTGAAACGGACTGAAGTCACCATGAACTGGTCGCGCTTCCTCGCCATCCTCATCAAGGAATTCCGCCAGCTGCGGCGCGACCGCCTCACGTTCGCGATGATGGTGGGCGTGCCGATCCTGCAGCTGGTGCTGTTCGGCTTTGCCATCAATACCGATCCGAAGCGCCTGCCGACGGCGGTGGTGGAAGCGGACCAGAGCGAGTTATCGCGCAGCCTGATCGCCGGGCTGGAGAACTCGGCCTACTTTCGCATCACGCAGCGGCCGCGCAGCGAGGCGGAGGGCAATCGCCTGCTGGCCGAAGGCGAGGTGCAATTCCTGCTGGTGATTCCGCCCTCGTTTTCGCGCCAGCTGCTGCGCGGCGAGCGCCCTGCCGTGCTGCTGGCCGCCGATGCGACCGACCCCGCCGCCTCCGGCAACGCGCTGGCGGCGCTGAACGCGATCAGCCTGCAGGTGCTGGCGCGCGACCTGCAGGGGCCGCTGCGCGCGCTGCAGCCGGGCGCAACGCCGTTCGAAATCCGCGTGCAGCGCCGCTACAACCCGGAAGGCATTTCGCGCTACAACATCGTGCCCGGCCTGATCGGCGTGATCCTAACGATGACGATGGTGATGATGACTTCGCTGGCGATGACGCGCGAGCGGGAGCGCGGCACCATGGAAAACCTGCTGGCGACGCCGGTGCGGCCGCTGGAAGTCATGGTCGGCAAGATCGTGCCCTACATCCTGATCGGCTACGTGCAGGTCACGGTGGTCCTGCTGGCGGCCTGGCTGCTGTTCAATGTGCCGATGGTCGGCAGCCTGGTCCTGCTGCTGGCGGCGCTGGCGCTCTTCATGGCGGCCAACCTCACCGTCGGCTTCACCTTTTCCACCATCGCGAAGAATCAGCTGCAGGCGATGCAGCTGACCTTCTTCTTTTTTCTGCCGTCGATATTGCTGTCGGGCTTCATGTTCCCGTTTCGCGGCATGCCGGACTGGGCGCAGGCGATTGGCGAAGTCCTGCCGCTGACGCATTTTTTGCGCATCGTGCGCGGCATCATGCTGAAGGGGAACGGCGCGGCGGAGATCGTGCCGGAACTATGGCCGCTGGCGCTGTTCATGCTCGTGATGGGCGGCGTGGCGCTGAAGCGTTACCGGCAGACGCTGGATTGAGCGCACCAAGGTTTTCATTCCGGCTTTCCATCCTTGCAACAGACGGCCGATCACGCTACGCATCGGCGCCTGCATGAAGATGCGCGCGCGGCCGTGCCCGACGCCTTCTGCCAGCACCAGCCTGTCGTGCGGAATGACAAACACATCACCGGGATGCAGGAAGATATCGTCGAGTCCGCCATATGCAGTGATCCACAGCACACCCTCCACGCATTCCATGCGACGGCCCCTGGCATTTGTCAGACGCAGCGGATGATTTTCATGGAGTGCGCATTCGATCTGGTGGTCCGATATCGTGAGTATGGTAGGTTGCATGGCGTTCCTCCGTCGTTGAACTCGTTGCAGACAGAGTACGCAGCGCCGGGACTTCGCAACAGGCGCAGCGAATCGAAATTGTTACCATGTCAGTTCATGCCGCCGCCAACTGTCATGGTCGAAAAAGCGCCCAACTGTATCTTGGTCGGAACTCGGCCGCAGCGCACAATCGCATCATGTCCGCCCAACTCAAGCTGTACGAAAACCTGGCCGACGAGCTCGGCACGCTGATCGCCAGCAGGGTGTTCGCGCCCGGCGACCGCCTGCCCTCGATCCGCCACCTGTCGCAGCAGAAGCGGCTGTCGATCAGCACCGTGATGCAGGCGCTGCGCCTGCTGGAAGACCGCGGCCTGATCGATGCGCGGCCGCAGGCGGGCTTCTATGTGCGGCACCGCGCGCGGCATCCGCATCCATTCGCCGCCAACGAAGCACAAAGTCTCGATGCGCCGACCTATGTCGGCATCAATAACCTGCTGATGCGCGTGCTGCGCGCCAACAAGTCACCCGATGTGCTCGATCTGGGACTGTCCTGCCCGCAGGCGGAGATGTTGCCGGTCAGGCGCCTGCAGCAAATCATGGGCGCGGTGGCCCGTCGCCGCCCCGACCTGCTGACGCAGGATGGCTGCTTCGACACCAACGAACCGAACTTCGTGCGCCAGGTGATCCGCCGCGCGGTGGACTGGGGCCGTCTCGATCCGCAGGAAATCATCGTCACCAATTCCTGCACCGAGGCGATGAGCCTCTCCCTGCGCGCAGTCGCCAGGCCGGGTGACACGATCGCGATCGAATCGCCGACCTACTTCGTGCTGCTGCAACTGATCGAGAGCCTGGGCATGAAGGCGCTGGAGATTCCGACCGATCCGAAAACCGGACCGTCGATCGATGCGCTGGAACTGGCGATGCGCGAGGGCCTGGTGCAGGCATGCCTGTTCGTCCCGAACGGCAACAACCCGATGGGCAGCGTCATGCCTGACGAGAACAAGAAGCGCCTCGCGGGCCTGCTGTCGCGTTACGACATCCCGCTGATCGAGGACGACGTCTATGGCGATCTCTGTTTCGCAGCGGAGCGGCCATGGCCGGTCAAGGCCTACGACAGCACCGGCAATGTGCTGCTGTGCTCGTCCTTCTCGAAGGTTGCCAGTTCATCGGCGCGCGTGGGTTATGTCAGTGCGGGACGCTACACGCAGCAGCTCGCGCTGCTGAAGAACGTGTCCAGCGGCGGCACCAATCATTTCTTCCAGGCGGTGCTGGCCGAGTTCATCGGCAGCAGCGCCTACGATACCCAGGTGCGCAAGATGCGGCGCACGCTGACGCAGCAGATCGCGCGCATGTCGGATGCGGTGGCCGAACACTTTCCATCGGAATGCTCGGTGTCGGAACCGCAAGGCGGCTTCACGCTGTGGGTGCGGCTGCCGGAACGGGTGGATGCGCTCGCGCTGCATCAGGTCGCACTCGCGCAGCGCATCGGCTTCATGCCCGGTCCGCTGTTCTCGGCATCGGGACGATTCGCCAATTACATGCGCATCAATTGCGGCAGAACCTGGGATGCGAAGACGGAACTCGCGGTGCGGCAACTCGGCGCGCTGGTCCGTGCCCATGCGGAGCGAATCTGACGCGGATCGTGCCCGAATGATGCGCGCTGTCCATGCACCTGTTCCTCGCCGCGATGCGGCTTTCATCGTCATGCAAGAACCGGCATGCATCCTCTGTCATTCCGAACGCATGTGAGGAATCTCGAACGTCGACGCCGCGCAGGCGATCGGCGCACCTCAAGATTTCGCTTGTCGCGCCGATAAATCCGAAGAGTGCGTTTTCGCCATGAGCCACCCGCAGATAGTTGACCATCGGTGGCAGGCGGATCCGCAACCATCCGTATCAGTTCAGACTCACCCAGCTTCGGAAGCAGATGACATGACTCACCCTTCGATTCACACAACGCCCCACCAGCAACCCTCGCCGCTGCATGCGATTTGGCGCACGGCAGACGCACTGTTTCTCATCACACTGATCGCATCCGGCATGCTGGCGCTGGCGATCGGTTATCAATATGGCAGCTTCGCGCTGGGCGCCGCCGTCGCGTTCGGCTTGATCGCACTGGGCGCGGCGGCCTTCGTCGTCGCGCGCGGCACGCTGACCTCGTGCCTTGCGCTCGCCTTCTGCAATGTGGCCATGGTTGCGCTGCACATCCAGCTCGGACGCGGCACCGAGGAATTCCACTTCGGCGTGTTCGTGCTGCTGGCGCTGATGCTGGCCTATCGCGACTGGCGGCCGGTGCTGTTCGTCGCCGCGCTGTTTGCCGTGCATCACGTGGCGTTCGACCGGCTGCAGGCGATGGGCATGGGCGTCTACTGCACGCCGACGCCGGACTTTTTCAAGATGCTGGTGCATGCCTCTTACGTCATCGTGCAGACCGGCGTGGAACTGGCGATCGCGCGCTACATGCACAACTCGACGCTGCAGGGCGCGGAACTGACGGCGATCGTCGCGGTGCTCAACCGCGACCGGCACATCGCGCTCAACGTCGAACATGTGGCGGTCGAAACGGCAGGCGGCCGCGCGCTGAAAGACGCAATCCTGAAGGTGAAAGGCGCGATGGAGAACATCACCGACACCAGTCACAACATTGAAAGCGCGGTGGCGGAAATCGCCTCCGGCAACGAGAACCTGGCGCAGCGCACCGAGCAAACCTCGGCCAGCCTGCAGCAGGTCGCCATGTCGATCGGCACCATCACGCAGAACGTGACGCAATCGGCGGCAGCCGCCTCGCAGGCCGATGCGCTGTCGCGCTCGGCCTCGCTTGCCGCGCATGGCGGCGCGGATGTCGTGCACCAGGTGGTGGAAACCATCCACGGCATCCAGGCCAGCTCGAAACACATCGCAGACATCACCAGCCTGATCGACGGCATCGCGTTCCAGACCAACCTGCTGGCGCTGAATGCCGCGGTCGAGGCCGCACGCGCCGGCGAACAGGGGCGCGGCTTCGCAGTCGTCGCGGCAGAAGTGCGCAACCTGGCGCAACGCTCGGCCGAAGCCGCCCGCGAAATCCAGGCCGTGATCAGCAACTCGCTGTCCCGCATCGACGAAGGTGCGCGGCTCGCGACCAGCGCCGGCGCGTCGATGGACAGCATCGTCGATTCGGTGAAGAAGGTGGAGAGCATCCTGCATGACATCGTCCACGCGGCGCAGCGTCAGAGCGAAGGCGTCAACGACATCAACAGCGCGGTGCTGCAATTGGATGCGAACGCGCAGAAGGATTCGACGACGGTCGACGAGCTGGCGGCCGTCGCGATGCACCTGCGCGAGCACGCGCACGCCCTGTCGGCATCGATCGACAGCTTCGATATCGGCAGTCGTGCGAGCGGTGCGAGAAACGCCGTTTTGCTGGCGGCATAGACGGATTGCGCAGGGTCCGGCCGCACGGCGCACCGGCCCTGCCCGCTTTCATTTCACGTCAAACAATTCCATCCCGTTGCGGTAGGCGATGCGCTCCGCGACATCGCGCGGCAACGCCGACAGCATGCGCCGGTAAAACGCCGCCATCTCCTCCACCTGGCCCCAGCGCGGCGTGATCCAGGTATCGGTGCCGACCACGAAGCGGCTCGGATAGCGCAGCATCAGCTGCTTCCAGCGCGGACTGAGCGCGCCGTCCTGTTCCACGTCTGAACGGTAGGACAGTTCGCCGACGATGGTCGGATGCTGCGCGAACATCTGCTCCACCTTGTCGAGCGGCGTGGTCATGCCGGTATGCGCCCAGATCAGCTTGACGCCCGGCGCGTGGCGCAGGATGCGCTCGACCGCGTCCGCATCGGCGTGCGCATGCAGCCACAGGCCGCGCTCCCTCGCGAGGCGGGCGATCTTCGCCACATAGGGTGCGTCGGCGTCGGCGCCGAAGATGTGGAATTCGCCGATGCCGCGATAGATGCCGCGCTGCAGCTCCTTCTCGACAAGGGCCTCGACGCCGCTGTTGCTGAACCAGTCGTAGCGGTCCGGCTGCACGCGATAGGGCCGCAGGAAGGGCACGATGGTGATGTCGGGCGCGTGCTGCGCGATGAGATCGAGCGTGCCGTCGTTCGGCCGGCTGGTGGCGAGCACGGCGCGGATGCCGGCCTTGCGCCAGAGTGCGATGACCTGCTGCGGCGACAGCAGCGAGCGTGCCTCGACGTTGTAGTGCATGTGCGCGTCGAACAGCGGCAGAGGCGGCAGTTTGTCGGGTTGCGGCTGGCCCTGCGCGAACGTGCATGTGGCGAACGCCGCCAGCGCGGCCAGTGCGGCGGCGATGCGCCGGCGCATCATTGCACCACTCCGAGCTTGCCGCTGTGACTGCCCATGTACCACAACCGCCCCTTCGCATCGACGATCATCTTGCGTATCCCCTCGTTTTTGGTCGGCAATTCAAACACGCGGAATTTCTCCGTGGCCGGATCGAACAGCGTCACCGTATCCGTGCCGATTTCGTTGGCCCATACCTTGCCCGCGCCGTCGAGCGTGACCGCATACGGATTGGCGCGCGGGCCGGCGGGCATGTCGAAGCTCTTGATGAGTTTCGCGGTTCGGGCATCAATGTGACTCAGCTTGCCGTCGCCGTAGCGCACCACCCACAGGGTGTTGTCGGGCGCGGCGGCGATGCGGCGCGGCATCGAGCCGCTGCCGAGGTCGATCTCGCTCACCGCGCCGGATTTCGCATCGATGCGGCCGACGCGCTGGCCGCTGGCCTGGCAGAACCAGATGTTGCCGTCGCGATCCATCGCCAGCCCGTACGGGCCGTCGCGCGAGCCGTATTCCGTCATTTTTTTACTGCTGCGGTCGTAGCGCGTGACCTTGTTGGCCGATTGATTGGTAAACCACAAGGCGTCGCGGCCGTCGAAGATGATGGTGTGCGGGCTGCCGCCGGACGGCGTCTTGTGCGCCACCATCTGCCCGGGCCGGCCTTTGTCGAACGGGATTTCGAGCAGCGTGCCATTGCCGTTGCCGGTCATCCACACCGTGCCTTTTTCATCGACCACCAGACCGTGCGGCCGCGTGCCCGGCGGCAGATCCCACTCGTCGAATTTTTCCGAGACGGGATCGAAACGCGCCAGCTTGTTGCCGTGCATGACGGCAATGTAGATCATGCCGTCGGGCGCGGCGGCCGGATCGCGCGCGAATTTCGGCGTGGGCACCGGCCATTCCGACACCTTGCCGGTGGGCTGCGAGATGCCGGGAGTCACGGTGTAGTTCGAACCGCCGGCCTGCGCCAGTGCGGGAAGCAGGATCAATAGCGGCAGCAGGATTCGCATGGTTCGCTCCTTTCGGGGAAGTCCTATTCTGGCGCAGGCGAGGAACGATTGCACGCGGATTGCACCTCCCTCCGGACCATGCGCAAAGTGGCATAATCCGCAAGTCGCGAAAGACTACCCTTCCGCCTGAATCCCCGAAGAACGCCCAGCCATGACCAACGACAGCCAGACGCCGATTGCCGGACTGAATTTTCTGATCGCAGAAGATGATGAATTCCAGCGCCGCTGGCTCACGATGATGCTCGCGAAACTGGGCGTGCAAAACATCATCGAGGCCGACAACGGCCGCACGGCCCTGCGCCTGTTTCAGGACGAGGGCAATGACCAGCGTGCACGGCGCACGATCGACATCGCCTTCATCGATCTGAACATGCCGGACATGGATGGCATCGAGCTGGTGCGGCATCTGGCGAAGGGCCATACGCAAACCGCCATCGTCCTCACGACCGCGCTCGGCTCCTCGCTGCTGTTCTCGGTCGAGACAATGTCGAAGGCGTATGGCATCGACGTGCTCGGCACCTTCGAGAAGCCGGCGACGCCGGAGCTGCTGCAGGAACTCATAGCCAGATACCGGCCGCCGCAACGCGCGCGGAGCAAGGTCGACGATGCCCGGCCCGCCTTCACGCCGGACGATATCCGGCAAGGCCTGGAGGCTGCGCAATTCGACGCCTTTTACCAGCCCAAGGTGGAGCTGGCGACCGGCAAGGTAACCGCGGTGGAAGCGTTCGCGCGCTGGCGTCATCCGCAGCACGGCATCGTGCCGCCGTCGGCCTTCATCCCGGTGCTGGAAGCGGGCGGCGACATGGAAGCCCTGACCTGGCTCATCATCGAACGCGCGGTCGCCGCCTGCCGCGCATGGCATGACATCGGCCTGCCGCTGTCAGTATCGATCAACCTGTCGGCCACCGCGCTCGCCGAGACGGGTCTTGCCGAAAGGATTCTCGCGCACATCGAGCAGCACAAACTTGACACGCAATACATCACTTTCGAGATCACCGAGTTGATCGCGATGACGGACGTGCCGGTGTGCCTGGAGAACCTGGCGCGGCTGCGCATGAAGGGCTTCGGCCTGTCGGTGGACGACTACGGCACCAGCCACTCCAACATGCAGCAATTGCTGCGCATCCCCTTCCTCGACCTGAAGATCGACCGCTCCTTCGTCGCCGGCGCGTCGCACAACCGCGAACTGCGCATCGCCTTGCGCTCGAGCCTGGAGCTGGCGCGCAAGCTGCACCGCAACTCGGTCGCGGTGGGTGTGGAAACGCGCGACGACTGGGACTTGTTGCGCGACATGGGATGCACCTATGCACAGGGTTATTACATCGCACGGCCGATGGAGCGCGATGCCATTCCCGCCTGGATCAAGGAGTGGTCGCACTTCTTTTGACGCCACGCATTCTTCCCTGACGCCAATGCGCGGATGCAATGCATGCGATCGGTGCCGCATGACCCGATTACCCTCCATTCGCCGCATATCGCGCTACACTGTCTGAATGCGCTTTCAACCAATCTCCCTCATGCAGTGCCCATGAAATTTTCCCACCTGATCGAAATCAACGACCCGCTCAACCCTCTGATCGAACGTCTGTCGCGCGGACAGCTGTGGCGCGGGCTGGTACTGCGGGCGGAAAAACCGAAGGCCTTCGTGCCGTGGCTGGATCGCTGCAACATTCTCGATCGTGCCGAGGCATCGATTTCGCGCGAGTTGCACTACGGCGAGTTGATCGTGCACGACCGCGTCACCTTCTTGCCGCAGGAACAGGTGCGTTACCACGTGCCGCAGCAGAAGGACATTCCGGAATCGACGCTGACCATGACGATCGAGGAGCCGGAGCCCGACATCCTGTTCGTGCGCTTCGAATATGACGACGGCGCCAGCGAATCAGCCGATACGGCCGACGCGTTTTACAACGAGTTCCGGCGCACCGCCTACCAGGAATCCGATATCGATACGATCCGCACCATCAGGCAGATGGCGGCAGAGGGAGTGCTTGGCGAAGCGCAATAAAAACGCCCCCGGCCACCCGTGCGCGCGACGACAAGCGGCCGGACCTCGCCCGGCGCTTGCCCGCAATCAAGTCAATGCCGGATGCTGTCCTTCACCCGCTGCGCGCCATAGCGCACCGCATCCTTCACCTTGTCCCATGTGCTGCCCGGATGGCTGGATTCCCAGTCGTTGCGCAGATCCGGTTCCACATCTTCCCAGCGATAGCTTTTGAAGCGCTCGGTAGCGGAGAGCGTCGTGCCATAGCGATAGGCGGCGTCATAGTCCTCGTAGCGGCCGCCCGATTGCCCATACGCGCTTTGCCAGTGACGGCGGAAGTCGGCATCGTCGTCATCGATGGACCCGATTGACGGGTCGTACGCCGGCGTTTCGCCAGCGCGCTGGTATACCTGCACACCGGCGCGCGGCTGACCGGCTTGCCCGCGGTTCTGCTGCATGTTCACCATCGAGTCGGAATCGCGGCTTTGCGCATAGCTGGCGCGCTCCTTGAGAACATCCTCCTCGCTCATGACGGGAATGGAATCGTCATAACCGCTCCAGCCCTGGCTCCTCCAGAACGTGGAACGCTCCTCGATATCGACCGGATCGTAACGGTTCATGATCTCCGTCGCGCGATCGCGCTGCTCGTCGAGCTCGGCGTTGACCGTCAGCACGCAGCTGCCGCGCCGCACCGCTTCCATGTAGGCATCCCGCTGCGGGTGCTTTTCCTCCATCCCGAACAAACTGCGGAAGAAATGGCCGATGCGCGATTCATGCGGCTCGCTGCCGCTTGCCGTGGCCGCTACCGACATCTCCTGCTCCGGATTCAGCTGCACGTCGTCGGGCGCGAATCCCGAAGACAGCAATTCGTTCATGGCATTTTGTGCCTGCGTATAGCTGTCATACACGCCAATTACGGTATTTCCCATGATTCACCTCCGAGGTTGCGGTACGTGATCGCGAGACTTGCGCATCCGAATGCTTGTGAGCAAACCGCAGCGCACTCTCGCGGCTTTCCAGCCGGTGAATATCAACATGACGCATAAGGCATGCCCGCCGTTTTCAGGTTCCTCGACGCGAACCATTCGCGGTCCATTGGCGCGACGGGCGATTGGCGGATTCACGACAGCACCGCTGGAAATTTCCCGGTGGAGAGACATGCGCAAGATTACGGCCCCCTGCAGAACTTACATGGTGGGCGAACGGCCTGTTTCATCGCGATGCAGCGGAGCATGCGATGCGCTCCTCTGGCCTGATGGTGTTGCGGCATGAAAAACGGGCGGACGAGCCTGCGCTCGGTCCGCCCGCCGTGAGGTGCCTTACCGGGTTATGCCGGGGTCGCCAGCTTGAGTCCGACGATGCCCGCAATGATCAGGCCCACGCTGATCAGGCGCGCCGCGTTTGCCGGCTCGCCCAGCAGCACAATGCCGAGGATGACAGTGCCGACCGCGCCAACACCGACCCACACTGCGTAGGCCGTGCCGACCGGCAATGATTTCATCGCGATGCCCAATAGCACGACGCTCACGGTCATCGCCACTGCAGTACCGACGCTGGGCCACAGACGCGTGAAGCCTTCCGTGTATTTCAGGCCGATCGCCCAGACGATTTCGCAGAGGCCGGCAATGAGAAGAATGAGCCAGGACATGGTTTTTCCTTTCCAGAAAGCGGGCCGTCCCGATTGTCGTTGGAGCGGTGAGGTCGTCCCCACTTCCTGATGGAGTGCGCGTGCGTCTGCTGTAGAGCCGCCGGCGCGGAATACTGTAGCGCAAAACCGCAATGTTTGCCGGGACAGCGGTGACCGCAAATTGTCATTTCGCACAAGAAAGGCTCCTGCTTCGGCATGGCAGGCGCGCAGTGCATGCAAGACATGCATTGCACTTTTTGCACGCTCTCAGATATCGACTGGATCGACTTCCAGCGACCATTTCACGCGCGCCTTCATGCCGCGCAGTGCGACCATCCATTCCCTCAGAAAAGCCTGCAATGCAGGACGCGAAGCCGATTCGACCAGCAGCTGCGCGCGCTCGACATTGGCAACGCGCGTGAGGCTCATCGGGATCGGATCGTTGATGGTGATGGCGGGATACGCAATGGCGCGCGATGCTTCCTGCAGGAAATCGAGCGCAGTCTGCAACTCTTTCGACTCGGCGCGCAGCAAGGCCTGATAAATGAACGGCGGCAAGCCCGCATGCTGCCGCTCTTCCAGCAGGCCGAGCGCGAAACTGTCGTAGTCATGCGCCATCACTGCCGCGTACAAGGGGTGCTGCGGATAGCGTGTCTGGATCCACACCTCGCTCGGATTGCCGCCCTCCTTCTGCGCCGCTCGCCCGGCACGCCCGGCGACCTGCATCAGTTGCGCAAACAGGCGTTCGCTGGCGCGGTAATCGTGCGAGAACAGGGCCGTGTCGGGATTGAGCACACCGACCAGCGTCAGGTTGCGGAAGTCATGTCCCTTGGCCACCATTTGCGTGCCGATCAGGATATCGATCTCGCCGCGATGCACGGCGTCGAATGCCGCCTGCGCGCTGCCCTTGCGACGGGTCGAATCGGCATCGATGCGCATGATGCGCGCCTGCGGAAAAACCTGTTGCAGCCCTTCTTCCACACGTTGCGTGCCGCGTCCGAGCGGTTGCAGATCGACGTTGCCGCAGGTCGGGCAGGAACGCGGGATGCGTTGCTCGCATCCGCAGTGGTGGCAGCGCAGCCGCTGCTCCGGCTTGTGCAGCACCATGAACGCGGTGCAGCGCGTGCAATTGCTGATCCAGCCGCAGGCATCGCAGGCGATCACCGGCGAGTAGCCGCGTCGGTTCAGGAACAGCAGCGATTGTTCGCCGCGGTCGAGCCGCTGCTTGAGCGCCGTGACCAGGGTCGAGGTCAGCCCTTCCGCCGGCTTGTCGCGTTCCATGTTGATCAGGCGTACCCGTGGCAGCACGGCATCCCTGACCGCACGCTCGCGCAGTTCGAGCTTGCGGTAGCGGCCCGATTGCGCATGCTGCCATGACTCCAGCGACGGCGTGGCGGAGCCGAGCACGATCGGGATCGCCAGCTGATGCGCGCGCCAGACCGCCAGATCGCGCGCCGAGTAGCGCAGCCCTTCCTGCTGCTTGTACGAAGGATCGTGCTCTTCGTCGATGATGATCAGCTTCAGGTGCGGCAGCGAGGCAAGAATCGCCAGCCGTGTGCCGAGAATGATGCGGGCGCGGCCGAGATGAACCGACAGCCATTGCGCCAGCCGCTCGCCTTCGGCCAGACCGCTGTGCAGGGTCGCCAGTTCGACGCCGGGAAAGCGCGTGCGGATATTGTTTTCCAGTTGCGGCGTCAGGTTGATTTCCGGCACGAGGATCAGTACCTGCGCGGCGGTGCCATCGGCTTCGGCGCGTGCAAGGATTTGCGCCGCGGCCTGCAGATAGACCTCGGTCTTGCCGCTGCCGGTCACGCCATACAGCAGCATGGGCGCGAAGCCCTGGGCCGCCGCAATCGCATCGGCCGCCTGCTGCTGGGCGGCATTGAGCGGCGGCATTGCACGCGGCGCAGGGTCGTGCATCGCTGCGTCTTTGGCAATTTTCTTGAGTGCACGATCGAGCGACACGGTCTTGATAGCCCGCAGGTTTTTCGGCAGACCCGGGATTGCAACCTCGCCCAGCGGGCGCTGATAGTAGTCGGCGGCGAACCGGCACAGCGCCAGCCATTGCGGCGACAGCGGCGGCAGTTGCGCGCGCAGGGCCAGCACATCCTTCAACTTGTTCGCGGGAACCTCGCTTTGCGTTTCGACGGCGATGACTACGCCGACCGCTTCCCGCCTGCCGAACGGAACCACCACCAGCTGGCCGGGCAGCGGCGGTTCGGCGGACTCCGCACTCGCGCTCCAGCGGTAATCGAAGCAGAAGTCAAGCGGTGTATCGAGCGCGATTTGCAGGATGCGATGTTTCACGAACCTAAAGTAGTTGTTGAAATAGTGAGCTAAATAGCGGTTTCATAAGCGCTTTTTCCACTATCCACAAATCCTGTGGATAACTTTGTGGACAAGCACCTCTTGACAGTCGGAAAGCCTTGAACTGGCGCGGTTTCCAATAAATTGCTTATTCGAAAAGCAAAAATAATTCCGTTTAAAATCAATGAGTTATAAAATTCGAATATCCGCACAGAAAAATTTTTATGGCGAACTTATGGTTGCGGGCAAGTTTTCGCAGCATCTATTGTTTGTGAATAAGTTGTGCCGCAGAACTTCAAAAATGTGTCACTTGGGGACATTTTTCGTCCGCCAGCCGTCGCAAATTGTATCGTTCACGCAATGCAGTTTTCGCAAGTTCGACCCAGTATTTCCGTCGAAGTCAAGCGACCCACCTACCCTTCTGCAAGCGGCATGTGCTTGCAGAACTTGAGACGATTTTTCATGAAATGCGCTAACTCCGCGTTTCATAAGCTTTTTTTCAGCTATCCACAAATGCTGTGGATAACTTTGTGGACAACAGCCTCTTGACAGCGCCAGAGCCTTGATTTGACGCGGGTTTCAATAAACTGCCAATCCGACAAGCAAAAAACAAGTCTTTTTAAATCAAGGAGTTACAGATATTGCTCGAGGAAAGAAAATTTATTTTGCGAAATATTTTTGTTGCTGCGCACAAGCCCGCCATATGTGAATAAAGTTCCGCCGGCAGCGGAAAATTCATATGCTTGTGCGCATCACCGGTGCGGCTTGCGCGCCGTTCATGCCTTGCGCATGCTGCGGCTGATGTCGTGCACGGCTTCCACCAGCACCGAGACGGCTTCCGGCGGCGTGAATTGCGAAATGCCGTGGCCGAGATTGAAGACATGGCCGGTTCCCGCCTGCGGCGTCCCGAACGACGCGAGCACCTTGTTCACCTCGGCACGGATCTGCTCCGGATTGGCAAACAGCACGACCGGATCGAGATTGCCTTGCAAGGCGACCCGCTCACCCACGCGGGCGCGCGCCTCGCCGAGATTGACGGTCCAGTCCAGCCCGACCGCGTCGGCGCCGATGTCGGCGATCTGCTCCAGCCACAGGCCGCCGCCCTTGGTGAACACGATGGCCGGAATGCGGACGCCATCCTTTTCACGCTGGAGCTGCGCCATGACTTCGCGCATGTAGTGCAGCGAGAATTGCTGGTAGGCACCATCGGCCAGCGCGCCACCCCAGGTATCGAAGATCATCACGGCTTGCGCGCCGGCATCGATCTGCGCATTCAGGTAGGCGGCAACGGCGGCGGCATTGGTTTTCAGAAGGTGATGCATCAAGTCCGGGCGCTTGTAGAGCATCGACTTGACGGTGCGGAAGTCGTCGGAGCCGCCGCCTTCCACCATGTAGCAGGCCAGCGTCCACGGGCTGCCGGAAAAGCCGATCAGCGGCACCCGGCCGTTCAGGGCCGTGCGAATCTGGGTGACGGCATCGAACACATATTGCAGCGTGCCGAGGTCGGGCGCCTGCAGCGCCAGCACGGCTTTTTCATCGCGCAGCGGCCGCTCGAATTTCGGACCTTCGCCTTCGGCAAAATACAGGCCGAGCCCCATCGCATCGGGCACGGTGAGGATGTCGGAAAACAGGATTGCCGCGTCCAGCGCATAGCGGTCGAGCGGCTGCAGCGTGACTTCAGTGGCGTAATCCGGATTCTTGGCGAGGCCGAGGAAGGAGCCGGCGCGCTTGCGCGTCGCATTGTATTCCGGCAAGTAGCGGCCAGCCTGGCGCATCAGCCACAACGGTGTGTATTCGGTCGGTTGGCGCAGCAGTGCGCGCAGGAAGGTATCGTTCTTGAGGGGGGCGAATTTTGATGACATGGAGGACTTTCGGTAAGTCCGTCATTATCGCCCATACGTCGGCGCTTTGCGTCGATGCGCAGTCGGCCAGACACATTGCCATCGTGTCACGCCTATTGCAGCAGATGATGGCGCTCCTCGTCCGCCACGCGCCGGATATAGGCGGCGAAATCCGGATCTTCCCCGCGCAATAGTTGCGGCAGGAAATAGTAGAAGTCCTCCCGCCGACACCATTCGCGCATGTAGTCGTCCCACGAGTTCCAGCGCCGCAGCGCCACCCCCTTCAGGTCAGGTTCGTAGGACACGATGTAGGCGCGCTCGAACAATGCAATCAGCATTTCAAAGATGATCAGCGTGCGTTCGCGCTGATCGTCGCTCATGTCGAGCCGCGTACTCGCATTGCGCCGCAATTGCAGGTCGGGATTGTCGAGCACGATTTTCAGGAAGTCGTTGTAGGCGTTTTGCAGCATCTGATACGCCTCCTCGTCTTCGGAATCGCGCTCCCTGCGCTGCTCATACAGAAAAAGAAAGATCGCGAACGGCAGACCGAACACGGTCACGACGAAGCTGGCGGTTTCCCAGAAATCAGGGTTCGAAAGGAAATCCATGACATCAGGCGGGCTGTTGAGGTTACGGCTATCGTAACGCCAATTGCCCTTGCGCCAAAGAAAGGCATGTCGCTGACGCGCGGCAGCTCATGGTTTCTCATTGAATATCCCGCTGTGCAGACACTGCTCGGCGAGCTGTTGTGCCCATGCATTGCAGCCGCGCGCGGAAGGATGATAGCCATCGACTGCCATCAACGCGGGATCAGCCGGATCGAGCGCCAATGGAACGTGGAGCAAGCGCGGTATCGTCCTTGCCAAATCACAGGCAGCGGCATCGAGTGTGCGGGCTTTCATTCCCATGATCCAGCGTAGCGGTTGCGGCAATGCCGGAAAATGCTGCAGCGGCGGCACGCCGGACAGCAGGATGAGTCGCGGCGTGCAACGTTCCTGCAATGCGGCCAGGACGTGGCCCAGGTCGTCGCGCCATCGCGCCACCGAACGAAACGCGGTTGTATCGTTGACGCCGAATGCAACAAGTGCGACATCGATTTGTCGCTGCGGAAGTTGCGGCACCAATATTTGCAGCGCGTCTGCCGCCGTCGCGCCGTTCTTGCCCAAGGCTTGCCATGCAACAGACTGATGCAGCCGCCCGGACAGTGCGTGGGCGAATTGCCCGGTAATCGCTTCGGCATGCGTGCCGACGCCGACGCCTGCCACTGGCGACTCGCCCAGCGTCAGCAAATGCAATGGCTTCGTCGTGCCATATGTCTCGCCAGTGATGCCGGAAGTCGGCCCGGAGGCTTCGGGCAGGCGCGGCGTGACATGCCGGGTGTATCTGCCCTGCGCGATGAGAAACGGCAGCAGCGGCAGAGCAATCAATTCGGGCAGCCAGTGGCGCATGGGAAGGAATCCATATACGAAGGAACGACGCGAATGCCGAAGTGGAAACTTTCCGGAGGTGGTGGCGGACGGGCCTACTGCGTCGCCTGCATATGCTCGATCTTGAGACACTTGTCCATCACCACGGCCAGTCCCGCCTGCCCGGCGCTTGCGGCGGCCGCCTGATTCACGATGCCGAGTTGCATCCACACGCAGCGCGCCCCGATCGCGATCGCCTCTTCCACGATTGGAGGGATATCTTCCGACTTGCGAAAGCAATCGACCAGATCGATTGCCATTCCTTTTTCCGACAACGCTGCAGCCGCCTGTACGAGCGTGGCATGGCAATGTTCTCCAAGAATGTGAGTGCCTGCATACGTGGGATTGACAGGGATGATCCGGTAGCCGTGTGCCTGCAGATATTCGGCAACCTCATGGCTCGGACGATTCGTTTTGGCTGACAGGCCTACCACGGCAATCGTGCGGCAATTCGCAAGCAATTCCGGAATGGAGGGAGGAAGTTGGCTCATGGAGAAAGTCGCCTCGGAAAATGAAAAAGGCAGCCGAAGCTGCCTTTTCATTGTACCGCCTGCCCGAATCAGCGTTTTTGACGCAACTTCTGAATCGCCTGCAATTGCGCAATCGCTTCGGCCAGTTCCGCCTGCGCTTTCGCGTAATCGATCTTCGATTCCTTGTTGGCCAAGGCTTCCTCCGCCAGTTTCTTCGCTTCAGCCGCCTTCGCTTCGTCCAGATCGTGCCCGCGAATCGCGGTATCGGCCAGCACGGTGACCTTGTTCGGCTGCACTTCGAGGATACCGCCAGCCACGAAGACGAATTCATCTTCGGCCTGACCTGGCACCTTGATGCGCACCGAGCCCGGACGAATGCGCGTGATCAAGGGCGTGTGCATGGGATAGATGCCCAGCTCCCCCGACTCACCCGGCAATGCGACGAACTCGGCCTCGCCGGCGAAGATTTCTTCTTCGGCGGAGACGACGTCTACATGAATAGTGTTTGCCATGTGGTTTCCTGTCCGGCGCGCCGCTCCCGCCAAGCGTTGACTGCGGGGACGACTCGCCTTGGATTAGCTGAATTAGCCGATTTTTTTGGCTTTTTCGATTGCTTCCTCGATCGTGCCAACCATGTAGAACGCTTGTTCCGGCAGGTGATCAAGTTCGCCGGAAGCGATCATCTTGAAGCCCTTGATCGTGTCCTTCAGCGAAACGTATTTGCCCGGCGAGCCGGTAAACACTTCAGCAACGTGGAACGGCTGCGACAGGAAACGCTGCATTTTACGTGCGCGCGCCACCACCAGCTTGTCTTCCGGTGCCAGTTCGTCCATGCCCAGAATCGCGATGATGTCGCGCAATTCCTTGTAGCGCTGCAACGTACCCTGAACAGCGCGTGCAGTTTCATAGTGATCCTGACCGACGACATTCGGATCGAGCTGACGCGAGGTCGAATCCAGCGGGTCCACCGCAGGATAGATACCGAGCGAAGCGATGTCACGCGACAACACAACGGTGGAGTCCAAGTGCGCAAACGTGGTTGCCGGCGACGGGTCGGTCAAGTCATCCGCAGGGACGTAGACGGCCTGGATCGAGGTGATCGAACCGGTCTTGGTCGAGGTAATACGCTCTTGCAGACGGCCCATTTCCTCGGCCAGCGTCGGCTGATAACCCACCGCGGAAGGCATGCGGCCCAGCAGCGCGGACACTTCGGTACCGGCCAGCGTGTAACGGTAGATATTGTCGACGAAGAACAGAACGTCTTTACCTTCATCACGGAAGGATTCCGCAATGGTCAGACCGGTCAGCGCCACGCGCAGACGGTTGCCCGGCGGCTCGTTCATCTGGCCGTACACCATCGCGACCTTGGAGTTCGCCAGGTTGTCGAGATCGACGACCTTGGAATCGGCCATTTCGTGATAGAAGTCGTTACCCTCACGAGTACGCTCACCCACGCCGGCGAACACGGACAGACCGGAGTGCGCCTTCGCGATGTTGTTGATGAGTTCCATCATGTTCACGGTCTTGCCCACACCTGCGCCGCCGAACAGACCAACCTTGCCGCCCTTCGCGAACGGGCAAACCAGGTCGATAACCTTGATACCTGTTTCAAGCAAATCCTGCGATGGGGAAAGCTCGTCGTAAGCGGGAGCCTTGCGGTGAATTGCTGCGCGCATGTCGGTTGCAACCGGACCACGTTCATCGATCGGATTGCCCAGCACGTCCATGATGCGGCCCAGCGTTGCCGGACCGACCGGCACCGAAATCGGCGCGCCGGTGTTCTGGATCAACATGCCGCGGCGCAGACCTTCGGAAGAGCCCAGCGCAATGGTACGGACGATGCCGTCACCCAATTGCTGCTGCACTTCCAGGGTCAGCTCGGAGCCTTCCATCTTCAGGGCATCGTACACCTTGGGCATTGCGTTACGCGGAAACTCCACGTCCACCACAGCGCCGATACACTGAACGATTTTGCCATCAGCCATTTTCGTTCCTTCAAATATAAAATTTAGATTCTGTTCAACGCGCTTGCGTCATCAAACCGCAGCCGCACCGGCGACGATCTCGGAGAGTTCCTTGGTAATCGCAGCCTGACGTGTCTTGTTGTACACCAGCTTCAATTCACCAATGACGCTACCCGCGTTATCGCTTGCCGCTTTCATCGCCACCATGCGCGCCGATTGCTCGGACGCCATGTTTTCCGCGACGGCCTGGTAGATCAGCGCTTCGACATAGCGCACCAGCAGTTCGTCGATGACCGTCTGCGCATCCGGCTCGTAGATGTAATCCCAGGAATGGGATCCCTTGTCCGCCTGCATGCGATCCGACGACAATGGCAGCAACTGGTCCATCATCGGTTCCTGCTTCATCGTATTGATGAAGCGGGTGTAGCAGAGGTAGACCGCGTCGAGCTTGCCTTCCTGGTAGGCATCGAGCAGCACCTTCACCGGGCCGATCAGCTTTTCCAGATGCGGCGTGTCGCCGAGCTGGATCGCATGCGACACGACCTTCGCACCGACACGATTCAGGAAACCCAGACCCTTGTTGCCGATTGCGACAGCTTCGATCTTGACGCCCTGGCCTTCCAGCTCGCGCACCTTGGTGGTCACGGAACGCAACACGTTGGTATTCATGCCGCCGCACAAACCCTTGTCGGTCGTGACGACGATGATGCCCACGGTTTTCGCCTTGTCCTGCTTGACCAGGAACGGATGCGTGTATTCCGGATTGGCTTGCGACAAGTGAGACGCGATATTCCGAATCTTGTCACTGTAGGGACGGGCCGACCGCATCCGGTCCTGCGCCTTGCGCATTTTGGATGCGGCGACCATTTCCATCGCCTTGGTGATCTTCTTCGTATTTTCTACGCTCTTGATCTTGCCACGTATCTCTTTACCTGCAGCCATGAGAGTTGACTCCTTTAGCTAGCGGCTCAGAATGTTTTCTTGAAATCAGCAATCGCGGTGGCGAGTTGTGCTTCGCCGTCTTTATCGAGTTGCTTGGTCTCTTCAATTTTCTGCAGCAGCGCAGCGTGGCTGGTCTTCATGAAATTGTGCAGACCGGATTCAAAGGCCAGTACTTTCTTCACGTCGATATTGTCGAAGTAACCCTTGTTGACCGCAAACAGCGATACAGCCATCAGGGAAATCGGCAGCGGCGAGTATTGCGGCTGCTTCAACAGTTCGGTCACGCGTGCGCCGCGGTCCAGCTGCTTGCGGGTCGCTTCGTCGAGGTCGGATGCGAACTGCGCGAACGCGGCCAATTCACGATACTGCGCCAAGTCGGTACGGATACCGCCGGACAGGCCCTTGATGACCTTGGTCTGCGCAGCGCCACCAACGCGCGACACCGAAATACCGGCGTTGATCGCGGGGCGGATACCGGCGTTGAACAGCGAAGTTTCCAGGAAGATCTGGCCGTCGGTAATCGAAATCACGTTGGTCGGAACGAACGCGGACACGTCACCGGCTTGTGTTTCAATGATCGGCAATGCAGTCAACGAACCGGTCTTGCCCTTGACTTCACCCTTGGTGAAGGCTTCGACGTAATCCGGGTTCACGCGTGCAGCGCGCTCCAGCAAACGGCTGTGCAGGTAGAACACGTCGCCCGGATACGCTTCGCGTCCTGGCGGACGGCGCAACAGCAGCGAGACCTGACGGTAAGCAACAGCCTGCTTGGACAGATCGTCATAGACAATCAGGGCATCTTCACCGCGATCGCGGAAATATTCGCCCATGGCGCAGCCGGAGTAAGCCGAGATGTATTGCATCGCAGCCGACTCGGATGCGGACGCGGCAACGACGATGGTGTATTCCATCGCACCGTTGGCTTCCAGAGCGCGCACCATGTTCTTGATCGTTGATGCTTTTTGGCCGATGGCGACATAGATACACACCATGTCCTGGCCTTTTTGATTGATGATCGTGTCAACCGCCACGGCAGACTTGCCCGTTTGACGGTCGCCGATGATCAATTCACGCTGACCGCGGCCGATCGGCACCATCGAGTCAATCGCCTTCAGGCCGGTTTGCATCGGCTGCGACACGGATTGACGCGCGATAACGCCCGGTGCAATTTTTTCAATCGGGGACGTCAGCTTGGTGTTGACCGGGCCCTTGCCATCGATCGGCTGCCCCAGTGCATTGACCACACGGCCTTTCAGTTCGGGGCCGATCGGCACTTCCAGAACGCGGCCGGTCGTCTTGACGGTATCTCCTTCGGAAATATGCTCATATTCACCGAGAATAACGGCGCCGACGGAGTCGCGCTCGAGGTTCAGCGCGAGGCCGAAGGTGTTGCCCGGAAATTCCAGCATTTCGCCTTGCATCGCGTCGGAAAGACCGTGAATGCGAACGATGCCGTCGGTCACGGAAATGACCGTGCCTTGATTGCGAATCTCAGCGGTATCGTCAAGGCCCTGGATCCGGCTCTTGATCAGTTCGCTGATTTCAGACGGGTTGAGTTGCATACTAACTCCTAAAATTTGTTTCTCTGCTTACGCTAGGGGCTCGGACCTTGATTACGATGTCAGCGCAATCTGCATTTGTTGCAGTCTGCCGCGCACCGAGGCATCGAGCACTTCGTCACCAACCAACACACGCACACCGCCGATCAGCGAAGGGTCGACCGTCACCGAGGGGTTGATCTTGCGACCGAATTTCCGTTCCAGCGTTGCCACCAGGTCTTTCACTTGTGCGTCGGACATCTCGAAAGCGCTCGTGATTTCCGCATCCGCTGCGCCTTCCTGCGCATTCTTCAACGCATGGAATTGCTCGGCGATTTCCGGCAACAAGGTCAGGCGGTTGTTTTCGACCAGCATCGCGACGAAGTTTTTCGCTTCGGCACCGACATTGGACTTCAACAGCGACAGAAACGTTTCGGCAACCAGTTGATCCGACAGCTTCGGATTGCTGGCGAACTCCTTGACCTCGGCGAGGCCTGCGACCTGTGCCATTTCCGACACGAGGCCGGACCATGCTGCGAGGTCGCCGGACTTGGCCACGCGGAACAGGGCTTCTGCGTAAGGACGAGCGATCGTTGCGAGTTCAGCCATGATTACAGCTCAGTCTTCAGTTGGTTCAGCAGATCGGCGTGCGCCGCTGCGTTCACCTCACGCTTCAGAATCTGCTCGGCACCCTTGACCGCGATCGTGGCGACCTGGTTGCGCAGTTCTTCGCGTGCACGAGTCACCTGCTGTTCCGCGTCCGCCTGGGCGGCGGCGATGATGCGAGCCGCTTCTTCAGCAGCGGTTTTCTTGGCATCGTCGATAATCGATTGCGCGCGCTTTTCGGCATCGATAATGCGCTTTTGGCCTTCGTCACGAGCCGAAGCCAGTTCAGCCTGCGCGCGCTTTTCGGCGGCAGCCATCTCGGCTTTGCCCCGGTCGGCGGCAGCCAGACCGTTCGCGATCTTCTCGGCGCGCTCATCGAGCGCTTTCATCAGCGGCGGCCACACGAATTTCATCGTGAACAACGCGAGGATGAAGAAGACCACGAACTGTGCAAACAAGGTTGCGTTTAAGTTCACGGTGATTTCCTTCTCAGAATAACGAGTGCCGAACGCGAAGGTCCGGCAGTTGAGAATCGGCCAGGAAGCCGAATTACTTCGCGATGAACGGATTCGCGAAAGCAAACAGCATGGCGATACCAACACCGATCAGGAACGCCGCGTCGATCAGACCTGCCAGCAGGAACATCTTGGTTTGCAGGGTGTTCATCAACTCGGGTTGACGAGCAGACGCTTCCAGATATTTACCGCCCATGATTGCGATACCGATACAAGCGCCGATCGCGCCCAGACCGATGATCAAACCGCAAGCCAAAGCAACAAAAGAGACGTCAGTCATTTGAATTCCTTCAAGGTTAAGTTAAAGACAAATTTAAAAACTAAAAAACAAAACTGCTACAGCTACTATCTTTCGATTCTTTAATGGCCTTCATGCGCCTGGCCGATGTACACCAGCGTCAGCATCATGAAAATGAACGCCTGCAGGAACACGATCAGGATGTGGAAGATCGCCCACATCGAACCGGCAACCACTTGCCCGAGGAAGCCGAAGGCGGTGGCTGTCGAACCCAGCAACGCGATCAGCAGGAACAGCAACTCACCTGCGTACATGTTGCCGAACAACCGCATGCCGAGCGACACGGTTTTCGCCGCATATTCGATGATGTTCAACAGCAGATTGAACGGCGCGAGCCAGATGCCGAACGGCGCGGCAAACAGTTCATGGATCCAACCGCCGACGCCCTTGATTTTCAGGCTGTAATAAATCATCAGCGCCAGCACACCGAGCGCCATGCCGAGCGTGCCATTGAGGTCGGCGGTCGGCACCACGCGGTGATGGATATCGATGCCGATCATGCTGAAAATACTGGCAAACAAGTCGACCGGCAGGAAGTCGAGCGAGTTCATCAGGGCCACCCAGACGAACACGGTCAGGGCGAGCGGTGCGATGAAACGGCGGTCGCCGTGCACAATGGCCTTCGACTGGTCTTCCACCATTTCGACAACCATTTCGACCAAGGCCTGGAAACGGCTCGGCACGCCGGACGTGGCACGGCGCGCGGCCAGCCACATCAGCAGGCAGCCGAGCACGCCGGCAAACACGGACCAGAAAATGGTATCGACGTTGAGGATCGAAAAATCGACGATCTTGTCTTGATGCCTGGTGGAGAGATGTCCGAGATGGTGGACGATGTATTCAGACGCGGTTGGCGCGTGTGCTGCCGCTTCAGTCGTTGCAGATGACATGTCAGTGCCTAAATAATAAGATGATGTAACTTTTCAGCGCCACGATGAAGGCGGCGATCAGCGCCAGCCAGTTCAAATCGCGATACAGCCAAGCGACCGCGAACAACAGCGCGACCGTCAATGCAATCTTGATAAATTCGCCGATGAAAAACGTCATCGGGTTGGCGGTGCCGGGCTTTTGCGTGCTGACAAACAAGCGCAATGCTAACAAGCCGTTTGGCACCACACAGCACAATCCACCGAGAAGCGCCGATACCAGCGCATGCACCCCACCCAATAGACCAGCGATACCGCTAACGATGACCGTTGTAACAAGTTGCAGCAGGACTAGGCGAAGCATAACTGTCCAAGATCGTGCAACCCGTGGGCCTTTGTGGCGCCCGGTACGGGCCGTGGTGAATTCTTTGTGGTACGTTCTGTGAAGCCACGGGATTATAAGGGTTTTCCACAGATTGGGTCAATTATTTGCCCTGGCGCATTACACAGGCGGACAATCACAGGCGCAGGTCAGCCGCCTGCCAACGCCGCCAGCCAGCCGTGTCCCTGCGGCCAGTTGGCGAGACCGCTGTCGGCATTGATGTGGCCGCGCGGCCCGATGTCGTGGAATTGCGCGCGCCACTGGACCGCCCACGACTGCGCGCGCGGCAAGGCGCACCACGGATCGTTCGAGGAGGCGGCGACGATGGCGGGAAACGGTAATGGATTGCGCGGCATGGGCGCGAATCCGGTAGCGAAAGAGGGGAAGTTGTCGCGCTCCACATCCGGCGGCGCTGCCAGCAGTGCGCCCTTCACCTTTGCGGCATGCGGCGTGCCGCCTCGCTCCGCGGCCCACCATGCGGTCAAGGCGCAGCCGAGGCTGTGCGCTGCGAGCAGCACACCCGCCTCCGCTTCCTGAATGGCGGCGTCGAGCGTCGCGACCCACTCGCTGCGGTCGGGACTGTCCCAATTGCGCTGCTGCACGCGACGCGCGTTCGGCAGTTGCCGCTCCCACAGCGTCTGCCAATGGCCTTCGCCGGAATTGAACAGGCCGGGAAGAATCAGGATCGCGGTCGTCATGCTGCGGGCGCTGTTATCGGGCTCGCGCGGGACATCAGGCGCGCAGCTTCGCGATCACCGCATCGAGCAGGTCGAGGTTGGCGAAGTCGATGATGAGCTGCCCCTTGTTCTTCGCGCCGAGCTTGATGGCGACCTGGGTCGCGAGAAGGTCGGACAGCTCCTCCTCCAGCCGCGCGATGTCGCGCGATTTTTCCCGGCCCGCACGCGGTTTGCCGGCGGCGGCCTGTTCGGTGGTTGTGCGCGCCACCAGTTTTTCCGCTTCACGCACCGACATGCGCCTGGCGACGATCTGGTTGGCGAGCGTGATTTGCGTCGCGCCGTCGGTTGCCAGCAAGGCGCGTGCGTGGCCCATGTCGATGTCGCCGGCCATCAGCATGGTCTGCACCGGCTTGGCGAGATTGAGCAACCGCAGCAGGTTGGAGACCGCGCTGCGCGAACGGCCGACCGCGCCGGCGGCTTGTTCGTGCGTGAAATCGAAATCGCTGATCAGGCGGTGGATGCCTTGCGCCTCTTCCAGCGGATTGAGATCTTCGCGCTGCATGTTTTCGATCAGCGCCATCGCGGCGGCGGCCTGGTCGTCGACGTCCTTGACCAATACGGGCACTTCGGTGAGGCCGGCGATCTGCGCGGCGCGATAGCGGCGTTCGCCGGCGATGATCTCGTACCTGTCGCTGCCGTTGAGCGCGAGCGGACGCACGAGGATCGGCTGCATCAGGCCCTGCGCCTTGATCGAGGCGGCCAGTTCGTTGAGCGCGCCTTCGTCCATGCGGGTGCGCGGCTGGTATTTGCCGGCCTGCATCTGCGATACGTGCAATGCAGATGGCGAGCCGGGCACGCTCGGCACCGCTTCGGCGATGTCGGTCGAGCCGCCGAGCAGCGCATCGAGTCCGCGTCCGAGTCCCTTGGATTTCTTGATAGCCATGATGTTTACATTGATTGGATTCGTTGAACCATCTCCGCGCCGAACGCGATGTAGGCTTGCGCGCCCTTGGAAGATGGATCGAAGGTGACGCCCGGCATACCGTAGGACGGCGCTTCGGCCAGCCGCACGTTGCGCGGGATGATGGTCTTGAAAACCTTGTCGCCAAAGTGCTGTTCGAGCTGCGCGGAAACCTGCTGCGAGAGCGTCATGCGCGGATCGAACATGACGCGCAACAGGCCGATGATCTTGAGGTCGGTGTTGAGCTTGGCATGCACCTTCTTGATCGTGTTGACGAGGTCCGACAGGCCTTCGAGCGCATAGTATTCGCACTGCATCGGAATGATCACGCCATGCGCGGCGCACAGGCCGTTGAGCGTCAGCATCGAGAGCGCGGGCGGACAATCGATCAGCACGAAGTCGTATTCCGCATCGACTGCATGGAGCGCGTCCTTCAGACGCTTTTCGCGGTTCTCGAGTTCCACCATTTCGACTTCCGCACCGGCCAGTTCGCGATTCGCCGGCAGCATGTCGAAGCGGCCGGACTCAGAGCGGCGGCGCGCGGCGCTCACATCGGACATGCCAAGCAGCACTTCGTAGACCGACGCTTGCAGCTCGGCCTTGTTGATGCCGGCGCCCATTGTTGCATTGCCCTGCGGATCCAGATCGACCAGCAGTACGCGCTGATCGAGTTGCGCCAGTCCGGCGGCAAGATTGACGGCAGTGGTTGTTTTGCCGACGCCGCCTTTCTGGTTGGCGACGCAGAAGATTTTGGCCATGAATTTTTCTAGTTGGTGGTGAGTTTGATGCCGAAGCCGATCAGGAACACGCCCGCCGCCTTCGATGCGAAGGAAGCGATGCGGCGATTGCGCGCGAGGCGCTTGGCAGCGCCGTTGCCGACCAATACCAGCAGACTGCCGTAGAACAGCGTGCATGTCGCAATGACCGCGCCCATCGAGAGGAAGGTTGCGACCCCGCGATGCATGGCGGGGTCGATGAAGAGCGGGAAGAAGGCCATGTAAAACACGATGGCTTTCGGATTGATCATCGTGACCAGCAGACCGCGCCGGAAATCGGCGGCGCTCGAGAAGGGCACGACGGCGCCGCCCTCTTCCGCCTTTGCAGTCAGCAGCCTGAAGCCGAGCCAGGCGAGATAGGCTGCGCCGAGATACTGCATTCCCTTGAACAACAGCGGGTTGGCCTGCAGCAAGGCCGCAACACCTATCGCCGCGAGGAACATCAGTACCGCATCGCCGACCATCAGACCGGCCAGCGATGCGAAGCCGCCGCGCAAGCCGCGCTGGCCGGCGCAAGTCAGCACGCAAAAGGTGCCGGGGCCGGGCAGCATGAGGAACACCATGGTGGCGGCGACCAGTTGCCAGATATCGGTGATGCCGAGTGTGTGAAACAAGGTCGTCATGTGTCACTGCTCCTGCTTGTCGATGAAGATCAGATGCCGTTCCGCATTCAGCCCCGGCACGGTCAGCGGACGGACCTCGCTCGCGCGCCAGCCAGCCGGCAGCCGCGCGATTTCGTCGTGCGGCGCAACGCCCTTCATCGCGATGAAGCGGCCACCCTCCTGCAACAAGTGGCCGGACCAGTTCACGAAATCGGCCAGCTCGGCGAAGGCGCGCGAGGTGATGACGTCGAATTTCTGCGCGACCTGCAATTGTTCCACACGCGCGGTGTGCACGGTGACATTCGCAAGGCCCAGTTCGGCCTTGGCCTGGGTCAGAAAGGCGGTCTTCTTGTGCACGGTGTCGATCAGCGACACCCGCATGTCGGGACGCGCGATCGCCAGCACCATGCCGGGCAGACCGCCGCCGGCACCGACGTCGAGCACGTTGCGGGCAGCGGCGAAGGCCGGCACCACGGCCAGCGAATCCAGCAGATGCTGGGTCACCATCTGCGCCGGATCGCGCACCGCGGTCAGGTTGTAGACCGCATTCCATTTCGCCAGCAGCGCAAGGTAATCCATCAGCTGCGCCAGCTGCGCGTCGCTCAAGTCCAGCTGCAGCACGCGCGCGCCATCGGCGAGCGCAGGCAGCAAGGCGGCACGGTCAAATGCTTTCATCGGCGGGCGATCCTCAGGCAGCCGCAGGAGCAGCGGCAAATTCCTTGAATCCGCCTTTTTTCAGATGCACCAGCAGCAGCGAAATCGCCGCCGGCGTGACGCCGGAGATGCGTGATGCCTGGCCGAGCGTTTCGGGGCGATGTTTGTTCAGCTTCTGGCGCACCTCGACCGACAGGCCGCGCACTTCCATGTAATCGAGATTGGTCGGCAGCTTGAGGCTCTCGTAGTGATCGTGCCGCTCGACCTCCTTCGCCTGGCGGTCGATGTAGCCGGCGTACTTCACCTGAATTTCGACCTGCTCCCTGACCGCGCCGTCCTGCACGCCCGGGCCGCCCAGCTCCTGGCCGTCGACGCCCTTGAGCGTCATCAGGCTGTCGTAGCTCACGTTCGGGCGGCGCAGCAGATCGGTGAGTGCGTACTCTCGCTCAATCCCTTTGCCCAGAACGCGCTCCGCCTCTGCCTCGGATACCAGACGCGGATTGACCCAAGTCGACTTGAGGCGCTCCAGCTCGCGCGCGACGGCTTCGCGTTTTTTCTCGAACACTTCCCATTGCGCGTCGCCCACGCAGCCGAGTTCGCGCCCGATTTCCGTCAGGCGCAGATCGGCATTGTCTTCACGCAGGCTGAGGCGGTATTCTGCGCGGCTGGTGAACATGCGGTACGGTTCCTGCACGCCCTTGGTGATCAGGTCGTCGACCAGCACGCCGAGATAGGCTTCATCGCGGCGTGGCGTCCACGCTTCACGACCCTGTGTCAGCAATGCGGCATTCAAGCCGGCCAGCATGCCTTGCGCAGCAGCTTCCTCGTAACCGGTGGTGCCGTTGATCTGGCCGGCGAAGAACAGACCCTGGATGGCCCTCGTCTCGAGCGATGCCTTCAGGCCGCGCGGATCGAAGTAGTCGTACTCGATCGCGTAGCCGGGCCGCAGGATGTGCGCGTTCTCGAGGCCGCGCATGGAATGCACCAGTTCCAGCTGCACGTCGAAAGGCAGGCTGGTCGAGATGCCGTTCGGATAGAACTCGTTGGTGGTCAGGCCTTCCGGCTCGAGGAAGATCTGGTGCGCCGACTTGTCGGCGAAGCGATGAATCTTGTCCTCGATCGACGGGCAGTAACGCGGCCCGACGCCCTCGATCACGCCGGTATACATCGGGCTGCGGTCGAGGCCGTTGCGGATGATATCGTGCGTGCGCTCGTTGGTATGCGTGATCCAGCACGGCAGTTGGCGCGGATGCAGCGCGACGGAACCCATGACCGAGAAGACCGGAACCGGGTCGAGATCGCCCGGCTGCTCCTCCATGACCGAGAAGTCGATGCTGCGACCGTCGATACGCGGCGGCGTGCCGGTCTTCAGCCTGCCCTGCGGCAACTTCAACTCCTTCAAGCGTGCGGACAACGAGATCGCAGGCGGATCACCGGCACGGCCGGCGGAGTAGTTACTCAAGCCGACATGAATCTTCCCATCGAGAAATGTTCCTGCCGTCAATACCACCGCCCTGCTCCGGAATCGGATGCCGACTTGCGTGACAGCACCAACGACGCGATCACCTTCGACCATCAGATCATCCACCGCCTGCTGGAACAACCACAGATTGGGCTGATTCTCAAGACGATCACGGATCGCTTGCTTGTAGAGAATACGATCGGCCTGAGCGCGCGTGGCGCGGACCGCCGGACCCTTGGATGAATTCAGGATACGGAACTGGATGCCGGCCTCATCGGTGGCGATTGCCATCGCACCGCCCATGGCATCGACTTCCTTGACCAGATGACCTTTGCCGATGCCGCCAATCGACGGATTGCACGACATCTGCCCGAGGGTCTCGATATTATGGGTGAGCAAGAGCGTCTTCTGCCCCATGCGGGCGGAAGCGAGCGCGGCTTCGGTGCCGGCATGACCACCACCGACGATGATGACATCGAATTCAACAGGAAAAAGCATATTTCGCCTCGAAGAGACGTGAAAATTGGAGAGCGGCACAACGACGCGCCGGAGGCGAAATTATAAGGTGTTTTTCGTTCTTGCCGCGCCCATTACCTCAAAGCGAGCGGATTTGTTTCACGTGAAACAGATCAACTGATCATTTTCGCGAACAAGGGACTCCCGATCAGACAGAGGCCGATGGCAATCGCCCAATAACCCCAATGCAATTGCCGTATCAGAGCAAGTGAGTTGGTCAGGCTCAATCTTTCGCGGATCGGCATCGAATATGCGCCATGCAGCGCGGACTCCCAATCCATTGCGCCCGACATTCCATCACCGCAAGTCGTATTACCCCGCACGGCTTCACTACCTTGCCCCGCCTCAAGAGCGGGACTTGCCGCAATTGCCGACACCAACAACGGCGCAACCCCGCCGAAACCGGGCGACTCCTGCGGCAATGCGACATGCACGCCCCTTGGCATCGGCTGCGCCACCCCATCAGAAAAGTGACCGAAATCCTCCTCCGGATCATAGCTGATGATCGTAACCGGATCGAGCGGATCCTGCTGCAGGAATCTGTCGACCACCTGCTCATCCAATTGTTCGAGGATCAGGCTATCCAGCGGCAGCAACACCTCAAAGACCAGCCCCTTCTTCAGCAACAGCGATAACGCACGATCGATTCGCCCTTGCGCAAGACCTGACAGTTTGGCGCACAACCCGCGATAGGGAGTACTGCCGTCGACCGTGATCAAGATGCGTCTTTCGCTTTGGGTCAGTCCGTGTGCCTTGTGATAAATCTCATCGCGCCCGATCGGGGTTCGCTGGTAAATGGCTTCCATTTCAAACATGCTCTCCCCCTTGCGATGTTTCACGTGAAACACAACATTTCAGTGACTATGCCGGATGAGCCGCCACTCGCCTCGGCCAAGCGCTGAATCAGCTCGAAGTTGCTTCTTGGCTATATTCGTATTTTCATGACAAATCATCGCCAAGGGAAAAATCAATTGTTACGTGGCAACAATCGCTTGCATGAAAATGCCCGCGCAGCACTTGCAAGACAGGCGCAAGGCCTCATGTCTGCTTGCTACAATAGGCAAAAATTAAAGGAGATAACATGGCATCGGAAACGTTCAGCGCATTCACCTTCAGCACCGTCCCTCACATCTTGTCCGAGCCGGGCGCGGCGAAACGGATCGGCACGCATGTCGTTCAGCATTTCCCTAAAGCACGGCACGCACTCATCGTGACGGATGCCGGCTTTCTGAAAACCGGTCTGGTCGATGCTCCGATCGCCTGCCTGCGCGATACTGGTTTGACGGTCAGCATTTTTTCCGACGTCCTGGCCGATCCGCCGGAAGCCGTGGTCTTGCGGGCCGTGGCGGATGCGCGCAAGCATGAAATCGATCTGGTGATCGGCTTGGGTGGTGGCAGTTCGATGGATGTGGCGAAACTGATCGCCGTGCTGGCCGGCAGCGAACAGGATTTGAAGAGCATGTACGGCATCGGCAACGTCAAGGGCGGCCGCTTGCCACTGGTGCAAGTACCCACTACCGCTGGAACAGGCTCCGAAGTGACGCCGATTTCCATCGTCACAACCGGTGCGACTACCAAGATGGGCGTCGTCTCGCCGCAGTTGTACGCCGACCTCGCGATTCTCGATGCCGAATTGACTGTCGGCTTGCCGTCCAAGGTCACCGCTGCGACCGGCATCGATGCGATGGTTCACGCGATCGAAGCCTATACCACGAGACACAAGAAGAATCCCCTGTCAGACATGCTGGCGCGACAGGCGTTGATGTTGTTGGTGAACAATCTTGTCGAAGTTTGCGAAAATGGCAATAATCTTGCAGCGCGTCAGGCAATGTTGCTGGGTTCGATGCTCGCTGGACAATCCTTTGCGAATGCCCCGTGTGCTGCCGTGCACGCCCTTGCCTATCCGATCGGCGGCATATTCCACGTGCCACATGGTTTGTCGAATTCACTCGTGTTGCCGCATGTGTTGCGCTTCAACGCACCTGATGCGGCCGACCTGTATGCCGAGCTCGCTGAAATCGTCGCACCGGACGCGAGCGGCAGCGTCGAAGCACGTACACAAGTGTTGATCGAAAGAATGGAAGGAATGGCGAAACGCGTCGGCATCGAGACGCAATTGCGGCAGGTCGGCATTGCCGAATCCGATCTCGACCGCATGGCCGACGATGCGATGTTGCAGACGCGACTGCTCATCAACAACCCGCGCGAAGTGACGCGGGATGATGCACGGGCAATTTACGCCGCAGCTTGGTAGTACTTTGGCAATACTTGGGAATAACGCTGGCCATGCGCAGAGCATGGCCAGCGAGCGTGCTAGGACGCGTTTGAGGGGGCAGCTCGACGTTTGAACAGCGCCCCGATCTCGCCGACGATGCCCCTGCGGAAGGCCAGCACGCAGACGATGAAGATGGCGCCGGTGACGATGGTGACGGATTCGCCGATGGTGCGGAACCATTCGACATTGGTCGTCACCGCCAGCCAGTTGCCGAGGTCGCCCAGCTTGTTCTCCAGCGCGATGATCACGATCGCGCCGACGATCGGCCCGGTCAGGGTGCCGAGGCCGCCCACCAGCGTCATCAAGACCACCAGCCCCGACATGCTCCAGTGCACGTCGGTCAGCGTCTCGAAGCCCAGCACCACCGTCTTGGTGGCCCCCGCCAGCCCCGCCAGCGCGGCCGACAGCACGAACGCCAGCAGCTTGAAGCGGTCGACGTCGTACCCCAGGGAAACGGCGCGCGGCTCGTTCTCCTTGACCGCCTTCAGCACCTGGCCGAACGGCGAATGCACGGTGCGCACGATCAGCGCGAAGCCGGCCGCCGCGATCGCCAGCACCACGTAGTACAGCGTCAGGTCGTGCCCCAGATCGAGGATCCCCAGCAGCTTGCCGCGTGGCACGCCCTGCAGGCCGTCCTCGCCGCCGGTGGCCGGCAGCTGCAGGCACACGAAGTACAGCATCTGCGCCAAGGCCAGCGTGATCATGGTGAAGTAGATCCCCTGGCGGCGGATCGCCAGCGCCCCCATCACGAGGCCGATGGCGGCGGCCGCCGCCGTGCCGGCCAGCAGGCCCAGCTCGAACGGCACACCCCACACCTTCAGCGCATGGCCGGCGACGTAGCCGGCGCCGCCGAAGAAGGCGGCATGGCCGAACGACAGCAGGCCGGTGAAGCCGATCAGCAGGTTGAAGGCGCACGCGAACAGCGCAAAGCACAGCACCTTCATCAGGAACACCGGGTACAGGAAGAATGGCGCCGCCACGGCGGCCGCCACTGCGATTGCATATCCGACTCTCTTGTCCATCACCAACTCCCCTTGTTTCTCTCTTTGCTCATTTCTCTTTGCCGAACAGCCCGGCCGGCCGGATCATCAGCACGATCGCCATGATGATGAACACCACCGTGGCCGACAGTTCCGGGTAGAACACCCGCGTCAGGCCCTCGATCACGCCCAGTCCGAGCCCGGTCACGATCGAGCCGAGGATCGAGCCCATGCCGCCGATCACCACCACCGCGAACACCACGATGATCAGGTTGCTGCCCATCAAGGGCGAGACCTGGATCACGGGCGCCGCCAGCACCCCGGCGAAGGCCGCCAGCGCCACCCCGAAGCCGTAGGTCAGGGTCACCATCAGCGGCACGTTGATGCCGAACGCCTCCACCAGCCGCGGGTTCTCGGTGCCGGCGCGCAGGTAGGCGCCCAGTTTCGTCTTCTCGATCACGAACCAGGTGGCGAGGCACACCGCCAGCGAGGCGACCACCACCCAGGCGCGGTACTTCGGCAGGATCATGAAGCCGAGGTTGAAGGCGCCGGTCAGCGCTTCCGGCACCGAATACGGCTGGCCGGAGACGCCGTAGAAGGAGCGGAACAGGCCTTCCACCATGAGCGTGATGCCGAACGTCAGCAACAGGCCGTACAGGTGGTCCAGCTTGTACAGCCAGCGCAGCATGGTCTTCTCGATCACGATGCCGAAGGCCGCCACCACGAGAGGGGCCAGCAGCAGCATCGGCCAGTAGCCGATGCCGAGGTAGTTCAGCCCCATCCAGGCGAGGAACGCGCCCATCATGTACAGCGCGCCATGCGCGAAATTGATCACGTTGAGCAGGCCGAAGATCACCGCCAGCCCCAGCGACAGCATGGCGTAGAACGAGCCGTTGACCAGTCCCAGCAACAGCTGGCTCAACATCGCTTGCAGCGGGATGCCGAAAATTTCCATAGATGATTTGAAAGCGAGTGTAGGTTGGCTCCGTCCCCTTGCAGGGAAATCAGAGCAGGGCTTCGCAAAGCTTGCCTTGCGTCCCCCGAATCCGATCTGCGTGCAAGCGGATCGGTGGAACGGTCGGGATGGGGATAGCGTTCCGGTCAATCATTAACGATGATCGAACACCCTGCCGCCACCCCGGCCCTCCCCCAGCAAGGGAGAGGGAACTGCACACGGGTTGTATTACGGATTACGCGATGTCAAACAGCCGAACGCCTACTTCCACAACGCGCACTTCGATTCCGCCTTGGTGGTCCATGCCTGGCCGGCGGGAATGGTCTGCACCACCTTGTAGTAATCCCACGGATACTTCGACTCCGACTGCTTCTTCACTTCCATCAGGTACATGTCGTGCGCCATGCGGCCATCCGGGCGGACTTCGGCATTCGTCGCGAAGAAGTCGTTGACCTTCGTCTTCTTCATCTGCGCCATCACCTTGTCGGCATCGTCGCTGCCGATCGCCTTCACCGCATTCAGGTAATGCGCCGTCGCTGAGTAGTCCCCTGCCTGCAGCATCGACGGCATCTTCTTCATCTTCTCGAAGTAGCGCTTCGACCATTTGCGGGTCTGGTCATTCATGTCCCAGTACCAGCCGTCTGTCAGGTACATGCCCTGCGTCAGGTTCAGGCCGAGCGCATGGACGTCATTGATGAACATCAGCAGGCCGGCCAGCTTCATCGACTTGGTGATGCCGAATTCGTTGGCGGCCTTGATCGCATTGATGGTGTCGCCGCCGGCGTTGGCCAGACCGAGAATCTGCGCCTTCGACGATTGCGCCTGCAGCAGGAAGGACGAGAAGTCCGATGCCGACAGCGGATGCTTGACTGCGCCGAGCACCTTGCCGCCGTTGGCCTTCACCACGTCGCCGGTATCCTTTTCCAGCGATGCGCCGAACGCATAGTCGGCAGTCAGGAAATACCAGTCCTTGCCGCCCTGCTTCACGATCGCGCCGCCGGTGCCGCGTGCCAGCGCAACGGTGTCATAGGCATAGTGCACGGTGTACGGCGAGCACTCCTCGTTGGTCAGGCGCGAGGAGGCGGCACCGACCGAGATGAACGGTTTCTTCTTTTCCGACGCGACCTTCGCCATGGACAGGTTCGCGCCCGAGTTGGTGCCGCCGATCAGCATGTCGAGGCCCTGCTGGTCGAACCATTCGCGCGCCTTGGAGGCGGCGATGTCGGCCTTGTTCTGGTGGTCGGCATAGACGAATTCAATCTTCTTGCCATTGACGTTGCCGCCAAAATCGGCGATCGCCATCTTCACCGCCTCGACGCCGCCCGGGCCGTCGATGTCGGCATAGAGGCCGGACATGTCGGTGAGAAATCCGATGCGGATCACATCGCCGGATACCTGCGCGGACGCGGACCCAGCCACACCAAACGCCATGACGGCGGAAACAGCAAGACTCATCGCTTTCAGTTTCATCTTCATCTCCTGATTGGATAGAACAATGTCAGCCTTTGAACAGCCAAGGTCCGCACTGTCTGGTTTTACACTCCGAGCAGCGAATGCAGCACGGGCATTTTTGTATTCAGTTCCGATGCTGCGAAGGATTCCACGATCTGGCCGTGCTCCATCACGAGGAAGCGGTCGGCCAGCGGCGCGGCGAAGCGGAAGTTCTGCTCCACCATCACGATCGTGTAGCCCCTCGCCTTCAGGGTCGTGATCATGCGCGCCAGCGCCTGCACGATCACCGGCGCCAGTCCTTCCGAGATCTCGTCCAGCAGCAGCAGGCGCGCGCCGGTGCGCAGGATGCGCGCCACCGCCAGCATCTGCTGCTCGCCGCCCGACAGCCGCGTGCCCTGGCTCATGCGGCGCTCGGCCAGATTCGGGAACATGGCGTAGATTTCCTCGACCGACATGCCCTTGTCCGTGCTCGACACCGGCGGCGGCAGCAGCAGGTTTTCCTCCGCCGACAGCGAGGCGAAGATGCCGCGTTCCTCCGGGCAGTAGCCGACGCCCTGGTGGGCGATCCTGTGTGTCGGACGATCGATGACTTCGGTACCGTTGATCCGAATCGAGCCCTTGCGCGCGCCGGTCAGGCCCATGATGGCGCGCAGCGTGGTGGTGCGGCCGGCGCCGTTGCGACCCAACAGCGTGACGACCTCGCCCTGATTCACGGAAAAATTGACGTCGTGCAGGATGTGCGATTCGCCGTACCAGGCATGCAGCTTGCTGATTTCGAGTGCAGCCGTCATCAGTGCGCTCCTTCCAACTCACCGCTGGTGGTACCCATGTAGGCTTCCATCACCTGCGGGTTGCTCGACACCTGTTCATACGTACCTTCGGCCAGCACAGCACCCCGTTGCAGCACCGAAATGCGGTCGCAGATACCCGACACCACGTTCATGTTGTGCTCGACCATGAGGATGGTGCGGCCTGCGGAAACCTTTTTGATCAGTTCCGTCACGCGGTGCACGTCCTCGTGCCCCATGCCCTGGGTCGGTTCGTCCAGCAGCATCAGCTCCGGTTCCATCGCCAATGTGGTGGCGATCTCGAGTGCGCGCTTGCGGCCGTAGGGCAGATCGACCGTCAGCGTGTCGGCGAAGCTTTCCAGGTCGACTTCGGCCAGCAGCTGCATGGCGCGGCCGTTGAGCTGATCCAGCGTGCGTTCGCTCTTCCAGAAATGGAAGGAGGTACCCAAAGGACGCTGCAGGCCGATGCGCACATTCTCCAGCACGCTCAGGTGCGGGAACACGGCCGAGATCTGGAATGAGCGGATGATGCCTTCGCGCGCGATCTGCGCAGGCTGGGCGGACGTGATGTCACGCCCGTTGAAAAGAATCTGGCCCGAGGTGGGCACCAGGAATTTCGTCAGCAGATTGAAGCAGGTGGTCTTGCCCGCACCATTGGGACCGATCAATGCGTGGATGTGTCCACGTTCTATCTGCAAGTTGACATCGTTGACCGCGGTGAAGCCCTTGAACTCCTTGGTCAGGTGCCTTGTCTCCAGTATCACATCTGCCATAGTTTCTCCCTTGCAAAGATTCTAACCTCAATCCTTTCAAGCGTGAGCAACTTTTTGGACGAGGTGAATCTGCAGGCGAATGACGCGCCAGAGGTGCATTATCCGTGATCGGATGCAAGCATTCATGCGTTCACCGGCCGATGCGGATTGACCCGCATCAAGCACGATGCGCATCACACCACACACTCGGCCGCGCGCTGTGTTTGTATCGGCTGCAGGCGCTCGCCGCGGATCCACTGCGCCGCCTTTTCCGCAATCATGATGGTGGGCGAATTCGTGTTGCCCGATGTAATAGACGGCATCACCGATGCATCAACCACGCGCAGGCCGGCCACGCCTTTTACACGCAAACGACTGTCGACCACGGCGAGCGGATCGTCGCCGCGTCCCATCCTGCAGGTGCCGACCGGATGAAAAATCGTGGTGCCGATTTCACCGGCGGCGCGCGCCAGCTCTTCCTCGCTGCGATAGTGCGCGCCGGGCTTGAATTCCTCCGGCGCGTATTTCTGCAAGGCCGGTGCCGCCACGATATTGCGCGTGATGCGCAAGGCATCGACGGCGACCTTGCGGTCTTCCGGCGTGCTCAGATAATTCGGCGTGATCCTGGGCGCGGCGAACGGATCGCCCGAGGCAATGCGGATATGGCCACGTGCAGTCGGCCGCAGGTTGCACACGCTGGCGGTGAACGCAGGGAAGGCATGCAGCGCTTCACCGAAGCGTTCCAGCGACAGCGGCTGCACGTGGTATTCGAGATTGGCGCTCGTCTGCGACGAATCGGATTTGGTGAATGCGCCGAGCTGCGACGGTGCCATCGACATCGGCCCGCTGCGCGAGAACGCGTACTCCATGCCGATCATCATCTTGCCGAACCAGTTGCTCGCCATCGTGTTCAGGGTTTTCGCACCCTTGATCTTGAACGCCATGCGCAGCTGCAAATGGTCCTGCAGATTCTCGCCCACGCCCGGTGCATCGACGATCACCGGCACGCCATGCGATTGCAGCAGCGACGCCGGGCCGATGCCGGACAGCTGCAACAGTTGCGGCGAACCGACTGCGCCCGCCGTCGAGATCGTCTCGCGCGTCGATTCGGCAAACCACTCCGTGCCGCCGCCGGTAAACTCCACGCCGGTGCACTGCGGGCCATTGTCGGTCTGCCTGATGCGCAGGCGCTTGACGTGGCAGCCGGTCATGATGTCGAGCTGGCCCTTGCGACCGTTCGGCGTTTTCAGGAAAGCCTGCGCCGTATTCCAGCGCAAGCCCTTCTTCTGGTTCACCTCGAAATAACCGCAGCCTTCGTTGTCGCCGCGATTGAAATCATCGAGCTTCGGAATGCCGCTCTGTGCCGCCGCCTCGCGGAAGGCATCGAGAATCTCCCACGACAGGCGCTGCTTCTCGACGCGCCATTCGCCGCCCGCGCCGTGAAACTCGTCCCCGCCCTTGTGGTAATCCTCGCTCTTCCGGAACACCGGCAGCACCTCTTTCCAGCGCCAGCTGTCGTCGCCGGTCAGCTCTGCCCAATGCTCGTAATCGCGCGCCTGGCCGCGCATGTAGATCATGCCGTTGATCGAGGAAGAGCCGCCCATCACCTTGCCGCGCGGGTAAATCAGGCTGCGACCGTTCAGGCCGGCATCCGCTTCGGTGCGATACAGCCAGTCGGTGCGCGGATTGTCGATGCAGTACAGGTAGCCGACCGGGATATGGATCCAGATGTAATCGTCCTTGCGGCCGGCTTCGAGCAGCAGCACAGACACACCGGCGTCCTGCGCGAGGCGGTTGGCCAGCACGCAACCGGCGGAGCCGGCGCCGATGATGATGTAGTCGTATTTGCCTGCGGATTCCATTGGGCTGTTCCTTTTTCGATGCCGCGTTGAACTGTCATTGCGGGCGCAGCGGGAAATCCCGAACGTCACGCGTGGAGACACGTGACGAGATTACTCGCTTGCGTTCGGAATGACAGGGATCTGGAGATTTTATTTAGCCACCGGCATCGTGAACTCCGCGCCCTTGCCGATCGAATCCGGCCAGCGCTGCATCACCGACTTGTAGCGCGTGTAGAAACGCACGCCTTCCTCGCCGTACGCATGCGTGTCGCCGAACAGCGAACGCTTCCAGCCGCCGAACGAATGCCATGCCATCGGCACCGGAATCGGCACATTGACGCCGACCATGCCGACTTCGATGCGACGCGAGAATTCGCGCGCGGTGTTGCCGTCCGAGGTGAACAGCGACACGCCGTTGCCGAATTCATGCGCGTTGATGAGTTCCACCGCGGCGGCGAAGTCCGGCACGCGCACCACGCACAACACCGGGCCGAAGATTTCTTCCTGATAGATCCGCATTTCCGGCGTGACTCGATCGAACAGCGAACCGCCGAGGAAGAAGCCGTTTTCATGTCCCGCCACCTGCAAGCCGCGTCCATCCACCAGCAGCTTCGCACCGGCGCGCACGCCGTCCTCGATGTAGCCCTCGATCTTCGCCTTGTGCTGGGCCGTGACCACCGGTCCCATTTCGGCATCGTCTTCCATGCCATTCTTCACCTTCAAGGCCTTGACACGCGGGATCAAGGCTTCGACCAGCTTGTCGGCCACGCTGCCGACGGCGACCGCCACCGAAATCGCCATGCAGCGTTCGCCGGCCGAACCATAGGCCGCGCCGATCAGGGCATCGACCGCCTGTTCCAGATTCGCGTCCGGCATCACCACCAGATGGTTCTTCGCGCCGCCCAGCGCCTGCACCCGCAGCGGATACGGCCCCTTGCGCTTCGCGCCTTCGGTGTAGATGTATTCCGCGATCGGGGTCGAGCCGACGAAGGACACCGCCTTCACGTCGGGATGATGCAAGAGCGCATCGACCGCCACCTTGTCGCCCTGCACCACATTGAACACGCCATCCGGCAAGCCCGCCCGCTTCAACAGGTCGGCCACCATCAGCGACGGCGAGGGATCGCGCTCGGAAGGTTTCAGGATGAAGGTATTGCCGGTCGCAATCGCCATCGGCGCCATCCACATCGGCACCATGAACGGGAAGTTGAACGGCGTGATGCCGGCGGTCACGCCGAGCGGCTGGCGCAGTTGCCAGTTGTCGATGCCGCCGCCGATGTTGTCGGTGAACTGGGTCTTCAGCAATTGCGGAATGCCGGTCGCGAATTCCACCACTTCCAGCCCGCGCGTCACCTCGCCCTTCGCATCCGACAACACCTTGCCATGCTCGCGCGTGATCGCCGCGGCCAGATCGTCGTGATGCCGCTCGATCAAGTCCTTGAACTTCGACAGGATGCGGGCACGTTTCAGCGGCGCGGTATCGGCCCATGCCGGCGCGGCCGCCTTGGCGGAGGCGACCGCCGCATTGACTTCCTCCACGCTGGCCAGCGCGACTTGGCCGCTCACCTCGCCGGTGGCGGGATTGAAGACATCCTGCCGGCGGCCGCTGCTCGAGGCCACTACGCGACCGTCGATGTAATGTTCGATGGCCTGTGCTGAAAGCTTTGTCATAAGGATTCCTTTGGTAACTTGACTGTTTTTACCAGAATATAACCAGCGGATGGCGAAATCCAATGAGTTATTATCAAATGCAATATAAGGGAAACTTATAATTCAAGGGAACTCAGCAAGCGAACTCAGCAAGGGAAGCGGCATGGATTTCAATCAATTGCGCGCCTTCGTCACCGTCGCGCGCGAAGGCAATCTGACTCGCGCCGCCGAGCGCCTGCACCTGACGCAACCGGCGGTCAGCCTGCAGATCAAGTCGCTGCAAAACGAGTTGAATCTGCAGTTGTTCTCGCGCACCGCCGGCGGCATGGCCCTGAGCGACGACGGTGCCAAGCTGCTGCCCTTCGCCGAGCGCGTGATGGAAAGCCTGGGCGAATTCCGGCAAGGCGCGCAGGCACTGCACTCGACCCTGTCCGGCACGCTGGCGATCGGCACCATCCTCGACCCGGAATTCATCCGCCTCGGCGCATTCCTGAAGCGTCTGGTCGAAACCTACCCGCAGCTCTCCACCCAATTGCAGCAAGGCATGTCCGGCTGGGTGCTGCAGCAAGTCAGGAGCGGCCAGTTCGACGTCGGCTACTACCTCGGCAAGCCCGGCAAGGATTTCCATTACCAGACGCTCACCTCCTTCACCTACAACGTGGTCGCGCCGCACGGCTGGAAGACGCGCGTCGCCGGCAAGGACTGGGCCGCGCTGGCGAAACTGCCATGGATCTGGACGCCGCCGGAATCCGCGCACAACCGCCTGCTGACCAGGACCTTCGCCCAATGCAAGGTGACGCCCAACAAGGTCGCGCTGGTCGATCAGGAACCCTCCATGCTCGATCTCGTGAAATCCGGCGTCGGCCTGTCGCTGGTGCGGGAATCGATCGCCCTGCGCGAAGCCCATGCGCACGGCCTCGTCATCGCTGACGCGGTCAGCCTGCCGATGGAGCTGTCCTTCATCACGCTGGCAAAACGCAAAAACGAACCGACGATTGCCGCCGTGTTTTCACTTTTACAAGCCTTGTGGCACAGCTGACGGCGCCGGATGTGGACAAGTCTTTGCATATCCTCTGGATCGCCTGGGGAAAAGGCAGAACAAACGGCCAGACGATTTTTTTGTCCAGAAACCGTACCCTGCCCATACAGCCATTATTCAGGCCTTATCCCGCAGCCAAGTCCTTGATTACTTTCCCGTTTACCGGCTTTTCCACAGAAAAGGGCGAACGTTAACTATTACTACTATTTTTATATATTGAATACAGATTTAAAACCCCGAAGAGCTTTCCTGCCGCAGATGCCAGCCCTGACGTAACCGTTTCGGATCACTATTTCAAAAATTCCGTTTCCCTTTTTGCAATGCCTTCTTGTTTCTGAAAAGCAGTACGTCTTTCAACAATGTGGATAACTCTATGGATATCGGGAGGATGAGTCGGGGATAAGCGACGCGATATTCCCATCTTTTTTTTTGTCCAGAAACTGTACTTCTTTCATACAGGCATTATTCAAGCGCTTATGAAATCTGCAAGGCCTTGATTCCTATTGCGTTTACCGACTTATCCACAGAAGAAGGGCTGTGTTAACCATTACTACTATTTATATATATAAACATCTAATTAAAAACCTCAAACCTCTTGTTCTTGCCACCAGCCGCCGATATTCCTGCTCAGAAATAAAAAATTGATAACGAAAATGATCCCTTCCCCCATTCGACTCGGCATCATCAGTGCCATGCATCAGGAACAGGCTGGCCTGATTGACAATCTTCTTGATGCGCACACCATCCGCCGCGGCATGCGCGACTACGTGACAGGCAGTCTGTGGGATATCGATTGCGTATGCGTGCTGTCGCGCCTTGGCAAGGTGGCTGCTGCCGCTACGGCAGCCACCCTGATCGAGCGTTTCGGCGTGACGCATATCGTGTTCACCGGCGTGGCCGGCGCGGGAGACCGTGACGTGCGGGTAGGCGATATCGTGATCGCCCGGCAACTGGTGCAGCATGACCTCGACGCCTCGCCCCTTTTCCCGCGCCATGAAGTGCCGCTGACGGGACAATCACTGTTCGTCCCGGACCAGCGCCTGACCGATCAGCTGCTGCAGGCGGCCGGTGATTTTCTCGATCAGGATTTCCCGGCCGTGATCGACATCGCCGACCGCGACGCGTTCCGCTTGCACCGGCCGCGCATCCACCAGGGCCTGATTGCCAGCGGTGACGAATTCATCAGTAAGCGAACGCGGTTGGAGGAATTGAAAACGGCATTGCCGGAACTGCAGGCCGTCGAAATGGAAGGTGCGGCGGTCGCCCAGGTCTGCTTCGAATTCGGCGTGCCCTATGCGGTCATCAGAACGATCTCCGATGCCGCCAATGAAGACGCGCCGGTGGACTTCCTGAAATTCATCGAACGCGTCGCATCGCGCTACGCGTTCGGCATCGTCAGGCGGCTGTGCGCCAACGGATGAGGGGTTGCCGCCTACTCCTGCAGCAGGAGCGGCAGGCGCACGCTGTCCTTCTCCACCCGCAAGCCGTCCGCGGTACGCAGGATCATCGCCCTGCCGTGTTCCCCCTTGATATCGGCCGCCACTTCCGTCTCCATGCTCAACACGGCGACCAGGCGCAAGTAGCCATGCAGTATCCGAAAACAGTCGCCATCGCGAACCAGCAAGATATCGGAACTCATTTTCATCCTAAACGTAAGCGATTGAATTCTTGTTGTGTGTGCTTGTCATGTGCCGGTATTGCGTGTGAATGGAGGTCGAAGTTGACAATACTGTCGATACAATAGGCAGTCGGTATCCTAGGGGGAAATCAGAAAAGAACAACTGTTAGTAGTGCTAGGGCGGCACGATGCGATGCAGGCATTGAACACCAGTATCAGACATGGATCGACGCAGAACGAACGCTTGGTCGATTCCGGCGCCTTCGACTTTAGTGGCATACCGACCAGACACACAGCACAAACTACTTTGAGGTCCACTCAATAGTTGTGTCATCTTCAATCTCCGGCAACAGATCAAAATACTCGGTGCGGGTGAGCAGGCGTAGATCAGGAAATCTATCGTAAGACCACTTGATTCTTTCCAGGGTATGCCGGAATTTTTCACGCACACGCTGCATGCCTTCTATGACTTGTTCCCTGGGCAGGTCATAGCGGAAATAGTGGGTTCCCTTCGCGCACGACTGCAAAAAGTTTTCCTTCTTCATGTGCATCCATTGGTCGTTCGATGCCCGATAACGCGCCAATAGGGTTTGAAAGTCGCTAATGCTGTTCTTTTTTCCAAATTCCCACATCCGGTAAAACACGTTTGTGTCTTGAAACGACGCAGGATGACAGGCTACCCATGAATACAAAGTCAGATGTACCGACGTATCCAGATTGCTGCCAGTACCTAATGATCTGAGCAAATACTTTGCATTTCCACCCATCCCGTTCCGAATGGCGGAATCCGACCAACTCAACATATGTTCGTGATTGCCTTCAGTGACGATACTTAGAGCCTGATATGCCGGTGGATAGCCTTGTTCGGCCGCCCATATGAAGTCGTCGATAGCCTGCTTTCTGTTTGCCGTCTGCTGTGCTTTGCTGCCTTGTTTGTAAAGTAACTCGTACCCGCGTTGGACAAGCGCAAAAGGCGTTTTCTCGTCCGCCAATTTTTCTACGCACTCACTTTTGTGTTGCTGGTCGTCAAAGCAACGGATGTATCGCTCCACTTGACGCAGGTCGTCGGAATTTTCGGCGTAGGTAGAGGATGAAACAAAGGCTACACCAGCAAAACAGAGTCGAATCAGAAATTGGATTTTCATTTGGATATGAGAGTCAATGGAATAAGTTCGCTTAAAAGCAAATCACTCTTCGAGGACAGAGAATGGCGAGCTGGTTGCCGCTGCACTGCGCTTGCAACACTTGCAAACGGTATTTTTCTATCCGGAGGACATCGGACTCACACAGTTTCAGATACGGCACTCTTCGTTTCCCTTGCGCCGTTTGCCGCCAGCCGTCGGCCGCCAATTCCTTCGACAGGACGCAAACCTGCATATACCGCGCCGGAGGGCTTGTACCTGTCCGATCCCATGTAAATCTTGCGGTAACGCAGAAATCCGCCGCCGAGAAGCTCTCCCTCGCGTCCGCGCGACTCGAAATCGATTCCATCCATGGCGTTCGATTGACCCCGGTAGGGCAGATACTTCGCGACGCGCCTTTCTTCCGCATTCGATAGTGGCGGCGGTTCCTTCCCCACGGGGTTTTTCTTCCATTCGATCCGCGCTTCCTTGCGCGTCGCCAGTTCCTCCATCTGGAACAGCACCTCGGAGGCATCCTTGCCAAAGGGTTTGAACCACGCGCGCGAATCGTGCACGTATTGGTCGAACAGATCGGTCACCGATGCCGGCGGCGCGGGGGCATCCCAAAATGCGGCCACGCTTTCCCATTCCGACCATGAATATGGCTGCGATCCGCTATCCTGGTAGGGATTGCGATCGCGCCATGCATCGAATCGCGCGACTTCATCGACCAGTTCGCGGTCGGCGGCGGTGATGTCCTCGCGATCGGGCCCGTCGCTGTCCTGAACACTTTTGAGCGAGGCCATCCTGCCCAGCATCTTCTTGCGCCACTGGATGTAAAGCCTGTGCTGCTGCGCCATCAGCACGTGCAAAGGCATCGATACCGGTGCATCCTTTTCCGTCACGGGAGTGCACGATGCGATATAGGCATTGAACATTTGAATCAATCCCGGATCGACGCGGAACGAACGCCTGACCGATTCCGGCGCTTCTTCCAGCTTCAGCTGCACGCCGGCCAGGCGCGCGGCGCGATACATCGTCGCCAGTGTGATTCGCGACAGCATGTCCGCGCCTTCCTCGTCCTTGCCGCGCCCCTGCTCTCTCGGCTTGTAGCCGCCGCCGACGTCGGAATGCACACCAGGGAAGACGATCTCCGTGCAGTTGGGCTGCAGCGTCCCCTCGTACATCACCGAGTCCAGCGGAAACGAGCGCCGCACCTCGTGCGCCGACACCAGATGCAGGCACTGCGCGGGAGCGGGGTCGCAGATCTTGAGGGAATATTCGCTGTCGGCCCAGCCGTAGTGACCGTGCGAACCAGGCACAGGCGCCGAGCTGGCCAGTCCGACCGACGCCACGGTGTCGAACAGTCCCATGAAATCGAAGGTGACAGGAATCGTCCCCAGCGACAGGCCGGCCCGGCCGCTGATCTCCGCATCCAGCTTGCACAGCCACGTCAACCAGTTCGCGAACGCCCGTGCCTCTGCCGCGCCGCGCGAGAAGCCGAATACCGACAGGAAGATGTTGATGACCTTGCCGTGGTCCTTGCTCTTTCCGGCCTCGTCGACCGGCACATACATCTGCAGGGCCATGTGCAGATCCTTCAGGACCGCCGTGAAGAGAGCTGTCATCCGCTGGCAGGGGGTGGCCTGTTCATTCCATTCGTTGAAGGAAGGCGCGAAGCGGTGTGTCTCGCCGAAATCGGGCAGGGTCAGCTTGTTGAAAGAGGCCTTGAATTTGTCGGTGTCGATCAGCTTTTGCTTGCGGTAGTACCGATGCACGTTGTTGATCATCTCGACCAGGGCCCAAATGATGCGGTTCTCGCCCATGTAGGCAAAGGCCAGGCCCTGGGTGCGCATCGAGCCTTCCCCCGTGTCGCCGACTTCATCGAATGGGGTGCCGACACCGGGAACGTAGGTGCGGTAGAAGTTGTAGTACTTGCCGGGATTACTCCATGCGGTCTTTTTGGAAAGGCCGTCCGTACCATTATCAGGAAATGCGTTATGCAACCGCGCGACATTGCTGTGCACATGGTCCTTTTCATCACGTTCCAGATTGTTGTTGGTGCCGTCGAAGAAGACTCCGAAAAAAAGGTTGACGTCGCAGCTGGGCGGGAAGACGGTGTGGTCGGTGCATTCGCGAGCACGGATAAATTCTTTAATTCGGTCTCGCTCTTCTTCGGAGAAAAGAGAAATAGGGGTTAACGCACTGGTTGCTGCGGACGGATCCGTAGCTAGAGAAGGGAATATGCTTGCAAGTAAAGCGCTCATGGTTTGTTTTTCAGCAGATAGTCGAGTTCGGCTTTTGAGTATTCAAGATTTTTCCGTAATCTCTCTTTTGCTTCTTTGGTATAGGACTCAAAGGTGAGGCTATTCATTCTTTGTGTACCTTCGGTGATATATGCCCTATGTTCATCTACTTTCCGTCTCCACACCTTCAACCGATATTCCCTCGAAGGCTCTGGCCAATTTTTCATTTTTCCCGGCCAGTCCGGATGGCCGGGTTCCGTGTCCGAGATAACCGCTTCCGCTTCGCCGCCTTCATGCACCATGATCCAGATGTCGTCAGGTTTGCTGTAACGCGGCACATTGACCAGTATCCGATGGGTTTCCTTCTCCGGGTACACCCGGAACTTGACAATGACTTGCAAGTCGGGACGCCATTTGGATGGAATGCCGAAGCAGCACATGGTCGTTCTCCCACCGCCATATGGATTCAATGCCGCACCGCCACCCGCGTTGTTCGGATTTTGAGGGTCTTCCACCGCGAGGTAACTGAGTTCTTGCCCCGAATAGTTAAGTGGATGCACGCCCACGCCGGAGCGCACCTCCTTCTGCGGCCCGATGACCGAGCATGCCGCCAGCATGGTGCTCAGACTGATGACGAGCAGGACTTGGCGTGCCAAACGAATGCTTGTTTTCTTCATGACTCTCAATTGCAAAGGTGTTTGAAAGGGTTTGGGTTGCGTGTGCGATCACAGGGTTTGCGTTCCAGCTCTGGAACGTAGGTGCGGTAGAAGTTGTAGTACTTGCCTGGATCGCTCCATCCGTCTCCGCGTGGCTCATCGTTATTGCCATTGTTGGGAAATGCTCGGAACAGGCGCGCGACATTGCTGTGCACATGCTCCTTTTCATCGCGTTTCAAATTGTTGTTGGTGCCGTCGAAGAAGACGCCGAAAAACAGGTTGACGTCGCAGCTGGGCGGGAAGGCGGTGTGGTCGGAGCATTCGCGAGCATGGATAAATTCATTAATTGTCGGGATTTCTTTTTTCTCTTCAAAGAACTGTTCTTTATTGGCTGGGTCTATCGCCTTTGAAGGATATGAAGCTGCGAGGTATGCCGTCATGGTTTGACCCCTTCTAATCGTTTGATCTCGTTCTTGGAATATCCAATCGCTCGCTTTAGTCGTTCAAGCTCCCTTGGCGATAGGTCACTAACATCTCCTTGCAGTGCCTTCTCCATCGCGGTCAGTTCCGCCTTTTCTCGCCGTAATTTCTCTCCCCACACCTTCAACCGATATTCCCTCGAAGGCACCGGCCAATCTTTCATTCTTCCCGGCCAGTCCGGATGGCCGGGTTCCGTACTGGTGATCACCGCCTCCGCTTCGCCGCCTTCATGCACCATGATCCAGATGTCGTCGGGCTTGCGGTATTGCGGCACATTGACCAGTACCCGGCGGGTCTCTTTTTCCGGATACACCCGGAACTCGACAATGACTTGCAAGTCGGGATGCCATTTGTCCGGAATGCTGAAGCAGCATATGGTGGATCGCCCGCCACCGTATGGGTTCAGGGCGTCACCACCACCGCCGTTGTTCGGGTTTTTGGGATCTTCCACTGCCACATAACTAAGCTCCTTCCCTGAGTAGTTAATCGAGTGCACCCCCACGCCGGAGCGCGCCTCCTTCTGCGGCCCGATGGCCGAACATGCCGCCAGCACGGTGCTCAGACTGATGACGCGCAAGACTTGGGTTGCCAAACGAATGCTTGTTTTCTTCATGGTTCTCAATTGCAAAGTGTTCGAAAGGGTTTGGGTTGCGTGTGCGATCACGAGGTTTGCATCCATTTCATGCGCATTGTTTCAACGGTCATTGCCACGCTCGGCATGGCCAGCCATTCTGCAACACGCGGATTGCGTTCCAGCTCTGGATGAGTGAAACCGAGTTCGCACAAGCGCATGCGTTCCGAAGCCGCTTCAATCCTTGCGTGATCCGCACAGGCCAGCCAGCGAGACACGATTTCGTGCGCGCGTGCCGGCGTGTGGCAATCGACCAGATTCGCCGAATGCGCGCGCAACTGATACAGCACACCATCTGCTTCCGCCGCATCGATCAATTGCGTGCATTGCCCTTCGCTCAGAATGATTTCGTCGGCAGGTGGCAATCCTGTCTCCGGCAACGACAAGGTTTCCCATTCCGCCGTGCGCGAGACATATTGCCAGCAGTTGGCCGGACCGCATAACTGCGCTTTTTGTTGCGGAGTCACCGCCGCAAAAAGCACGGGCAGGATGCGCGTGTCGGCAAACGATAATGCGAGGTGATGTCCGCCTGCATCGACGATGCACCATGGCGTGAGTCTCGTCGCCAGCTGTGTGATTGATTCGGATGTCACGATGAGACTCAATGCCGGCACACCGCTGGTCTTCTTGAGCAGCGTGTTCCATGTGTCATGTTCATTCGCCCTGTACTCGACCAGAAGCGGCGAGATCGACAGCGTTTCTTCATCTGCGGAAGCCGTGTTGGCATAGAGCGCAACGAATGGCAATCGTGTTGATCGCTTCAGGAATGAATGGCATGAATCAGCCAGGACGCCCTCGATCAAGGCATGGATGTGTGCATCGGGGAATTGCCGCTCAATCTCCGCAAGGCGCATGGTCAATGTGCCGTACCAATCGGAGGGATATCGATTAATTGCCATGGATATGAAGGTAAAAGCGGATCACTCTTCGAGCACTGAAAACGGCGAACCGGTTGCCGCTGCACTGCGCTTGCAACGCTTGCAGATCGACCTGGGGAATTTCGGCAAAACGTAGTTCTGCTTCACCGGCCCGACGAATTTCTTGCTCCCTGCCCTGATCGAGATCGTCCCCGGGCAGGCGAACGTGATGTTGCCGTCCGCAATGGTCATGCTGGCGCCGCCCTCGGTGGCGAGCGTGATGCTCTTTGCCGCCGCCAGGTCGATGTGGCTGTTGGCCGACAGAAGCTGCAGCAGGTCCTTCGCGGCAAGCGTCATCGCATCGCTCTGCGCCTGCAGGTCGATGTCGCCCTGGCCCGCAATCAGCGCGATGCCGGCGTCGTTCTCGCCCGGCCCGACCGCGCCGGCCAAGAGGCCGAGCGCCTGGCCGCTGTGGATGCTCAGCGCATCGCCGGTGGCGAGATGGAGGTCGCGGCCGGCGGCCAGATGCGCGACTTCGCCGGCGGCGACGTGGAGGCCGTCGGCGGCCGCCACGCCGATGCCGGCCTGCGCGGCGACCACCACCAGCGGCGCGTGCATGTGCGCAATCCTCTCGCCGTGTCCATCAACGCCGCCGTCCTGCGCATCGACCAGGCCCGAGATCGCCTTGACCATCGCGGCGATCGGCGCGGCCTCGTCGTCGAGGCGGCTCTGGCGCTTGCCGCCGTTCAGCGCGCCGCCCTTGACGAGAATGAACTGCACGGTCTGATGCGTGGCGGCGGCGCGGTTGAAGGTGTCGGCGAAGCCCTGCGCCTGTTTCAGCAGCGCAATGCCGGGGCTGTTCTCGCCGGCCGGCTCCGGGCCGCCGCCGGGCGCGCTGCCGTGATAGGTCGAGATGAGCACCCCCTTGCCGGCGCGGAGCGCGCCGCGGGCATCGGTGCGCAGTTCCCAGCCGGTGCCGCGGAAGCTGCCGCGGTGGTTGTCGGCCTGGTGGATCAGGTGGCCCAGATTCAATTGTGTGGCGGCGCTGTCGCTGGCGAGCATGGTACGCAGGCGGCCGCTGGTGTCGTCGAACACGAGCTGGTTGCTCTGGCGTGCATGGCCATCGGCACCCAGCGCGACCGACTTGAAGCCGGACAGGTAGCCGGCATGGCGGTGGGCAGCGGCCGCGCCGTGCCAGGCGGGCGAGGCGCCGCCGGCCAGATTCTCTTGCGCGGCCGGGGCGTGGTCGCTTGCCTGGGCATAGGCGTCGGCGTCGTGCCGGCCGCGGCCGTTGTACAGCACGCCGGTGACGACCGGGCGGTCGATGTCGTTGTCGAGGAAGCGGACCACGACTTCCTGGCCGATGCGGGGGATGAATTGCGCGCCGTAGCCGGGGCCGGCATACAGCTGCGCCACCCGCACCCAGCAGCCGTTCTGCTCCGTGATCTGCCACGGGTAGCGGATGCGAACGCGGCCGAGGTGGTCGGTGTGCACGGTGCCGGCGGCGGCCGTGCCGCCGTCCGCGCCGACCACGATCGCGCTCTGGCTGCCCAGGGCGGTGGGTCTGGGATTCTGCAGCAGGCCGGTGCCGTCCGACAAGGCCGGCCGCCACGGGATGTCGGCGCGGATCGCGGTGAAGCGGTTGGCGTAGCCACTGCCGTCGGCTTCGCGCAGCAGTACCTCCCACGCGGCATGGTCGAGCCAGCGCTCGGCGTCGTCGAGATCCTGCGTGTGCCGATCCAGACCGGGGTGGAAGTCGTCCGCGGCCGGCGGCAGGCCGGCATCGTCATCGGCGTGCGGCACGGGAGCCGCGCCCAGTGATTGCCGCACCTCCTGTCGCAGGGCGGCCGGCAGGTTGTTGACGCCGGCATGCAGCACGCCCAGGAGCGCCAGCCGCTTCGCTTGCGCCGGGGCGTCGCGCTGCTCGAGCGGCGCGCCGATGACCTCGAACGCGGTGCCGGGACGGAAGGTGCGCACGCCCCCCGCGCCGAACCAGTCCTTGAAGCGGGCGTCGGCGCCGTCACGCGCGATGCGCGCGTAGTGCAGCGCCTCGTCCTGGGTGGCGAAGGCGTACACGCCGGCCCAGTCGCCGCTTTCGACGTGCGGCGCGTTCGGGCCGCCGAATTGATGCGCGGTCGGCAGCGACACGGCGGTGACGCGTTTCGCCTTGTAGTCCCACGAGGCGCGCGTGGTGACGGCCGCCTGCAGCGTGCGCCGCGCATGCAGTGTCTGGATGGTGTCGGCGGTTTCGACGGCGGCGGCGCGGTGGAAGCGGATGCCGCCATCGCGGGCGGCGCTGGCGTCCTCGGCGAACCGGGCCGAATCGGCGAACAGCACCAGCTGCTGACGCGACACACCCGGCCCGTCCGCGCCGGTTTCCTCGAAATGGAAGCCGATGCCTTCCTCGGCCAAGAGACGCGTGACGAAGGCGTAGTCGCTCTCGCGGTACTGGCAGCAGTAGCTGCGAGGACGCACCCGCGCCAGGAATTCGCGCGCCTCGGCGCTGACGCGCCAGTTGGCGCGCGCGGCGTCGGCGGCGAACACCTGTTCGACGATCTCGAGCACGTCCCGGTCCTGGAACACGCGCGAGCGGCGGCGCTGGGTGGCGAACCACAGCCACGGCACGAGCGTCAGCCGGTAGCGGGCGAGGTTACCGTGCGCACCGTCGGCGCCGAGCTGGAAGGCGGCGCGCACGTAGCCCGAGCGCGTGCCGATGCTGCCGTCGGCCAGCCGCGTGTGCAGAGCGAGCTGCTGCCCGAGCAGCGCCTGCAGCGGCAGCGTCGCCGTGGTCGACAGGCAGGTGAGGTGGTATTCGGACAGCGCCGACAGCGCTTCCCGGCCGACCCAGCTTTCCACCAGCAGCGGCGCGTGTCCGGTCGGCATCTCCAGCTCGTACAGGCGGGTGTCGGCGGTGAAGACGGCGCTGGCGCGCGCGAAGTCGAGGCCTTGGGACAGATCGGACATGGGAGCGGCTCCGTATTTGGATTGTTGCTGTTCTAACAACAGCAGCCGCATTGCATCACATTGTTATTGTTTTTACAATAATTTTTGCCGCAGAGAAGCGGCAATCCGCCTCGGGATGCCGCCGCAAAGGCGGCGGACAAGCCTGTTACTGCGGGCTTGTCCGCAAGTCCGTCCTCACCCCTGCAATGTCATCAGGCTCGCATTGCCGCCGGCGGCGGTGGTGTTGGTGCACACTGCGCGCTCGGCGACCAGCCGCCACAAGGGGATCGCCTCTTCCTCGCAGGTCTGGATCACGGCCACCAGCGCACCGTCGCGCGCTGCCAGCTGCGGCAGCGCTTGCGGCATCAGTGGCGCATCCAGCAGCGCGGCGTGGATATCCGCCTGCGCATGGCCGTCGATTCGCACGATCGCGTCGCGCACCGTGCGCGGCAGGCCGGCCGGCAACAGTTTCGCCGTCGTGCCCGTCAGCACCGGACGATTGCCGGTGGCGAGTACGGCGGCGAGCTGGTTGAGCAGGGTCGGCACGTCGCTCGCCGCACACAGCACCGCGCCGCGCGGCGCGAACGACAGCGTGTTGCGCTCGCCGGTCGGGCCCGGCAGCACCAGCGCGGTGTTGAGCAGGCTCGCGTGCGCATAGCGTTCGCCCAGCGCGGCGATCCGCGCATGGCCGTGGGTCTGCGCCCATGCCAGCAGCTCGGCGAAGGCCGTCGGCGGCGATGCCTGCGGCGCATGAATCGTGTGCGGGCCGGACGCGAGCACGGGATTGCGCTGCAGCCGCTTCACGTACAGCGGGCCGCCGGCCTTCGGTCCGGTGCCGGACTTGCCTTCGCCGCCGAAGGGTTGCACGCCGACCACCGCGCCGACGATGTTGCGGTTGACGTAGATGTTGCCGACATGCGCGTTGGACGTGATGAAGTCGATGGTTTCGTCGATGCGCGAATGGATGCCGAGCGTGAGGCCGTAGCCGCTCGCGTTGATCGCCTCGACCAGCGCCGGCAATTGCTCGCGCCGATAGCGCAGCACGTGCAGCACCGGGCCGAACACTTCGCGCGTCAGTTCCGACAGCGAGCCGATCTCGATCACGGTCGGCGCGACGAAGGTGCCGTGCGCGCAATCATCGGCCAGCGGCAACTGGTAGACCGGCCTGCCCTGCGCCTTCATGCGCTCGATGTGGCGCAGCAGATTCTGGCGTGCCTCCTCGTCGATCACCGGGCCGATGTCGGTGGTGAGGCGATCCGGATTGCCGATGCGCAGCTCCTGCATCGCTCCCTTCAGCATCGTCAGCGTCCTGTCGGCGATATCCTCCTGCAGGCACAGCACGCGCAGCGCCGAGCAGCGCTGGCCGGCGCTGTCGAAGGCGGAGGCGAGTGCATCCTGCACCACCTGTTCGGGCAGCGCGCTGGAATCGACGATCATCGCGTTCTGGCCGCCGGTTTCCGCCACCAGTGCGGTTTCGTGCGATTCGCTCACTGCGCGTTTTGCCAGGGTGCGGTTGATCAGTTGCGCGACCTCGGTCGAGCCGGTGAAGATCACACCGCGCACGCGCGGATCAGCCGTCAGCTTCGCGCCGACTGTCTCGCCGCGACCCGGCAGGAATTGCAGCGCGCTTCTCGGAATGCCCGCTTCGTGCAGCAACTGCACCGCGCGGTGCGCGATCAGCGGCGTCTGTTCGGCCGGCTTCGCCAGCACCACATTGCCGGCCGCCAGCGAGGCGCTCACCTCGCCGATGAAGATCGCCAGCGGAAAGTTCCACGGGCTGATGCACACCACCGGGCCAAGCGCCAGCGCATTCGTTTCGCCGCGCACTTGCATCGCGTAGTAGCGCAGAAAATCGACCGCTTCGCGCACTTCCGCAATCGCATTCAGCAGCGACTTGCCCGCTTCGCGGATCGCCAGCGCCATCAACTCGGGCGCGTGCTGTTCCAGCAGATCGGCACCGCGCATGAGCATGCTTGCGCGTTCGGAGGGCGGCGTGGTCTGCCAGTCGAGTGCACAGGCCTGGGCCGCGTCCAGCGCGCTCGCCACATGCTGTTCATCGGCCTCGATCACATGGCCGACGATGTCGCGCCGATCGGCCGGATTCGTGATCGGCTGCGGCTGGCCGCCCTCTGCGAGTGATGCGGCCAGCAGAGGCGCGGCCTGCCATTGCGTCGCGCCGAATTGCGTAAATGCGGCATCGATGTCGCGCAATACGCTTTCATTGCTCAAGTCGAAGCCGGCCGAATTCCTCCGTTCCGCGCCGTACAGATCAAGCGGCAGCGGAATGTTCGAATGCGGCTCGCCGCCCTGCTGTTTCGTCACGTCGAACGGGTCCGCGACCAGTGCATCGATCGACACGCTGTCATCGACGATCTGGTTGACGAAGGACGAGTTCGCGCCGTTCTCCAGCAGGCGACGCACGAGATACGCCAGCAGCGTTTCATGCGAACCGACCGGCGCGTAGATGCGGCACGGCTTGTTCAGCTTGTCCTTGCCCACCACCTGGTCGTAGAGCGTCTCGCCCATGCCGTGCAGGCACTGGAATTCGTAATCCGTGATGCCGCGCTCTTGCGCCCAGCTGTAGATCATCGACAGCGTCATCGCGTTGTGCGTGGCGAATTGCGGATAGATCACGTCGTTCGCCGCCAGCAGCTTCTGCGCGCACACCAGATAGGACACATCGGTATGCACCTTGCGCGTGTAGACCGGATAACCCGGCATGCCGTCGACTTGCGCGCGCTTGATCTCGGCGTCCCAGTACGCGCCCTTCACCAGCCGCACCATGAACTTGCGGCCGCTGCGGCGCGCGAGATCGGCGAGGTAGTCGATCACGAACGGGCAGCGCTTCTGGTAGCCCTGCACCACGAAGCCGATGCCGTCGAATCCCTCCAGCTCCGGATCGAAGGCCAGTGCTTCCATCAGATCGAGCGACAGCTCCAGCCGGTCGGCTTCTTCCGCGTCGATGTTCAGGCCGATGTCGTACTGCTTCGCCAGCAGCAGCAACTGTTTCAGGCGCGGCAGCAGTTCCTGCATGGAGCGCGCGTGCTGCGCGCGCGAGTAGCGCGGATGCAGCGCCGACAGCTTGACCGAAATGCCGGGGCCGTCCTTGATGCCGCGCCCGTTCGAGGCGCGGCCGATGGCGTGGATCGCGTCCTCGTAGGCGGCGTAATACTTCTGCGCATCCTCCTCGGTCAGCGCCGCCTCGCCCAGCATGTCGTAGGAATAGCGATAGCCGCGCGCTTCCTGGTCGCGGCTGTTGTCGATCGCCTCGGCGATGGTCTGGCCGGTGACGAACTGGTTGCCCAGCATGCGCATCGCCAGATCGACGCCCTTGCGGATCAGCGGCTCGCCGCCCTTCGCGATCAGCTTCGTCAAGGCGGAACCGAGGCCCTGCTCGCTGCTGGTGCCCACCAGCTTGCCTGTGATCAACAAACCCCATGTCGCCGCATTCACGAACAGCGAGGGCGACTCGCCGAGATGCCGGCTCCAGTCGCCCTTGCTGATCTTGTCGGCGATCAGGCGGTCGGCGGTCTGGTGATCGGGAATGCGCAGCAGCGCTTCGGCCAGACACATCAAGGCCACGCCCTCTTCCGACGACAGGGAGAATTCATGCATCAAGGCATCGACGCCGGAGGCGCGCGTGCGTTTTTCGCGCACGGCCGTCACCAGCTGGCGTGCCATCTTCTGCGCCGCTTCCTGCGAACGCGCATCGAGTTGCGCCTGGGTCAGCAGCCATTGCACCGCCTCGCGCTCGTCGCGCCGGTACGCTGCTGTTACTGCGGCACGCAAGGGCGACGGCGCGGGCAGCATTTCGTCATGCATGGCCGCGAATGGCACATACGCGCCGCTGGTTTCGGGAAGGTTGGCTTGGGGAATCGACATGATGTACACCGCAATCGGAAATGAATGAATGATTTGATTGTAGTGAGCTTCCACATGGATTTATTCTGGTATTGAAGGTGACTATCGAAATTTAATGTTTCGTGCAAGAATTTCGCCAAACAAAATTTTCCAAGTGAAACCATCATGCTCGACAAGATCAGCAAGAAAATCCTCGCCGAACTGCAGAACGACGGCCGCATCAGCAACGTCGAACTGGCGACGCGCGTCAACCTCTCGCCCGCCGCCTGCCTCGAGCGCGTGCGCAAGCTGCAGGAAGCCGGCTACATCCTGCGCTACACCGCGCAGCTCAATCCGGAAATGCTCGACGTCTCGCTGCTGGTGTTCATCGAAGTTGTGCTCGACCGCACCACGCCGGACGTGTTCGACGAATTCAAGCGCGGCGTGCAGATGATCCCGGAAGTGCTGGAATGCCACATGGTGGCCGGCGGCTTCGACTACCTCGTGAAGGCGCGCGTGAAGGACATGAATGCCTACCGCGAATTCCTCGGCAAGTCGCTGCTGCAGTTGAAGGGCGTGCGCGAGACGCACACCTATGCGGTGATGGAGGAAGTGAAGAATTCGACGAAGCTGCCGATCCGCTGAAAAGGAAATCCGGCCAGATCAATTGAGCGCAGTCAGCAGTCGCGCTCAGTAGTAATACCGCCAGTCGAACACAATCTTCAGTCCGAGCGACCATACGGTACGCAGATCGGGCGTCGGCGCGCCTGGCGGGTAGCTGGTCGAAGCGCCGCGCGGCACATCGGCGGCAGCGAACAATTGGAAGACGACCGATGAGCTCTGGTTGTTCGAGAAGGCCCGGTACGGGCGGAACTCCAGGATCGGAAGATCGAACGACGTCGACTTGAAGCGGACAAGGCGCCCCAGGCCGCCGGGCTGATCGCTTGGCGCGATCAACTGATCATCCCCGGCGCGGCCATAGAAGGTCACGCCGAGTTCGCGGCCGAGCACGAACTGGAAGCGGCCGATGGAAGTGGCCCACCCGGATTGCAAGCCAAGCAAGCCTCCATTGCCCGCAACCACGGCCATGTCCTTGTATGCCTTCGGCTTGAACAGAAACAGCGGCGAGGTCAGCAGCAGGTCGCCCGGGATCAGGTAGTACGGCATGCGAAAACGGAGCGCAATTCCCGAGCGGGCAGGAATGGCGGCGGTCAGGTTGCCACTGGACGTGCCCTGAAAGACATCGTTGAAGCGGTTGCTCGACGGCAGATCCGAGCGCAGGCCAAGGGATGCATAGACCAGGCCATCGCCTGCGTCGCCCATCACCCCGTCGATACCGACACCGGCGCGCACCGACAGGTCGAGTCCGCCGACAGTGCCGTTCGCACTCTGCGACGCGACGAAGCCGCGGTTGACGGCGCGTCCATCGATCGTGCCGGCGAGTCCGACAAACGGCCCGACCTCGCTGCGAAAGCGCGGCATCGACCCCAGCCCCGGACCGAGGCCGGGCACCGGTGTTTCGCCCAGCGTCGTGACGAACAAGGGGAAGTGTTCCTGCTGCGCACGCAAGGCGGGTTCGCGCCTTGGCATCGTGGTGTTGCCGCAGACGTCGAAGCCGTCAGGTTCGGCCGGTGCCATTGGCGCGGGCGGCACGTCACGGCTCCCCGCGCGGCCGGATACCGTGTCGAGTACCTGCTGCAGGCTTTCGCGCACTGCCGATGCCGCGACCATGGCGTCTTCCGAGCGCATGTGGGCGTCGCCCATCAGCACCACCGACCTGTTGCCGCCCCTCCATGTGAATGCCTCGAGGCCGTTCTGGTTGTAGAAGTCGTGCGTGCCTTTCCGCTGCGAGGTATCGCCCCAGGTGCCGGCAATATGGCCGGAGGCATAGACGTCTTGCAGGAAGTGCAGCGCGAAGGCTTCATCGGCCAATGCAGAGCGCGCCAGTGCCTTGCGCTGCGCATCGGTCAGCTGCTCATGCCGGAGACGGCTCGCCTTCTGCAGCGCGCTCAGGTGGAAGAATGCATAGACGCCGATCGCATTGAGTTCCGAGTCGGGCAGCAGCGTCAGCTGTGCGTACTCCAGCGGACTGATGTCGGTTCTCGGACGGGCCAGCAGGAAGTGCGCGTTGTTCGACCCGGCGCGGGTGGCATAGGCAGGATCTGCGCGCTGCAAGCGGATGTCTGCGGTGCGCAGCGCATTGATGCGCCTGGCGCGCACCGCCTGGCTCTCGAGGTTGCGCTGCGCATCCGTCACGAGGTTTTTGCTGCCTTCGCTTGCCTCCGGCGGCGCGGTCACCGGCAGGCTGGACAGATCCAGCTTGAGCTGCGCGGCGACATCGGCCACATTCAGGATCCAGTTCGATGCGCGTGCCGTCTCGAACATCTCGCGGCTGGAGCAGGAGTGGTCGCCTGCAATGGCTGTCAGCGCGGCCCAATCGATGCATGCCGGCGTCAGTCCTTGCTCGCTGTCCGCCCCCAGCGCGCACAGGCGTGCCTCATCGCCCGTTCGCGCGTCCTGCCAGAGTCGGTCGAATACCTGCCTGTGATCGTTGTCCAGCCCCTGCACGGCCGATAGCGCCAGTTCGCGATGCTCCGGATAGACCCAGGCCAGCGACGCGCTGCTCATGCTTGCGAGAAGCATGGTGACAATCACGTGACTCAGCGTGCAAGCGGAAATTCGCGACATGAAGCGTGCCTCCCTTTGGTTGACGCGGCCAGGCTCCGGCGATCGCGACAAATGCGGGAACGAGGTTTGCGAACGATGCCTTGGCAGGCACATTGGCTAGTGTCCTGCATCGTGGAGGCGTTTTTACTTGCAGAACTTGATTCTTGTTACAGCCCGGGTGTGCGGTACTTGATCTTGTTCAAGATCGTTTCGTCCGAGCTGGAGCGTCGGTCGCCCGCTTGCGCGTCCCCTTGGAAAACAGCTCCGCCATGGTCCGCCGCAGCCAGACATTGCCCGGATCGGCATGGAAGCGGTCGTGCCAATGCTGCTTGACCGCAAACGAAGGCAAGGCGATCGGCGGATCGAGCAGCTTGATGGCTTCCTGCGACGCCAGCGTTTCGCCCAGCAATCGGGGCACGATCACCAGCAGTTCGGTCTGCGCGACGATGCGCCCCACGCCGAGAAAACTGGGCAGGCGCAGCACCACGTCGCGCGCGATGCCGTGCTGCGCCATCATCTTGTCGACGATCGAGTGCCCGGTGCCCGAGGTGGTGACGACGATATGCCCCTCGTTGAGGAAGGCCGCCTTGCCGATTCGTTCGCCGATGCGCGGATGCGACTTCGCCGCCAGGCAGACGAAATTCTGGGTGAACAGGGTCTGCTGATAGAAGCCGGCTTCGAGATGCGGCATGAAGCCGACCGCCAGATCGACCTCGCCGGTCTCCAGCCGGCGCGGGCTGTCGAGGGAAATCTTTTCCGTCTCGATATGCACCTTCGGCGCGACGCGGCGCAGGTGGTTGAGCAAGGTCGGCAGCAGGACGATTTCACTGATGTCGGTGATCGAGATGAGAAAGTCGCGCGCGGTCGAGGCCGGCTCGAACACGTTCTGCACGCCGCGCGCCTTTTCCAGCAGCGCCATCACCTCGCGCAGCTCCGGATAGATCTTCTGCGCATGCGGCGTCGGCTCCATGCCTTTCGAGGTACGGCTGAACAGCTTGTCGCCGAAGTGCAGCCGCAGCTTGCTCAGCGCGATGCTGGCCGTGGCCTGCGCCAGACCCAGCCGTTCGGCCGCGCGCGACACGCTGCCGGTCTTGTAGATCTCGTCGAACACGGTCAGCCATTCGAGGTCGAGTTTTGCCATTTGGAAAGCGCCTTCTGCTATGCGGGAGAACCCGGGTCCGCGCATCCTACCATTATTGAAAAACGCAATGCGATGTATTGATTTAGTCGGATTGACTAAATAATGGGTGGAATCGACACTGCAGGACATCCACCGAGTACTGGGACACAAGGAAGCCAGCATGGAGACGCAGAAGCACCCGGAGCGCGAACGGTTTTACAGCCGGATCGGCGCATTGAACATGACGCCCCTGTGGGAATCCCTGCACACGCTGGTCCCGCGCGAGCCGGAGACGCCCTGCGTGCCTGCCCTCTGGCGCTACCAGGATGTGCGTCCCTGGCTCAAACAATCCGGGGAGCTGATCAGCGCCGAAGAAGCGGTGCGGCGTGTGCTGGTGCTGGAGAATCCGGCATTGCGCGGCCAGTCTGCCATCACCCAGTCGCTGTACGCCGGCCTGCAGCTGATCCTGCCGGGAGAAATCGCGCCGTCGCACCGGCATGTCCAGTCCGCCCTGCGCTTCATCGTCGACGGCAAGGGCGCGTACACCACGGTGGACGGCGAACGCACCACCATGCATCCGGGCGACTTCATCATCACGCCGTCGTGGACCTGGCATGACCACGGCAATGAAGGCATCGCAGGCGTGTCCGAGCCGGTCGTGTGGCTCGATGGCCTCGACATCCCGATGCTGCGTTTCTTCGACGCCGGCTTTGCCGAAAACGACAGCAGCCATGCGCAACAGGTGAGGCGACCCGAGGGCAACAGTTTTGCCCGCTTCGGCTACAACATGGCGCCGGTGCGGCACGCCCACAGCTCGGCGACCTCGCCGATCTTCAGCTATCCCTATGCGCGCAGCCGCGAGGCGCTCGATACGCTGCAACGTCAGGAAGCAGCGGATGCATGGCACGGCTTCAAGATGCGCTACATCAATCCGCTGACCGGCGGCTATCCGATGCCGACCATCGCCACCTATCTGCAGCTGCTGCCGAAGGGCTTCCGCGGCAAGACGCATCGCGCCACCGACGGCGCGGTGTACTGCGTGGTGGAAGGCCGCGGCACGGCGCACATCGGCGGGCAACAGTTCACCTTCGAACCGCAGGATATTTTCGTCGTGCCTTCGTGGGCACCGTTGCGCCTCGACGCGGATGACGATGCCGTGCTGTTCAGCTATTCCGACCGGCCCGTGCACGACGCGCTGGGCATTCTGCGCGAAGCATTTCTCGAAGATTGAACAGATTTACAGACAAGCCACGAACTTGGGCAACAGGGTGGTGTCTGCGTTCCCTCCCCTTCAAGGGGAGGGTTAGGGTGGGGATGGGTTAATTTCGCAGCGTAAAACCCATCCCCATCCCGACCTTCCCCTTGAAGGGGAAGGAGTTGAAGCAATGCAGCCGTTGTCCAAATTTTCGACTACTGAATAACCTGAAAGAACCTCATGTCCTACATCCTTCCTCCTCCTTCCATCGTCGGCCTGTCCGTCACCGGCTCCGACGCGCTGTTCCCGGTGCGGCGCGTGTATTGCGTGGGGCGCAACTACGCCGCGCATGCGCGCGAAATGGGATTCGATCCCGACCGCGAACCGCCGTTTTTCTTCTGCAAGCCGAATGACGACGCCTCCATCGTTCCCGTCGCGAAGGATGCCGTGGCCGAGATTCCCTATCCGTCATTGACCGGCAATTACCATCACGAGATCGAGCTGGTGGTGGCGATCGGCAAGGGCGGCAAGGACATCGCCGTCGAGGATGCATATGCGCACGTGTTCGGTTATGCGGTCGGCCTCGACATGACACGCCGCGACCTGCAGATGCGCATGCGCGAACAGGGACGACCCTGGGAAATCGGCAAGTCCTTCGATTATTCGGCGCCGATCGGCCCGATCCATCCGGCAAGTGCGATCGGCCATCCGACGCGCGGCGCGATCAGCGTTGAAGTGGATGGTGTGGTCAAGCAATCCAGCGATGTGAGCCATCTGATCTGGTCGGTGCCGGAAACTATCGCGAACCTGTCGACGCTGTTCGAACTTCAACCAGGCGATCTGATCTTCACCGGCACGCCGGAAGGCGTTGGTGCCGTGCAGCGCGGGCAGACGATGGCGGGACGCATCGACGGGCTGGAGACGATCCACGTCAAGGTCGTTTGAGGCGATTGCGAAAGAGACGCTCATGAAGCTTTACACGTTTCACCGCAGTTCGGCATCCTTCCGTGTGCGGATCGCCCTCAATCTCAAGGGCTTGCCGTATGAATCCCTGCCGGTTCACTTGTCCAGGAATGGCGGCGAGCAGAATCTTCCTGCGTTCAAGAGCGTCAATCCGCAGGGTCTGGTTCCTGTGCTGATCGATGACGAGGGACACAGCATGAACCAGTCTCTCGCGATTCTCGAATACCTTGAAGAAACCTGTCCGCAAGCTGCGCTGTTGCCGTCAAATCCTGTTGATCGCGCCCGGGTGCGCAGCCTTGCATTGATGATTGCATGCGAGATCCACCCATTGAACAACCTGCGGGTTCTGCACTATGTCACCGGAGAATTGGGCGTGACCGAAGAGCAGAAAAACACCTGGTACAAGCACTGGGTAGAGCTCGGGCTGACGCAGCTCGAACAGCGCCTGTCGCAGGAGCCGCAGACGGGGCGCTTCTGTCATGGCGATACACCGACGTTCGCCGATTGCTGCCTGGTGCCGCAGATCTTCAACGCCAAACGATTCGAGTGTGACCTGTCGAATGTGCCGACGGTCATGCGCATCTTCGATCATTGCATGGAACATGAAGCATTCATTGCGGCGCGTCCGGAAAGACAGATCGATGCAAGCTGAAAACGATTAACAAGCGATTAACAAGCACGTCGGCATCACATCAAAAACCTACCACAAGGAGACAACATGAAACGCGCTTTGACATCACTGGCCGTGGCAGCATCCCTCGGTCTCGCGGCATTTTCCGCGCAGGCCCAGCAGACCATCAAGATCGGCATGATCCTGCCGATGAGCGGTCCTTTTGCCGACTACGGCAACCAGATCAGCCGCGGCGCGAAGCTCTACATGCAGCGTCACGGCGACACGGTTGCGGGGAAGAAGATCGAACTGGTGATCAAGGACGATACCGGCATCGCGCCCGAACTGACCAAGCGCCTGGCGCAGGAACTGATCGGCAATGAAAAGGTGGACATCATCGCCGGCTTCGGCCTCAGCCCCGGCGCACTGGCCACCGCGCCGCTGGCGACGCAGGGCAAGCGGCCGATGGTCGTGATGAATGCGGCCACGTCCTCGATCACGACCAAATCGCCCAACATCGTGCGCGTGTCGCATACCCTGCCGCAACTGTCCGAGCCGATGGCGAAGTGGGCCGCGCAGAACGGCATCGACAAGGTCTACATTCTGGTTGCCGATTTTGCGCCGGGCATCGATGCCGAAACCGCGTTCAAGAAAGCCTATCAGGCAGCGGGCAAGCAGGTGATCGGCGAAGTGCGCGTGCCGGTCAACAACCTCGACTTCGGAGCCTTCGTCCAGCGCATCAAGGATGCCAAACCGAACGGCGTCTTCCTGTTCCTGCCGCCGGGCGAAGCAACCATCAACTTCATGAAGACATGGACCGAGCGCGGCCTGGACAAGCAAGGCATCAAGCTGCTGGGCACCGGCGACCTGACCGACGACAGCCTGATCGAGGCGCTCGGCAAACCCGCGATCGGCACTATCACCGCCGCGCACTATTCGGCCGCGCACAACTCGCCGCTCAACAAGGAATACGTCAGCGCCTATGCGAAGGAGTTCGGCGACAAGAGCCGTTCCAACTTCATGTCGGTCGCCGGCTATGACGGCATGGCGCTGATCTATCAGGCGCTGAAGAAGACCAACGGCGATGCCGAAGTCGGCAAGTTCATCGCGGCGGCCAAGGGCGCGAAATGGGAAAGCCCGCGCGGCATGATCGCGATCGACCCCGATACGCGGGACATCGTCCAGACGGTCTACATCCGCCGCACCGAGCTGCAGAACGGCAAGCTTTACAACGTCGAGTTCGACAGCTTCGCGGATCAGAAAGACCCGGGCAAATGAGCAGCGAAGTGGGCGGCGAACACGGCACTTCACACAGCAAGGAATTGAGATGAACATGCAAGCTGAAAAGCCGCTTTCGGTCATCGTGGTCGGCGGCGGCATCGGCGGCCTGGCGGCGGCGCTTGCGCTGTCCCGACTCGGCATCCGGATCACGGTGCTGGAGCAGAGCCCGGAAATCGGCGAGATCGGCGCGGGCATACAGCTCGCTCCGAATGCCTTTGCCGCGCTCGACGCCCTGGGCGTGGGCGAATTCGCGCGCAGCCGTGCCGTGTTCACAGAGCGGCTGGTGATGATGGATGCGGTGGACGGCGCGGAGGTCGCGACGTTTCCGGTCGATGAAAAATTCCGGCAACGCTTCGGCAATCCGTATGCCGTCATCCATCGCGCCGATATCCACACCGCGATACTCGACGGCGTGAAGCAGTCGTCGCTGATCACCTTCCATACATCGACCCGCGTCGAGGAGTTGATCGAGGAGAGGAATCGGGTCACTGTCGTCGATACGCGCGGCAACAAGTACACGGCAGATGCCGTGATCGGCTGCGATGGCGTCAAGTCGGTGATCCGGCAGAAGCTGATCGGCGACGAGGCGCGCGTCTCGGGCCATGTCGTGTACCGCGCGGTGGTGCCAGTGGAGGACATGCCGGAAGACCTGTGCTGGAACGCGCCTGCGGTGTGGGCTGGACCGAACTGCCACCTCGTGCATTACCCCTTGCGCGGCGGCAAGCAATACAACCTGGTGGTGACTTTCCACAGTCGTGAAAAGGAAAGCTGGGGCGTGCGCGAGGGCAGCAAGGAAGAAGTGCTGTCCTACTTCAGCGGCATCTGCGAGCGTCCGCGTCGCCTGCTGGACCGGCCGACGTCGTGGAAGCGCTGGAGCACGGCCGACCGCGATCCGGTCGAGTCGTGGACGCGCGGACGCACCACGCTGCTGGGCGACGCGGCACATCCGATGCTGCAGTATCTGGCGCAGGGCGCATGCATGGCGATCGAGGATGCGGTGACGCTGGGCGAGGCGGTCAGGCATTGCGATTTCGATCTCGATGCCGCGTTCAAGCTCTATCAAAAATCCCGCGTCACGCGCACCGCGCGCGTCGTGCTGTCGGCGCGCGAGATGGGGCGCATCTATCACGCCAAGGGGGCGGAGCGGCTGGTGCGCAATGCACTGTGGAAGGATCGGCAGCCTGAGCGCTATTACGATGCGCTGGAGTGGCTGTATGGATGGAATGCGGGGAGTTGTTTGGCGGTGTAGGTTGGGATGGGGGGAGTGTCTGAACAGCAGAAATGCTGATTCGAGCACGCGACCTTCGTGCTGAGGATCGGCATTCCACCACTATCACTATTGCCGCGACCTGCCTCGACAACAAACGTCATCCTTCGTGGATGCTTTGCCGGGGGCGGCCCGGCAGCCGATCACTTTTCTTGTCTCGCCAAGAAAAGTAATCAAAAGAAGGCGACCGCACCTCGCTGTCCCCTTCGGGGATTCCCGAAGAAATGGGGGATGACGCGGGAAGCGTGACAAACTCGCCTTCGGCTCAGACAAGTCACGCTTCTTTTTCCGCGTCATCCCCCATTTCTTCGGCAGCTCACAGCGGAAAAGGCATGCATAGCGGAGTGTGCCACTCTCGTTGATGCAGCCCGCAATTTTCAAGAAATGTGGGTAATCCTCCGCTGCAAGGGTGAGGCCCATGCAACGCTGCATAGACCTTCGCTTCCCTCCCCTCCCCGTCATCAAACTTTCACGCGCCTGTCACGTCCCTGTAACCGCCGCGCCGTAGCATCCCTCCCGTAACGCAAGACCGAACCGGTCGAGGTTCTCATCCCGATTTTCGGAGGCAGCCATGAACATGGACATCGTGATCATTCGCGACGGCGCGGGTTATCGCCTGCTGCACGGCCATCTGCGCCTGTCGAACGTGTTGCAGTCGTGCGGCGAGGCGATTGTCGAGGTGGCTGGCGAAGGCGAGGTGAGGATTCTCAAGACCCGCGTCGGCTACATCGTCGGCCGTGGCGATCAGCGCCTGCCGCTTCTGAGCAATTGAGCCCTCGCCGCACTGCACCGCTTCAATCCCCGGCCGGCAAGACCCTGTTCGTCAACATCCAGCATCCGGGCGAGGAAACCGCGCCGGACTTCGCCAACCCGGCCTCGTCATTTCGCGCGGGATGGCGAGGCCGCGACGCGGTATGTGTGCTGCGAGGCAATAGCGCGATGCCGATGAAGGGAACTCCACCGCGCCCAACGGAACGAAGTGGCATATGCATCGACGATGCTTGCACAGCAGTCGGAAATGCAGGCGGCAACTGCGTCACCAAGTCACCAAGTCACCAATGCTCCTTCCGCTTGAAGGGGGGATGTGGCGGATTGAATGCCGTCCGGATTTCGGACTTGTGAGAACTTGTGAGGACTTGAAAGCAAGGCCGCACATCAATCCGGGGGAAGCCAATGGATGCCGCGCGTACCGAGAAGGAGAAAATGCTGCTGGGGGAGCTGTATCTCGCCAATGACGCCGAGTTGAGCGCCGAGCGGCGCAAGGCCAAGGCCTGGTGCCATCAATACAACCAGCACGGCATCGAACGCGATGCGGCGGCGTTGCAGGCGCTGTTCGGCCAGGTGACGGATGCCTATCTGGAACCGCCCTTTCATTGCGACTACGGCTACAACATTCAACTCGGCAAGAATGTCTATGCCAATCACAATCTCGTGATTCTGGATTGCGCCCGCGTCGTGATCGGCGATAACGTGTACATCGGCCCCAATGTCGTCATCTCCACCGCCGGCCATCCGATCGATCCGCTGGTGCGCACTTCGGGAGTCGAGTTTGCCAAACCCATTGTCATCGGCGACAACGTCTGGCTCGGCGCGAACGTGGTGCTGCTGCCGGGCGTGGAGATCGCGGCCAACGTGACGGTCGGCGCGGGCAGCGTCGTGACGCGCTCGATCCCGGCCGATTGCGTTGCCGCCGGCAATCCCTGCCGCATCCTGCGGCGGCTGGCGTGAGGCGGATCATCGCGCCGGCGGTGCCGTCCTGACGCGTCGAGCCGCCCGGCAGCATCGCCTCCTCGCAGGCCTGCTTCAGCTGCGGCCTGATTGCGGTTTCGCGCAATCAGGCACGGATCAGGCCGTTTTCCGCTCCTTGCCGAAGGTTTCGCTGGTCTCGCCGCTCATGTGCGCGCGCAGCCACTTGTGGCCCGGATTGCGCGTGTCGCGCTCGTGCCACAGCATGTCGATGTGCACGTGCGGCATCGGGAACGGCAATTCCTTCGTCACCAGCGCGGCGATGCCGGTCGATGCGATCAGGTGGCGCGGCAGCACCATGATCAGGTCGGAGCTCGACACCACCCGTCCCGCCGTGAAGAACTGGTTCACCGTCAGCAGGATGCGGCGTTCGCGGCCGAGTTTCGCCAGCTGCTCGTCCACCAACCCGTGCGCCCGTCCGGAGAAGCTCACGATCAGGTGTTTCGCCGCGCAGTACGCATCCAGCGTCAGCTCTTCCTTCGCCAGCGGATGGTTCTTGCGCATCACGCACACGTATTGACCCGAATACAGCTGCTCGTGCCGGATCGGCGACACCGATACCTGCCCGCCCGCCAGTTGCGACACCACGCCCGGGAAAAAGCCGATCGCCAGATCGATGTCGCCGCGCAGGAGCATCGGACGCGGCTCGCGCGTGGTCAGCGGCACCATCCGCACATTGATGCCGGGCGCCTCGCGCTCGATCTTGCGCACCAGCGACGGCAGCCACAGCGCCGCCGTGGCATCGGCCATCGCCATGCGGAAGGTGTTCTGCGCGCTCGCCGGATCGAAGCTCTGGTCCGGCACCACCGCCTCCTCCAGCGTCGCCAGGGCGCTGCGCACCGATGGCCACAGCTGTTCGGCGCGCGGCGTCGGCTTCACGCCATGCGCGGTACGGATCAGCAGTTCGTCCCCCAGCGCATCGCGCAGGCGGCGCAGCGCATTCGACACCGCCGGTTGCGTCATCGCCAGCCGCTGCGCGGCGCGCGTCAGGTTCTGCTCGATCATCACGGCGTCGAATACGCGCAGCAAATTCAAATCCAGTGTCAGAAAGCTCATGGTCTCCGTGAATCCTGTTGTTTTGTTGCCCTGCGGCATTGAAAATCGGCCAATGCTATTCACAAACATTATAAGTGATATGTGGAAATCAAATTGGCTTTATAACTGGTGTGTATCTATACTGCAATGCAGCATAACAGAGAAAACATATTGAATAGGAGTTAGCCATGTCCCTGCTCGCGATCGCCGCCATCCCCGTACAAGCCGTTCTGCCCGCCGCCGAAGTGTTCGCCGGCACCGCCGTCAATGTTGCCCGTCCGCTGCTCGGACTGAGCGCCCTCGTCGCCTTCCTGATGGTTTTCAAGCCGCTCCTGCGCGGCCTCTTGCGCGCCGCCGTGCTGACCGTCGCGCCGCGACTGTCGGTCGAAGAGCGCAATGCCCGCAGCAAGGTGCGCGGCGCATTGATGCTGAACCGTCTGGCCAACGCCTACGACGAATTCCAACCCGGTCAGGCTGCGGAACTGCGCGCACTGGCAGGGCGGGGCTGAACGGAAACAGGTCTCGCCTCGTCATGACCCGCCTGCTGCACACCCATCCGGCCATCCCCGCTGTTGCGGCGCACAACACGCCGGCCGACGCCGCGAAATTGTTGTGCCGCTCGCGCAGCCTCGCCGCGATGCTGCCGTGGCTGCTGCTGACCGGCGTCATCACGCTGGTCGTCAGCGCCGTGATGCAAGCGACGCAGGCCGGTGTCGACGCGCATTTCCTCGGCCGCTGGGTCGAAGCCTGGCTGACCGGCTGGCCCATCGCCTTCCCGATCGCCTACCTGCTCGGCCCCTCGTTGCTGAAACTCGCGGCCCGCATGTCTGCGCCGGCACCGAGGAAACCCGTGGTCGCCGGTCTGTCCTTCGACGACATCGCCGACGCATCGGCGCGCGTCACCGCACGACACGGACTTCCCGTGCGACGCAAGCTGAAGGATGCCCGCACGATCGCGTAGTCCCCGCAAAAGTTGTCTCCTCCTCCCTCCCTGGGTGGTTCAGCCCCGCCGGCAATTGCCTGGCGGGGCTTTTTTATGGTGGCCGTGCCGCCGGCGTTGGCGCTGCGTGCTCCGCGCATCGCGCAAAGCGGACAGCATCAATCGCAAGACCACGTCGCACGCGATATCCGGTACACCACATGCAAGCGCAACGGATGCCCCTCCGGCAATCGAGGGTGCTCGAAATACTCGTCGCGGCATTGCATCCCGATGCGTTCCATCACCGCGCGCGAGCGCGTGTTCCGCAACGCGGTAAACGATACGATCTCCGCCAGTCCGAGCATTTCGAAGCCGACACGCAATGCGCCGCGCGCCGCTTCGCTCGCATAGCCCTTTCCCCAATGCGCATGCGCGAGGCGCCAGCCGATTTCGACGCAGGGGGCGAGCGGGATATCGTCTGCCGGAACCGACAGACCGACGAAGCCGATGAAGGGGCATGCCTGCGGTATCTCCACCGCCCACAAGCCCCAGCCGCGTTGCGCAAGCTGCGTGCCGATGCGTTCGGCCAGCGCATCACTGGTGTTTCCATCCAATGTGCCCGGGAAGTATTCCATCACGCGTGAATCGGCGTTCAGTGCGGCGAAGGGCGCGCGGTCCGACATCCGCCATGGCCGCAGGCGCAGCCGTTCGGTGTTGAACTCGATGAGGCGATTCGTCATCGACATGCGTCGCTACATGAGTCCGCGCAGCAGCATCTGCGTGTCGATCACGCGCAAGGCGCATCGCACCGGCACGCCGTCCTGCACAGACCAGCGCTGCGCGACGAATGGCGCGTGGCCGGTTTCCGTGCGAATGGCGAACTGGAAGATGGCGTCCCACTCGGCGTCGCGCGGCGTCACCCACACTACCTGCCGGCCGCAGTCGGTCCGAATGCCGGCGTGGCGCAGGTTGTTGCGGATGCGGTCCGCACGGTACTCGCGATCGTGTCCGTATGCGCCGTCGGCATCGGGCGCGGGCAGGACCAGCGGTACGCGTTTCTGCTGCAGGGAGGTCGCGCCGGTCTTGAAGCGCGCCCACGGTCCGAGCAGCGTCTGCGCGACGAACTGCAACTCCTCTTCATCGAGTGCATCGTCGATGTAATAGCAGGAAAGAATTGTCTTCATGGATCGGCTATCCCTTGCATGTGCATTGCTTGCAATGTCCTCACCGCAATCTGCGCGCACGCATGGTGCGTGCAAATTCATCTTACTGTCGCATCGGCATCGTGTCCATGCAGACATGCTTGTGACAGCTCAGCTGGAATAACGTCGCATGCAGCGTGCGCGCAGCGTGTTCATGAAGTCGCGCAACACGCTGCGAAAACCAAAATCATTCGCCTCTGTCCAATCTGACAATCAAAATCGGAAAAGGCGTTGATAGTGAAAGAACAGAACCTGCGCGACAGGCAACAGCCGCCGCCCGACAACAAGAAGAAACCGCGCCGGACCCTGTGGCGTATTGCCGGCGCGACATTCGCGGTCTTGCTGCTGATCATCGCCGGTGCCGTCGTCGGGGTCCGTGCCTGGATCGAGCCGATCGCTGCCAGCACGCCAAACATCGATGATCTGCTCGACGCGCGCATCGCCGAGCCGAGCCTGTTGTATTCGGCGGATGGAACGCTGCTCGCCACCTACAGCCAGGGACGGCAGGAACGCGTCGCCCTCTCGCAAGTGTCGCCATACGTGCTCCAGGCCTTGATCGCAACCGAGGATCACCGTTTCTACGAGCATCGCGGCATCGATATCGGGCGCACGGCGGCGGCGATATTGCATACCGTCAACGGCGACGCGCAAGGCGGCTCGACGCTCACGCAGCAACTGGCGCGCAACATGTTTCCCGACGAGATAGGCCGCGCGCGCACGATCGACCGCAAGGTGAGGGAGATGATGACCGCGCTCAAGATCGAGGACGTTTACAGCAAGCAGCAGATTCTCGAAACCTATCTGAACACCGTGCCCTTCCTCTACAACGTGGTCGGCATCGAGATGGCGGCGCGCACGTATTACGACAAATCCGCCGCCGACCTCAACGTGATGGAAAGCGCGACGCTGATCGGCATGCTCAAGGGCACCAGCTACTACAACCCGGTCATCAATCCGGGCCGCGCCATGAAGCGGCGCAATGTCGTGCTGCAACAGATGATCAAGCACGGCGTGATCTCGGATGCCGATTACGAGGCGATGCGCGACCAGCCGCTGCAGGTGAAGCTGAACCTGCAGGCCGACCCGATCGGCATCGCGCCGCACTTTGCCGCGCACTTGCGCAAGTGGCTGGCGGAGTGGAGCGGCAAGCACGGCTACAACCTCCACACCGACGGCCTGATCGTCCACAGCACCATCGACGACCGCCTGCAACAGGCGGCGACCGAAGCCGTCGCGCGCCAGACCCAGGTGCTGCAGGACATTGCCGATGTCGAATGGGCGCAGAGCAGTGCGCGCGTCGCGTCGCATTCGCCGGCCGCCTATGCCGCGCTGCGCAAGCGGGTCGAACCGTTCCGTCATTTCTGGAGCGAGCGGCGCGAGCTGCTCGAGGTGTTCGTGCGCGACACGCCGGAGTTCCGCAAGGCCGTTGCCGCCGGCCAGCGCGAGGCCGATGTGCTGGCGCGCCTGAAATCGAATGCGGCCTTCATGGAACGCGTGCGCACCGCCAAGAGCCGCCTCGAAGCCGGCTTCGTCGCGATCGATCCCGGCAGCGGCGAGATCAAGGCATGGGTCGGCAGCCGCGATTTCGAGCGCGACCAGTTCGATCACGTGGGACAGGCGATGCGCCAGCCCGGCTCCACCTTCAAGCCGATCGTCTACGGCGCCGCGCTCGAGTTCGGCCTCTCGCCCGAGCGCGCCTACGAGGACGGCCCGGTGCAGATCCGCGCGGGCGACGGCAGCGTCTGGCGGCCGACCGACATGTCGGGCTGGAGCGGACGCATGATGAGCCTGCGCGAAGGCCTGATCCATTCGCGCAACGGCATCACCGCGCAAGTGATGCGCGACATCGGCGTGCCGAACATCGTCGACTTCGCGCGGGCGGCCGGCGTGCGGCAAAGCAGGCTCGATCCCGTGCCTTCGCTCGCGCTGGGGACCAGTTCCGTCACGCTGCTGGAAATGGTGTCCGCCTACACCACCATCGCGCGCGTCGGCGAATACCGCACACCGCTGATGATCAGGCGCATCACCGATCGGCACGGCAGGGTGCTGGCGGAATTCCGTCCGCCGGGCCAGCGCGCGATGTCCGAACAGACCGCGCTCGAACTGATCGACATGCTGCGCGGCGCGGTCAGCAGCGGCACCGGCCAGGCAATCAGGAACCAGTTCGGCATCAGCGCTGACGTCGCTGGCAAGACCGGCACCACGCAGAACAACACCGACGGCTGGTTCATCCTGATGCATCCCGGGCTCGTCGCCGGCGCATGGGTCGGCTTCAACGACTCGCGCGTGACCATGCGCAGCGACTACTGGGGCCAGGGCGGACACAACGCGGTGCTGCTGGTCGGCGACTTCTTCCGCGGCACGCTGAAGGACAAGCTGATCGACGCGAAGGCGCGGTTCCCGATGCCGGACCGAACACCCCAGTTCGTGCATGGATCGGACGCGTGGATGGAACAGTTCGCCGTCAATGGCGGACCGCTGCAGGCGGGCTACGGCGTGATCACCGGACCGGGCGGCGAGACGGTCGTCACCGTCGGCCCGGACGGTGTGGAATCGATCGGCCGGCAGGCAGCGCCGGCCGATATCGACGATCTCGGCCGTCTCACCATCACCGGCATCGCGCGCGGTGTGCCGGAGAACTGGCGCGGCGACACCAGCGGTGGCTCGGGCGACGAGTCGCATGACGCCGAACCGGAACCGCCCGGGCGCGGGCGGGTGGCGACGCAGGCGGATGTGAATGTGTGGTGAGGGCGACCGCCAATCGGTGCATCGCGACGCACCCTACGATCCCCGCGATGCGGGACCGTAGGGCCGTAGAGCGGGCCTGACGCAGCCGTACCCGCCGACTTCGGGCATCGCGCGCGGAGGTGCGTGATCATCCCGAATGGAACCGGCTGCCCTGCATTCCCCACTCATCCGGGCAAGCGGCAGGAATCCTCATGGCGATGCAAGCCGGACGCAGCGAGCATCAGCGAACGCGCGAGTGTTGTTCCGACTACTGCGCAATTATTGATTTGCGTGGCGGAACGCCGCAGGCAAAGGGGCAGAGCATGGAAAGGCGAATTCATTCGTCATCATCCGGATGGACCTGTGATGGGCGCAATGTTCAAACCGAACCGGAGGCGCCTGTAACTCCAGTGACAGGACAAACCGGAAGCACCGGCAGGAGCTCGCCAGAGCTCGTCTCGATCGCACGTACTGAAGCGAACCGGAGACGTTCGCGCATCTTGGAAGCGGCTTCCGGAAATGCAGGCACGACCGGCGGATCAGCGAGCGGACAAAAGGAAAAATCAGGCGAGAGTTGTCCATCCAACGAAACGCTTTTCCCCCATTTCAAGAAAATGGAGTTTCCGGAATGGAACAACCTGCAGAATCTGTATGCACGCGACCCTAAATGGGTGACGTGCAATGTTTCCAGTCTGGAGAGGATGGGAATGCAGACCGTATACAGGATATGCGAGCATCTTCGGGAGCCGAACACGCGATTGGATGATCTGACCGCGGAAGTCCTTCAGACGCTGCTGAATATCCAGAACAGGAGCGGCGACAATCCCGAGATGACCGTCAAGATGCATTTCGCATTGAAACGCACATGGCTCCCGGAGACGAATCGCGTTGCGAATCCGTTTCTGACCGATCGACTGGTCAAAGAGCCCGCATTGACCCCGGCCGCCGATTTGTCCCTTGTGGCGGGGATATCGCGGTCGACCATGGATTGCAACCAGCGCATCAGTTCCGAATTGACGCGACGATTCGAAAAGAACCACCTGCTGTTGCCGGACGCGACGTTTGGCGTGGAAAACGAAATGTTCGTGCCGGGGCTTCCATTCATCGGTGCAGAAGATGTTCCTGGTTCGAATGAATCGATGCAAAGGGAGTTTGAATCCGTACAAGGGATTTTCGAAGGAGGCAGAGAGAATCACTATCTATCCGAAGAGCTTCGCGCAAAGCTGAATGCGGCGCTGGGTTCCCGAGCCGATAGCTACGTCCGGGATGGATCGGTGCAAACGGATGAAGCATTGCTCACGCCCGTAGAACAGGTGACTGCCGTTCTCCAGTCGCCGCGGGATATCGAACAACTGCAAAACGCATTATCGAAACTCAACGATTGGGGTGCCATCACCAACGGCACGAGTGGCGTGCATATCCATACCGGCGTGAAGCAATGGACATCTTCTTCGATCTTGAAAACTGCCGACGAGGAGGCGTGGGACAAATCCGTCGCGATATCCATGCCGGGCGAACCGGCCGGAAAGACGATCACGCCGCTCCAGCTGTTGTTCATGAAGCAGTTCGTCATCAACATGGCTTCGGTGCGTGGCGCCTACTCTCGTGCGGCGGCGAACAACGAGTTTGCGTTGCCCAATATGGAACCGGGAAAGGAAGACACTTTCAACGAGGAGGTGTCGAAGGCCGGGGGCATGGAAGCGCTGATCAACGTGGTGCAGCCTGGGAATATCCCATGGCGGCGTCGCTATCGCTGCGTCAACTTGCTTGCCTATCTCCAGCATGGAACGATCGAAGTGCGCGGCTTCACCAAGAAGAACGGCGCATCCATGGAGATCGATCCCAACATCCCCATCCGCGACATCGTGTTCCTGCAGGAGATGCTGATCAAGACGATCGACACGATGAAGCGGCTGGTGCCGCACACGACGCCGGAAACCGATTTCGAACTTGCTCCCGACGAAGGCTTGCAGGACATGGTGGACGAGTACGTGCAGGATGTCTTCGTGCTGCAGATCATCCACGCCGTGGGGCAGCGCGACAGCAAGCGGCGCCTGGAAACGATGACGGCGATTGCGAACGATGCGAAGCAGGGCCACATCAAACTTGAAACGCTGGAGAAGGCGGAAGCGAGCCTTGCCGACGTTTTGAAGGATGATCCTCTGGCGCGGGAATTCATCAAGGATGCATCCATCGACGCAGTCTTGGCCAGTCTGCTTGCCGACAGGGGGACGGCTGACCCATTCATCGACCAGGCCCTGAAGGACAGTTCCTGGATGCCGGATGCCACGGATTCGGTTGAGGTGCGTCGCCGAAAGTCTCTGCGAAGCATGGCTGACGAGCTTTTTAAAACGCCGCAGCAACGGCAGGAGGCGTCGTGACGCCTCTTGCATCCTGAAACCGGTGATCGGCGTGCTGCGGATGGGGTAGGGGCACTGTGCGCACCGATTGCCTGTATGCGCAGGCGAACGGCATTGCAGGCGCGGCGGCATGTCCGGTGCGCATGGAGCACCCTACCGCGTCTTCACTCCCGCCTCGCGCACCAGCCGGAAACCCACCAGCGTATAGCGCGTGTCCGGCGCATTCCAGTTGCGGTACGAAGAGCGCGCATAGAACGCCCACGTGTGCCACGAGCCGCCGCGTCGCACGCGCACGGTGCCGGTTGACGGGCCCTGCGGATCGTCGCGCGGCGACTGCGCGTAGTACGCATCGTCGTGCCAGTCGGCGCACCACTCCCACGCATTGCCGTGCATGTCGTGCAAGCCGAAGGCGTTCGGCGCGAAGCTGCCGACCGGCGCGGTGAAGGCGAAGCCGTCGCGGCTGGCCAGCGCGAATTTGCTCCAGCGCACCCAGTCGGCTTGCGCGTCGGCGTCGAACACGTTCGCCGCCATCGACAGCGACTGCGGATCGTCGCCGCTGTGATAGCGCGTGCGACTGCCGGCGCGTGCCGCGTACTCCCATTCGGCCTCGGTCGGCAGACGATAGGTGACGCCCTCCTTTTCGCTCAGCCATTTCGCCATCGCCACCGCGTCGTTCCAGCTCACGTTCACCACAGGATGATCGTCGCCCTGCGGGAAGCCGGGATTGCGCCACGAATATCTGGGATGGCGGCCCTCGAACGCATCGCCGCGCGCGGAGCTTGCGGGATCGTAGTCGCGGTTGTAGCCGTAGCCGCCGGTGCCGTCGGCCTCCGATTCCGGCCGGTGGCCGGAGGCGTCGAGGAAGCGCCGGAACTGCCCCACCGTGACCTCGTGCTGCCCGAGATGGAAGGCGTGCGTGATGCGCACCCGGTGCACTGGCGCTTCGTCGCCGAGGTCGAGGAAGCGCTTGCGTTCGTACTGCGGATAGGCGGTGGCGAGCGCCTCGGGCGACTCGTCGCTGCCCATCATGAACTCGCCGGGAGGGATCGGCACGAACTTCATGCCGAGCAGATTTTCAAATGCCGCCGGAGTGTCCGATGCCGTCGCAAGCACGGGCAGCGTCATCAACGAAGCGAGGAGCAGAACCGTCGTGCGTGCAGGCATGGCAGACCCGGGAAGTGGACGATAACGATCAGGGTATGCCGATGCTGTCGCGGCGGTCAAGCGCGCAGCCGATGTCCCGGCGGCCCGTGGCCGTGCCTGCGCGCCCCGCTCGGCCCGTGCGGATTACAATGGCGATCCTGTTCAGTCGCATCGGCATGGCGACACGAATCGCGGCCGATCCTTGCATGAACGCGGCGGTCCGGCGGCTGGATGAAACCGATCACTATCGTTCCAATGAGGGAGAGAATATGAAAAACAGTCTGAGCGTAGTGGCGTCCGCCTTGGTGTTGGCGGGATGCCTGACCACCGAGGTGGCGAAGAAGAGCGAAGCGGAACCCGTCGCATCGACGGCATCGGGCACGCCGGCTGCGGCCGCCGGCACGAGCACGCCAGCGGCTGCGCCGGCCGCATCGACTGCTGCTGCAGCCCCCTGCGCGCCGGGCACGCCGGCCAAGGGCAAGACGGCGGCATCCAAGCGCAAGCTGGCCGCCAAGGGCAAGCAGCCTGCGGCGAAGGACAAGGCGGAAGCCGCGCCGTGCGCAAACGTCGCGGCCGCGCCGGCTGCGGAGGCGAAACCCGCGCCGGCCGATACGGCAGCAGATGCCAAGGGCAAGACGGCCGATGCCTCAGCGGGGGGCAAGCGTGAAGTCAAGGGCCTCAACGACTGGACCGGTTATATCCAGGGCATGCCGGCATCGGGAAGCAAGTTCGGCAAGCTCAAGATCGGCATGGGCGCGAAGGAAGTCACCGACCTCGTCGGCGCGCCGACCGACCAGCAGTCCCACGTCACCGGCAAGGCATGGATCCCGTTCTATGCCGGCTCCGGGCAGTATGAAACGCTCTACTACTACAAGGGAATCGGGCGGCTCCTGTTCGCCGGCAATGGCGGCTTCAGCACCGGCACCGGTCTGATCGGGATCGAGCACGATGCGAGCGAGCGCGGCTACGCGCGATAGCAGTCAGGCGGGCATTGCGTGCCCGCCGTGCTTCGCCATTCGCGCCACAAGCGGCGCGAATGCAAACCCTTCTTTTCGGCCCCTTCTTCTCGGTCATTCCCGATCGTCGGCGTCACCATCGCTGATGCAACGCATGGCGGACGGCCCTTGGTCCGTACTTCCATGATCGCTGCTGGCTGGTCGGCGCAAGGCGACATGTCTGCGACCGGCCTGCCCTTTCTGCCATGTCCATGGGATGGCGCAGCGGCCGTCACCGGCGCTACCATCTCGTGCGGGATTTGCGCCACGACAGCGAATTGCCGACGCCGCGTTTCACGCGGCAGTCCGACGAATGCAGCAAACATTGAGGAGAACTCTGATGGAACTGGAAGTGACCTGGAGACGGACGATGCGGGTGTGGTGGTCCTACTTGTGGCGCAGTGCGCTGGCGATCATTGCCGCCGCGCTGATAGGCGCGATACTCGGCGCCGTGGCCGGCCTGCTATTGGGTCGGTTCGGCGTTGCCGTCGCGACGATCAAGACGGTCGGCTCGCTGCTCGGGGCGCTGGTCGGTCTGGTCGTTTCGGTGTTTCCCATCAAAATGATTCTCGGGAAAGACTTCGGGAAGTTTCGACTCGTCCTCGTGGCGAACGATAAATAAGCGTGATCGCGGCGGGTGCATCGTGCGCCTGCCACTCCACCAGGGATTGGCAGGCGGACCATGCCCTGCATGAAACAGAACACAGTCCGCCCTTGCTGATCTTCTGCATGCGCAAGGCGCATGCCGCGTCACACCACTCCTGCCACTCCTATTTCTGCGGCAAGCTGATCACGGTCCCTTCGCGCCGCTGATCCGCGCCGCCGTATTGCTTGCCCGTTTTCAGATCGATCACCACCCCCTGCACCGAGCCGATGGTGGAGCTGCAGGTCGGCACGCCGTTGACCAGCGGCACCAGGTGGCCGAGCGCCTGCAGTCCGAGCAGGCTGGTCGCCGGGATCGCGGGCGTCATGCCCGGTTCGCACGAGATCGCGCCGGCGGCGCTGGTGACGGACAGGCGCGGTGCATCGATGGCCTGCTGGATCGACATGCCGTGATCGACGAGGTTGAGCGTGATGTTCAAGACGGAGTTGATGATGGTCGCGCCGCCGGGCGAGCCGTAGGCGGCGAATGGTTCACCGTGCTTGAACAGCATGGTGGGCGACATCGAGGAACGCGGCCGCTTGAAGGGCGCGACGTCGTTCGCGCCCGGGTTGCCGGTGGCGGCATTGAACTGCGGCGTGAAGTTGAAGTCGGTCAGTTCGTTGTTGAGCAAGAAGCCGTAACCAGGGACGATGATGCCGGTGCCCCAGGTGTTCTCTATCGTGGTGGTATAGGCCACCACGTTGCCCTGCTTGTCGACGACCGAGAAGTGCGTGGTATGCACGCCTTTTTCCTCCTCCAGCGGCGCCAGCGCGAGTTTGGTCTTCGGCTTCAGGTAGGCCGTGTCGCAGGGCAAGGGATTGCCCGGCAGCGCGCTGGCCATGCGTGCGTTCGGATTGATCAGCACCTTGCGCGTATCGACGTAGCAGTTCGAGATCAGGCCTCGCTTCGGTACCGGCACGAAATCCTCGTCGCCCATCCACACCGCGCGGTCGGCAAAGCCCAGGCGCATCGCCTCCGTCATCACGTGCAGGGTCTTGGTCGCGCCGAAGCCGAAACCACTCTTCTCATTGCCGATGGGGAATTGCTCCAGCATCTTCAGCATCTGGATCACGGTCAGGCCGCCGGAGGACGGCGGCGACATCGACTTGACCGTCACGCCGCGATACGTGCCTGTCACCGGCTGGCGGATCTTCACATCGTAGGCGGCGAGGTCGGACAGGATCATGCGGCCGACGCCGGCGCTGCCCATCGTGCTGCGCTTCTGCGCCTCGACAATGGCCTGCGCGATCTCGCCGGTGTAGAACACTTCGGGGCCGCGCCCTGCGATCAGCTTGAAGGTCTTGGCGAGGTCGGGCTGCTTGAGCAGATATCCTTCCGGCAGCGGACTGCCGTCAGGCAGGCGGAACACGGCCTTTGTTTCCGGCTGCAGTGCGGTGCGCGGATCGTTGATGTTGGCGGCGAGGAAACGGTTGATCCGGAAACCTTTCTCGGCCAGCATGATAGCCGGTTCCAGCGTCTCGGCCAGGTTCATCCTGCCCCAGCGCTTCAACGCGGTGGCGACGCCCAGCACTGTGCCGGGCACGCCGACCGAATGGCCGCTGGTGGAGGCTGCGGCAAAGGTTTGTCCGAGGAACATGTCGGGGGTCGCGGCTGCCGGCGCTTTCTCGCGCGAATCGATGATGAAGGTTTGATTCGTCTTGGCAAGGTAGATCATCATGAAGCCGCCGCCACCGATGCCGGAGAATTGCGGTTCCACCACGTTCAGCGCGAACTGGATCGCGGCCGCCGCGTCGATCGCATTGCCGCCAGCCTCGAGCATCTGCGCGCCGGCCTGCGCCGCGAGCGGATGCGACACCGCGACCACGCCCTTGTGCGTCGCCTTGTCGTTCCCATGGTGCTGATGATGGTCCTTCCTTGCATGATGCGGCGCATACCGCTCCGAATCGTGCTCACGGAAGCTCTCTTCCGAACGGTCCGCCCATGCCGGCGGCGCGATGAAACCGAATGCCAGCACGGCCGGCACAATGAATGCAGATGCGTACGACTTGATTCTTCTTGTCATGTCAAGGCTCCTCGGTGGGGACGAATTGGACGCGCCGCATCGGCAATCTCGGTTGCGGGCGAGAGCTATCTTTGTGCCGATCGTTAAAGGAATGCAATGACAAGAATCAATGAAACCATCGATTTGTTAACGCGTCGTAATGGCGACGGGTGGCAGCAATGGCGCGATGATGGCGGCACGATGATGTGCCGCATGACATCGCTGTTGAAGTGGGTTGCCGGCGAACCTCGGATGCGCTTGCGGATCGTAACGTACACTGCCAATGCGGCATTGATTCAACCGTGACTTATCCGTGACTTGACGACTTGAAAGGAGGCAGCACGATGGAAGTGAATATCGGAATCCCCGAACAGGATAGAAAAAACATCGTCGAGGGCTTGTCGCGCCTGCTGGCGGACACCTACACCTTGTATCTGAAGACGCACAATTTTCACTGGAATGTGACCGGGCCGATGTTCCAGACCCTGCATCTGATGTTCGAGACGCAATACACCGAGCTGGCCGCCGCGGTCGATCTGATCGCCGAACGCATACGCGCGCTGGGCAGCCCTGCGCCTGGCACCTACGCGGAGTTTGCGCGCCTGAGTTCGATCAAGGAACCGAGCGGCGTGCCGCCGGCGAAGGAAATGATCCAGCAGTTGGTGCAGGATCAGGAAGCGGTCGTGCGCACGGCGCGCTCGATGTTCAAGGCGGTCGATGCTGCCAGCGACGAGCCGACCGCGGATTTGCTGACGCAGCGCATGCAGGTGCACGAGAAGACGGCGTGGATGCTGCGCTCGCTGCTGGAAACCTGAGCGGCGCACGGCGCTCGTCCGGTGCGCGGGCCGGCACCGGACATGCCTGACGCCGGATCAAGCCGCCTGCTTGTTCTTGCTTTGGCGCGCGTCGATGCGCCGGCGTATCTTTCAAAGGAAATGCATGGCGGATGGCTATTGTTCTCCGAAGGCAATTACCAGGCCTCTCAACGCCGCCGTTTCTTCCACGCATAATCGGGCCCCGCCTCGGCCACGCCGGGATGGCCGACCGCGTGCGGGTTTTCCGACGCCATGGTGATGAAGCACACGCTCTCGCCGGTGCGCTGCCGGGCCCTGAGTGTTTCCATGAATGCCATCGCACCGCTCATGTCGGCGGAATCGAATTCGCGCGCGTGCGGCGTTTTCGCATCGCCCTCGGCCATCGTCCAGTACACCATGTACATCGTGCTCTCCGCGCTCAATCGTTGCGCGCGTGCGCCACGATCTCGTACGAGCGCAGGCGCGCGGCGTGGTCGTGGATCATCGAATTGATGATCAGCTCGTCGGCCTGGGTCGCGGCGACGAAGGCCTTCAAGCCTTCCTGCACTATTTCCGGACTGCCGATGATGGACGCGCTCAGAGTCGCTTCGACCGAGGCCTGTTCGTGCGGCAGCCACAGGCCATCCATGCTTGCCACCGGCGGCGGCATCCGTCCCGGCACGCCGCGCACCAGGTTCACGTGCATCTGCTTGTGCGAGGTCGACAGGTAGTGCGCCTCGTGCTCGGTGTCGGCGGCGAACACGTTGACGCCGACCATCGCATACGGCTTGTCCAGCACGTCCGAGGGTTGGAAGCGCATGCGGTACAGCTCCAGCGCGCTCTGCATCCAGGCCGGCGAGAACTGCCCGGCGAACGCGAACGGCAGGCCCAGCACGCCGGCCAGTTGCGCGCTGAAGGTGCTGGAGCCGAGCAGCCAGATCGGGATGTTCAAGCCTTCGCCCGGGACGGCATGCACCGCAGCGCTCTCGGACTGCGGCTGCAGGAAGGCGCGCAGTTCGGCCAGTTGCTGCGGGAATTCTTCGCCATCGGACTCCAGCCGCCGGCGCAGCGCGCGCATGGTGGCATGGTTGGAACCCGGCGCGCGCCCCAGGCCGAGATCGATGCGTCCCGGATACAGCGACTCCAGCGTGCCGAACTGTTCCGCGATCACCAGCGGCGCATGGTTCGACAGCATGATGCCGCCGGAGCCGACGCGGATGCGCGAGGTGCCGCCCGCCACGTAGCCGATCACGACGGCGGTCGCTGCGCTGGCGATGCCCGGCATGCCGTGATGCTCGGCCAGCCAGAAGCGATTGAAGCCCCAGCGCTCGGCATGCTGTGCGAGGTCCAGCGAGCGGTGCAGCGCGTCGGCAGCCGTGCCGTTCGCCTGGATGGGAGCGAGATCGAGGATGGACAGCGGAATGTCTTTGAGGTGTTTCATCGGATAGGTGCGTGCAAGGGATGCTTACAGCATAGCCGGAATCCGCGAAGCGGATCGGAGCCCCGATCGAAGCCCCGGATGGAAGCCCCGATCGAAGCCCCGAATTGAAGCCCCGATCGAAGCCCCGATCGAAGCCCCGAATTGAAGCCCCGAATTGAAGCCCTATCTGCAGGCCGCCTGCAGTTGCTGCGCGAACACCGGCGCGAACATGGTCTTGTTCCTGGAGCGCGTCAGTTGCGCGGCAGGCGGCAGCAGGAAATCGCCCGTCGGGTCGTCCAGCCGTTTCCACTGCATGCGATTGTTGACGATCTTCAACTCGACGCGCACCTGCACCGGCGGCGTCCCGCGCCCGCTGATCACGGTGATCGTCGCCACGCCGTCGGCGACATTGCCGGTGATCGAAGGCGTGCCGCCCTCGTCCATCTGCGTCGCGCCGGCGGTGGCGAACACGTGCGAGCCGCACACTTTGTCTTCCTTCTGGAACAGTTCGAGCACGAAATTGGCACACTTGCCCGAATCGGTCTTGATGCCGGCCGGACACATCGCCGCGACCCACGCGCCGTTGAAATCGCCGTCGCCATCCGCCGCCGGCGAGGAAGAGCAAAACGCGGTCAATGCGAACAGCGCGAGCAGTGCCGGAAGGCGCATGATTTTTCCCTGATTGTCGGTGATGGATGAACAGTCGAAAAATACTTTGCCATCAAAATCCGGCCGATATGCTGTCCCTTGTCATGTTTTTGCGGCTTGCATCAGCACGGTATCGCGCAGCAGGCAGTCAAGCGCGGAGAAGTCCTGAAGTTCTTCCTTTGGCATACCGACTGAATCCAGTCGCTCAAGATGGAATTCAATGAACCGATTGATGACGGCATGGCTGCGTCATGCTTCCACTCCAGCACACGCTGCCGGCAATCAGGTGAATTTTTCCGGCAGCGCATGGTCATATTTTTACTTTGGTAATCAAGGAGATCCAAAATGAACTGGGACATCATCGAAGGGAATTGGAAGCAATTCAAGGGCAAGGTGAAAGAGCAGTGGGGCCAACTCACCGATGATCACCTGGACACGATCGCAGGGAAGCGGGACCAGCTTTCCGGAAAAATCCAGGAAGCCTATGGAGTCAACAAGGACGAGGCGGAAAAGCAAATCAAGGAATTTGAAGACCGCAATAAGGATTATCGCCCCTGAGTGACTTCGGGGAAATTCAGTCGGGTGTGATAAATCAGCGAGCAGCGAAGAGGGGAATCTTGCCTTTTTCCTCCCTCGCCTCAATCGAGGCAAACAGAGACGAACTCGTTGATTCAATCCATGTATTGCAAGCTCATCCAAGTGGCGAATACAGAGTCAGGGCAATGGCTTTTGTGATGCTGGAAACCTTGAATGCCGATGTGTGATCACCGGCAAAAACAAACCGCTTCGACTTGTTTCATTCGTCGGCATTCGCCCGCGTCGATGACTCGCCGAACACCCAAGCAATCGCCACATCTGCTGACATCGCCAGCGTGAACTGCAAGCCGGGGTAGCCGCCGGGCGCGGTGGAAATGCTGCAATCCAGGGCCAGGGTCGAAATCGTGCACGTCACCCTGCAAGGGCCAGGCTCCTGCCTTGAATGACATTCTCGGGGCCACGTCGATCTCGTGTTCGCCAACATTCCCGAGTTGCTGCGAGATGGGAACCCCGTTGTTTCTGTTGGAGATTGACGTATCGCCGAAGTGTGAGTTGCAGCAAGCGCGGCCGGATCCGACAGTCGTCCGATCCGGCCGCAGCGGTGGCGGAGATGCACTGCGCCGGATGTGCGCGCCGCGTCTCTGCCCTCGCCTTTGCAGCGATCAGATCACGCCTTGCGCCAGCATGGCGTCGGCCACCTTGACGAAGCCGGCGATGTTGGCACCGTCGATATAGCTGACGCTGCCGTCCGCGCGCGTGCCGTACTTGAGGCAGGCGTGGTGGATGTTGTGCATGATCTCGCGCAGGCGCTGATCGACTTCGTCGCGGTTCCACGACAGGCGCATCGCGTTCTGCGTCATCTCCAGGCCGGAGGTGGCGACGCCGCCGGCGTTGCTGGCCTTGCCCGGGGCGTACAGCACGCCGTTCTTTTCAAAGAACGCCGCTGCCTCTGCGGTGCTCGGCATGTTCGCGCCTTCGGCCACGCAGATCACGCCGTTCTTCACCAGGGTCTTGGCATCGTCGAGGTCCAGCTCGTTCTGCGTTGCGCAAGGCAGCGCCACGTCCACCGGCACATGCCACGGCCGCACACCCGCTTCGAAGCGCGCGCCGACCTTTTCCGCATAGTCCTTCACGCGGCCGTAGTGGTGGTTCTTCACTTCCATCAGCAGCGCCAGTTTCTCCGGCGTGAAGCCGGCCTCGTCGATCACCGTGCCGCTCGAATCCGATACCGTCACGACTTTCGCGCCGAGCGCCATCGCCTTTTCCACCGCGTACTGCGCGACGTTGCCGGAGCCCGACACCGATACGCGCATGCCTTGCAGATCACGACCGGTGCGCTTGAGCATCTCTTCAACGAAATACACGGTGCCGTAGCCGGTCGCCTCCGGCCGGATCAGCGAGCCGCCGAAGCTCAGGCCCTTGCCGGTGAAGACGCAATCGGCGCGGTTCGACAGCTTCTTCATCATGCCGGCCATGTAACCGACCTCGCGCCCGCCGACGCCGATATCGCCGGCCGGCACATCGGTGTCGGAGCCGACGTGGCGGAACAGTTCGCTCACAAAGGCCTGGCAGAAACGCATCACTTCGCCCGGGCTCTTGCCTTTCGGATCGAAGTCGGAGCCGCCCTTGCCGCCGCCCATCGGCAGCGTGGTGAGCGCATTCTTGAAGGTCTGCTCGAACGCCAGGAACTTCAGGATCGACAGGTTGACCGACGGATGGAAGCGCAGACCGCCCTTGTACGGGCCGATCGCGGCGCTGTGCTGGATGCGATAGCCGCGATTGACCTTGACCTCGCCCTTGTCATCCACCCAGGACACGCGGAACTGGATGATGCGCTCCGACTCGACCAGGCGGTCGAGCAGGCCGTGCTCCGCATAGCGCGGGTTGGCGACCACGTATGGCCAGATGCTTTCCATGACCTCGACCACGGCCTGGTGAAACTCGGGCTGGCCCGGATTGCGTTCCTTCACGTAGTCGAGAAATTCCTCGAGGCTTTGATACTTCATTTGATTCTCCGAATGGTTCAATCGCGTTACTGGGCGCCAGAAATGGGGCGTTCATTATCACGGATTGGCCCCGCTTCTGCACCGCTCTTGTGCGTGAAAAACGTGAATGGCGCTATCGGAAAACGAATTTCTTGTGCTTGCGTTGCCTTGTTTTCAACAAGTCTTGTAAACCCGACATGACACCTCGCGCGGACTCGGTCGAGCGCGGGTGCCCGATGTCGTGCCGTGCTTGCGCGACGATCGGCAAGTCACGTGTCGCTCTTCGGGTTTCCTCAGTCCGCCTCCACCCGTGTCGACGACTCGCCGAACACCCACGCGACCGCCACCCCCGCCGACACCGCGCTGCGCTTCCTGACCAGCGAGCTGTCCTCGAAGGCCGCGCCGCCCAGCGTGTCGTAGCGCAGGAAGCCGCCGACCCAGTAGCGCGGGAAGCGCTTCGACATCGCCATCGTGAATTGCGAGCCGGCATAGCCGCCGGGTGCGCTGTAGGCGGGACGTGCCGCCGTCGCATCGGCAGCGCCGACCGAGTAGAAATAATCGTTGTATTTGCGGCTCTGGAACAGCGGTCCGGCCAGCATGCCGAGGTTCCAGCCCGCCAGGCCGGCAGGATCTTTGATGTCGAGATTCAGGTTGGGCGAGAACACCCAGCCGATGGTTTTCGGCGACGATTCGATCGTGATCGCGGCGCGCACCGGCGTGCGCAGATCCAGCTTGACCTTGTCGCCCGGCGTGCGCCACAGCGTGAAGCTGGCGGTCGGCCCCAGCTCGATGGTCGGCTTGAGGTCGCTCATGCCGCGCCGCGCCGGATTGTCCTTGCTGTCCACCGGCAGCGTCGCGTTCAGGCTGATGTTCACCTCGACGCGCTCGCTCTCGAAGAACACGCTGCGGATGCCGTCGCGATCGGCCTTGAAGAAGTCGCCGCGATACACGAAGTACGGCGCGGGCAGCACATAGGTGCCGGACTCGTCCGCGCCGCGATAGTTCGGCAGGCTGATGGTCGCGACGCCGAGACCGGCTTCCCATAGCGGCAGCTGTTCGGCATGGGCCGCCGGCAGGGTCAGGAGTCCGGCGAGGAGCAATGCTGTTTTTGTTGTCGGGATGCTTGATTTCATTGATTTGTTTTTGGCGCGTTGCAGTATTGAATGGAATCGTCCGCCGCCTGATGTCGTGCATATGCACGGATCGCCGGGGCCGCGTTGAGGTCGAGATTGTGCGCCATGAACGGAATGATGTTCAAGCGAGGTTGTATCGCCACGGCGCGCGGCCGATTCAAAACGGCAGCATCCCCTTCTGCCACAAATACCGCCCCAGCATCACGCAGCACACCGTCACGATCATCGGGCGGATGATGCGGGTGCCGCCGCGCACCACGGCGTGCGAGCCGCCCCATGCGCCGATCACCTGCCCCGCAACCATCGCCGCGCCGGTCGCCCATAGCACCTTGCCGCCGAGGATGAAGACCGCGAGCGAGGCGATGTTGCTGCCGAAGTTGAGCACCTTGGCGTTGGCGGTGGCGGTGATCAGGTTCTGCCCGCGCAGCGCGACGCCGGTCAGCGAAAAGAAGGAGCCGGTGCCGGGACCGAACATGCCGTCGTAGAAGCCGATGATGGGCACCACGGTGCTGCGATAGGTCGCATCCGTGATGCGCGGATGGCGCTCGAACGCGCCGGCATTCGGCGCGAGCAGGAAGTACAGCGCGATGGTGACCAGCACCACGGGGATGATGACGTCGAGCGCCTGCACGTTGACGAACTGCACCGCGAACGCGCCGAGGCCGCCGCCGATCAGCGAGCACAGGAACAGCAGGCGCACATCGGAGAATTTCACCAGCCCTTTGCGTATCAGCATGGTCGAGGCGGTCAGCGAGCCGAAGCTGCCTTGCAGCTTGTTGGTCGCCAGCGCATGCAGCGGCGGCACCTGCGCCAGCAGCAGCACCGGGATGGTGATGAGGCCGCCGCCGCCGGCGATGGTATCGACGAAGCCGGCCACCACGGCGGCGCTGAAGAGGATGAGAAGTATTTCCGGCGTCAATGCGAAATCCATGCGTGCTTTCTGGGTGTGATTGTTTGGCGGACGCGCTGCTGCGCTCCCTCATGCCGCATCGAGCTCCATCCCCCTCGCGGGGGCGGGAAGGGAGCATCCACGACGCGCACCATGAGATCCACATCGTAAATGAAATGCTTCAAGGCAATCCAATGCCGACTGCGCATAATTTGTTGAACAGCCATGGTCTTGATGCAACGGCAATAAAAAAGCGCGGCAAGTGCGCCGCGCCTTCACATCCTGCCTGCCCTGCCGCTTGCGTCAAGCGTTCATCACGCCATGATGAAACTGCATGTGATCCTGCATGAAGCTGGAGATGAAGTAATAGCCGTGGTCGTAGCCTTCATGCAGCCGCAGCGTGAGCGGCTGCCGCGCTTCGATGCAGGCCCGCTCGAACTCCACCGGCAGCAGCTGCTCCTGCAGGAATTTGTCCTGCAGGCCCTGGTCGATCAGCAGTCCTTCCGGGAACGGCGTGCTGCGCTGCTTCATCAGTTCGCTCGCGTCGTATTGCGCCCACGCCGCCTGGTCGCTGCCGAGGTAATGCGAGAAAGCCTTCTGCCCCCACGGCGCGCGCATCGGCGAGCAGATCGGTGCGAAGGCCGACACCGAGCAGTAGCGGTCCGGATGGCGTAGCGCCAGCACCAGCGCGCCATGCCCGCCCATCGAATGGCCGAAGATGCCGATGCGCTTTTCGTTGGCGTTGAATTCGCGCACGATCAGTTCGCGCAATTCATGCACGACGTAGGATTCCATCCTGAAATGCCGGCTCCACGGTCCCTGTGTCGCGTCGAGGTAGAACCCGGCGCCATGGCCGAGATCCCAATCCTTGTCCGCGCCTTCGATGCCGGTGTTGCGCGGACTGGTGTCCGGTGCGACCAGCATGATGCCGTGCTGCGCGGCCCAGCGCTGCGCCCCGGCCTTGATCATGAAAGTCTCCTCGGTGCAGGTCAGGCCCGCGAGGTAGAACAGCACCGGCACCAGTTTCCTGCTCTCCACCGGCGGATGGAACACCGAAAAATTCATCGGCAGGCCGATGGTTTCCGCGTCGTGCCGGTAGAACGCCTGCACGCCGCCGAAGCAGCGATGTTCGCTAACGATGTCGAGCATGGCGGCCCTTCAGTAGATGACGACGGAGCGGATCGATTCGCCGCGCTTCATCAGGTCGAAGCCGTCGTTGATCTGGTCCAGCGTCAATCGATGCGTGATCAGGTCGTCGATGTTGAGCTTGCCTTCCATGTACCAGTCGACGATCTTCGGCACATCGGTGCGACCGCGCGCCCCGCCGAACGCCGAGCCTTTCCACACGCGCCCCGTCACCAGCTGGAAGGGCCGCGTGCTGATCTCCTGCCCCGCCGCCGCCACGCCGATGATGACCGACTGGCCCCAGCCCTTGTGGCAGCACTCCAGCGCCTGCCGCATGGTGGTGGTGCTGCCGATGCACTCGAAGCTGTAATCGGCGCCGCCGTCGGTGAGCTGGACGATGGCGTCGACCACATTGTCGACGTCCTTCGGATTGATGAAATGCGTCATGCCGAATTTGCGGGCAATGGCTTCGCGCGCCGGATTCAGGTCGATGCCGATGATCTTGTCCGCGCCGACCATCTTCGCCGCCTGGATCACGTTCAGACCGATGCCGCCGAGGCCGAACACGACCACGTTGGCGCCGGCCTCCACCTTGGCCGTGAACAGCACCGCGCCGACCCCGGTCGTCACGCCGCAGCCGATGTAGCACACCTTGTCGAACGGCGCGTCGGAACGGATCTTGGCGAGCGCGATTTCCGGCGCCACGGTGTAGTTGGAAAACGTCGATGTGCCCATGTAATGAAACAGCGGCTTGCCGTCGAGCGAAAAGCGGCTGCTGCCGTCCGGCATCACGCCGCGTCCCTGGGTCGTGCGGATCGCCTGGCACAGATTGGTCTTGCGCGAGAGGCAGAATTTGCATTGCCTGCATTCGGGCGTGTACAGCGGAATGACGTGATCGCCCTTGCGCAATGTGCGCACATCGGGTCCCACATCGACCACGATGCCTGCGCCTTCGTGGCCGAGGATGGTCGGAAAGATGCCTTCCGGATCGGCGCCGGACAAGGTGTAGTAATCGGTATGGCAGATGCCGGTCGCCTTCAATTCCACCAGCACTTCGCCGGCCTTCGGCCCCGCCAGATCCACTTCTTCTATCGTGAGCGGCGCTCCGGATTTCCAGGCGACAGCAGCTTTCGTTTTCATTGGGTAACTCCTTCGGACGTTGAGAGGGCGTGGTTTGCTTGGATGGACTTTACCGCAACAAATTCCGAAACGTGCGGGGCATGCATGAGTGCATCCATTCTCGCAACCGGCGGTTGCGAGAATATGCGTGACGAAAAGTCACGTCCATGAATGGAATCGTTCATATTGGTTTCAACGCCTCAAGTCGATGTGCGCCCCCGTCGTAATCGTTCATACCCGCATCAGGCGCCCGGTCATCATTTGTTCAATGAATGATTGTCAGCGAAAGGCGGCATAACCAATTGCCATTCCACAAGGGTGTGCGCAGGAGACGACATGAAATTCACGGATATGAAAATCGGAGCGAAACTGGGATTGGCCTTCGGTTTCGTTTTACTGTTCCTGATCGGCACCACGATCCTGGCGACGATCAGCCTGGCCGACCTGAATGCGGGGACGGAGCGCATCGTCAAGACGGAATGGAGCAAGTCGAAGCTCGCGATGCAGGCACTCGACAATGCGCGCGGCAGCATCACGCGCGTGCTGCAGCTGACTGCGGAAACGGATGACAAGGAGTCAGCCAGGGCGCGTGAGCGTCTGGCCGCAAACGCCGCCGCCTTCAACAATGCGCTCGACAAGCTCGACCCGATGCTGACGCGCGCGGAAAACAGGGCCGTGCTGACCAAGGCGAAGGAAAGCAGCGCGAAGTATGTCGCCGCCTACGGCAAAACCCTGACCCTGCTCGGCGAAGGCAAGCGCGAGGATGCGACCAGGCAGGCATTCACGGAGGTCTATCCCGCGCTGCAAACCTTCGCCGAAAATCTGCGCGAGCTGAACGAGTTGCAGCAACAAGTCGTGGAAGCAGCCGGAACGCAGAGCGAGCAGACCTTCCGCTCGACCCGCGCCATCGTCATCGCGCTCGGCGTGATTGCCGTTCTTGTCGGCGTGCTGTGCGCGTGGCTGGTATCGCGCGCCATCACGCAGCCGCTGAACGAGGCGGTGCGGATCGCGCAAACGGTTGCCGCAGGCGATCTGACCAGTCGCATCGAGGTCCGCTCGAAGGACGAGACCGGTCTCTTGCTGCGCGCCTTGAAGGAGATGAATGAAAGCCTGGTGCGCATCGTCGGCGAAGTGCGCAGCGGCACCGACACCATCGCCACCGCATCGGCGCAAATCGCCTCCGGCAACCTCGACCTGTCATCGCGCACCGAAGAGCAGGCCGGCTCGCTGGAAGAAACCGCATCGTCGATGGAGGAACTCACCTCGACCGTGAAGCAGAACACGGAGAACGCGCGGCAGGCGAACGGACTCGCCGCCTCCGCTTCCGAAGTCGCCAGCAAGGGCGGTGCGGTGGTATCGCAGGTGGTCGATACAATGGGCTCGATCAACGAATCGTCGAAGAAGATCGTCGACATCATCAGCGTGATTGACGGCATCGCGTTCCAGACCAACATTCTCGCCTTGAACGCGGCGGTGGAGGCGGCGCGCGCCGGCGAGCAGGGACGCGGCTTCGCGGTGGTGGCATCGGAAGTGCGCAGCCTGGCGCAGCGCTCGGCCTCGGCGGCGAAGGAGATCAAGTCACTGATCGACGACTCGGTGGACAAGGTCGATGCCGGTACCAGGCTGGTCGATCAGGCCGGCGCGACGATGCAGGAGATCGTCGACAGCGTCCGGCGCGTGACCGACATCATCAGCGAGATCGCCGCCGCCAGCGACGAGCAGCAGGCCGGCATCGAGCAGATCAACCAGGCCGTGGTCCAGATGGATCAGGTCACGCAGCAGAACGCCTCGCTGGTGGAAGAAGCGGCAGCCGCCGCCGACTCGATGCAGGAGCAATCGAGGGCGCTCGCGCAGGCGGTCAGCGTGTTCCGGCTGAACGGCATGCAGGCGGTTGCGCCGGTCAAGCGGGTAGCGACGAAACCGGCCGCAGCGCCTGTCGCCAAACCCGTCATCAAGCACACTCGCACCACAGCCCTGCCATCGGCAAACGCAACAAGTGCAAAGGCAATGGGCGGCGGAGAGTGGGAAGAGTTTTGAGCTGGCGCTGACGCCGGCGAGAATTTGGTACGCCAGAGGCGCCCTACCAATCGCACAAGCTCTACCGCCCTACCCGATTCACTCCACGCCCGGTTCCACCGTCTCCCCGTCGCGCTTGCGTCTGCGCCGGTCGAGCCACCATGCGAGCACCGGCAGCAGGAAGAATCCGCCGGGCGACACGAACAGCACGAGGTAAGGGCTCAATGCCGCGAGCTGGCGCAGCTGCGCGCGAATCTGCCGGCGGTCGGCGTCGCTCCAGCGATAGCCGTTGCGCTGCTTCATCAGCAACTGCGTCAGGCCGCGCATCTGCGATATCTCGCGCCGCAGCCGCAGCCGCTCCCGGTGCTGCAGCGACCATGCGCGGCGCAGCAACTGGCGCAGGGAGGCAATGGGTTCACGAAGTGATGTGCGGATGCGGTGAAGCACGATGTCAGGGGCGGAGGAGTTGTTGCGTGGTATCGAAGCGAAAACGGCTGCGTGCCGATTTGCAGGCTTCATCCCTTCCCCGCGCGCGAAAACAGGGATGAAGCCGCCGCATGCCTACGGGACCGTGACCGCATCGAAGCGGTTAGGGCTTTTGCTCGCTTGCGCATAGAAGTACAACAGGATCAGGAAACCGATCAGCGGGATGATGCCGATCAGTTGCAGCCAGCCGCTGCGATCGGTGTCGTGCAGCCGCCGTGCGCCGACGGCAAAGCTCGGCAACAGCGTCGCGAGGGTAAACACCCACGACAACTTTTCGTGGATAACGGAGGTGACGATCGAGCCGATCACCAGAAACAGGAAGAACCACCAGAATTCGGACAGCGAAGCGCGGCCACTGAAGGTGGCGTACTTGGAAAAGCAGGTCTTGATCGATTCGACGAAAGTCATATGTGGTTCTCCCATGGTTGCGTTGCCGGATGGATGTTGAATGCGCCTTTGCCGGAAGGATCGTGGTCCTGCCTCGTCCGGCGGCGCAAGGGCCGCACGACCGGACAGATATACCGCGAACGTTGCAGTATAGAAACCTCACACGGTAGTGTCTATCGGTTTTGCATGAAAAGTGACTGAAAATCAAATGGCGCGGCCGGATTGCTCCGCCGCGCCGTTTGATCTGCTTCCTCCCTCCCCTGATTGCGGGAGAGGCCCGTAGCATCCGGTCGTCAAGGTCGCGTCTGCGGCATGGCTCCCGCATCCGCGACGAAACGCATGCCCGACGTCGCGAAGGTGGTCGCGACGATGCCGAGCAGCAGCGCGCCGCTGCCGATGAAAAGCTGCGCCGGCGTCGCCACGCGCATGACCCAGCCCGTGGCTGCCGCGGCCATCGGTGCGATGCCCATGAAGATGAACATGAACACGCTCATGGTGCGGCCCAGCATGGCTGGCGGCACGCGGCCTTGCAGCCAGGTGTAGACGGTGACTTGCAGGAATCCACCCAGCACGCCGATCGCGAGCAGCAGCACCACACCCTGCCAGGCGGCACTGATCAGGCCCACCGGGATGAACAGCGCGCCGATTACCGCGTCGATCAGCAGCATTGTCATGCCCAGGTTGCCGACGCGCAGCTTCGGCTTGATGCCGGACACGATCATGCCGACCAGTGTGCCCGCGCCATACGCGCCCGCCAGCGCACCGAACGCTGCCGCGCCTTGCGGCAAGCCGTCGGCCAGCACCGGCATCGCGACCTGGATCGGGCCGCTGACGAAGAACGCGACCGCCGCCCAGTACAGGAAACAGGTGCGCAGGCTGCGGTCGTTCCAGCAATGACGCAGTCCCTCCGCGACGGCATGCATGGTCGATTGCGCGCCGGCCGGTTGGGTCGCCGTGCCTGTCCGCAGACCGACCTTTGCGAGCGTCCAGGCCGACAGCGCGAAGCTGAACGCATCGAACAGGAATGCCAGTCCCAGCCCCTTGGCATCGGTCACCGCGCCCGATGCCTCATTGCCGGACAGTGCGATCAGCACGCCGGCCAGCAGCGGCCCGGCAAACATCGACAGCTGGCGCAAGCCCATCATCATGCTGTTGGCCGCCTGCAAGTGTTCGCGCGGCACCACATGCTGCATGATGGCTGTGCCCGACGGAATGCTGAAGGCGGTAGACAGGCCGATGCACAGCGCCAGCGCATACACCATCCACAGCGTCGCCGCGCCGGTGAGCACCAGTGCAGCCAACACACCGAGCAGCAGGGTGTTGATGTATTTCGTCAGCATCATCACGCGCTTGGGCGAATAGCGGTCGACCACCGCGCCGCCGATCAGGATGAACAATGCGCGCGGCACAGCGACCAAGGCGAGCACGGTGCCCAGCGCCAGCGTGTCCCCGGTCATCTTCAGCACCAGCCACGGCAAGGCGATCAGCGTGAACTGATCGCCCAGCATGGAGATCAGTGCGCCGGCCAGCAGCCAGAAGAAATTGCGGTCTTTGAGCAGTTGTCCGCGCAGCGCGGTGGATTCTTTTTCAGGCATGGTTTTACCGAGTTATGTGGATGGACGCTGTCGCATGAAATGCGCGATGCCGTGGGCAAGAAATGCGATCATGGCCTGGTCGAGTCCGGTGCCCAGGAGCAGATCGGGCTCCTGACGGTCGGCGGCAATCACCTTCTGGTGCAACGCCGGATCGTCGCCCCATTCGGCACGGAACAACTCTGCCCACCGCGCACACAGGGATTGCACCTCGGGACTGCACGGATCGGCATGCTGCTCCATCTGCTGTCTCACCTGTGCAATCAGTTCCAGCCATTGCGGGATATTCCTGCCGGTCTTTCCACGCACCGCGTCGATCTCGGCGGGGCTCAGGTATTTGGCATAAATGCTCAGGCGGAATACGGAGAAGGCGCGCGCCATGTAGTCGAGCAGCGCGCCATCGACGCCGCTTCTGGCCTGCACGGCAGGCTCGTTCCGGTGCATCGAATGGACCTTCAGCATGAGACGCGGATCGCCGTCCATCTTGTCCTTTGCGAGCAGCATCCACTGCCGCGACAAGGCCTGAGCCGATTCGCTCTCCGGCGGGATGCCGCGTTCCATCGATGCGCGAATGGCGTTGACGAGTGCAGGCCAGCGCGATGCGGCATCGTCGCGGAACCGTTCCTTCTGCGTGCGCAGCGTTTTCAATTCCTCCGTGGTGAAGTAGCGGTCGTGGACGGCCATCAATTCCAGTGTGGCAAGCCACGTCGGGAGATCGGGTTCCACCTTGTCGTTCAGGTGTTGCAACAGATCCTTGAGCCGGTCACGCAATTCGAGAGCGCGGGCGGCCTGCCGGTCGAGCGCCGCGATCTGCTGTGCGATGACCGTTTGCAGATCGGCACCGTTGCGCTCCAGCAGCGAGCCGATCTCGCCGAGCGACAGGTCGAGCCGCCGCAGCGCCTGAATGCGATGCAGGCGCTCGATGTCGTGGCGGTTGTACAGTCGGTAGCCGGCATCGGAGCGTGCAGAAGGCTTCAGCAAGCCGATGGCGTCATAGTGATGCAGTGCGCGGACGGTCAGCCCGGTGCGTTTCGCAAGTTCGCCGATTTTCAGCAGCATGATGGATTCCCCTCTTTCTGACGGCATTTTGAAGTCTCACGCTGCGTGAGGGTCAAGCAGTTTATTCGCGCATCATGCGCTGGCGGTGTGCCGTGCGCGTGCGGCACTTCATCGATAATACGGTGAACCCCTTTTCCGTCCGCCATCATGCCCAATCCGCAGTCCCAGTGGAAAACCCTCGGCATCCTTTCCTTCACGATGATCGTGGCGTGGGGCTCGCTGTATTACGCCATTGCCATCCTCGCGCCGGACATCCAGCGCGAACTCGGCTGGCGCGCCGAAGTGGTGTTCGGCGCATTCTCATGGAGCCTGCTGATCGCCGGGCTTGCTTCCACGCCGGCCGGCATGCTGATCGACCGCTTCGGCGGACGCTGGGTGATGAGCGCGGGGTCGCTGCTGTCCGGCGCGGGCCTGATCCTGCTCGGCATGACGCACGGTGTTGCGCTCTACTTCGCCGCATGGACCCTGGTCGGACTCGGCATGGCGCTGTGCCTGTACGAAGCCGCGTTCGCGACCATCATTCGCGAGTTCCCGCACAATGCGCGCCAGGGCATTTCCACGCTGACGCTGTTCGGCGGCTTCGCCAGCACCGTGTTCTGGCCGCTGACCCTGCAGCTCAAGACCATGATCGGCTGGCGCGAAACATGGATGCTGTACGGCGTAGTGCACCTGCTGCTGTGCGCGCCGCTGCATGCGCTGCTGGCCGGCGGCCGCAGGCGCGCGTCCGTTGCGGCCCCCGCGCATGCCGACACCGCGAGAAACTACAGCCTGCGCGAAGCGCTGCGCGACCCCGCGTTCTGGAAGCTCGCCTTCGCCTTCGCCGCCAACATGTTCATTTTTTCCGCGCTGTCGATGCAGCTGATCCCGATGCTGCAGCAGTTCGGCCATCCGGTCGCGACGGTGGTGTTGCTCGCCGCATTGATCGGGCCGATGCAGGTGCTGGGCCGCATCGGCGAGATGCGCTTCGCGCGTCACACGCCGCCGCAGACGGTGGGCAAGCTCACCTTCGCCGCGCTGCCGGCGGCGCTGCTCGCCCTGCTGTTCCTCGGCGCGCATCAGTGGGCGGTCGCGGCCTTTTGTGTGCTGTACGGCCTGAGCAACGGCATCCTGACCATCGTGCGCGGCACGGTGCCGCAAGCCATGTTCGGTCGGGAAAACTATGGTGCGATTTCCGGTGCGATGGCCGGTCCCGGGATGATCGCGAAGGCCGCCGGCCCGCTCGCAGTCGCGGCGATCGTCGAGCTCAGTCCCTCGCCGCATCTCCTGCTCGGCGCGCTGCTGGCGATCGCGCTAGTGTCGTTCGGATTCTATGTGGCGGCGGTCAACGCGCCGCGTGGTGTCGAGCGGGGGCGGACAAGCCGGACGGATGCATCGATGCCGTAGGGTAATGAAATGGACGCCTCCCACCCACGACGGCATCGCGATGTGCCAAAGTGGAAGAGTGATCAACCACTGAGTGAGGGGAAGCGTCATGGACAAGATTAGCGTAGTTGGCCTGGATTTGGCAAAGAACGTATTCCAGGTACATGGTGCCAATGCACAAGGGAAAAAGGTTTTGTCGCGGCGGTTCAAACGGGCAGAGGTGCTGGAGTTTTTTGCGAGCTTGCCGGCCTGCCGTGTCGGCATGGAAGCGTGTGGTGGCGCCCACGAGTGGGCCCGGCGCATCAAGGCGCTGGGCCATGCCGTCAAGCTGATGGCGCCGCAGTATGTGAAAGCCTACGTACAGGGCAACAAGACCGATGCGCGGGATGCGGCGGCGATCTGCGAAGCCGCTAGTCGGGACTGTGTGCCGGCGGTTGCCATTCGCAGCCGGGATAGCCAGCAGGTGCAGGCCTTGCACCGGGTACGCGAAGGCTGGATGAAGCAGCGTACTGCCACGGCGAATCAAGTGCGGGGCCTGGTCGCCGAGTTTGGCCAGGCGCTCACGCCCGGCATGCGCCGCCTGCGCAGCGAAGTGAGTGCATGGCAGGACAAGGCACGGGCCGATCTGGGGCTGCTATGCGGATTGATCGACGACTTGCTGGCGCACCTGACGCAACTGGAAGAGCGGATTGCACAAGTAGACAAGCAGCTCATGCAGGTGCATCGGGACAATGCAGCGTGCCAATTGATCGAGAGCATTCCGGGCATCGGAGTCATGACCGCCACGGCCGTGGTGGGCAGTTTCGGCCGAGCGGACATGTTTGCGGACGGGCGCAAGTTTGCGTGCGCGCTGGGATTGACGCCAAGAGAACACAGCAGCGGCGGCAAGCAGATATTGCTGGGGATCAGCAAGCACGGCAACGGTTATGTGCGCAAGTTGCTGGTGCATGGCGCGCGCGCGGTGCTCAAGGCACGGATGGGCAAGCCGGCGTATGCCGACGATTGGGTGGTCAAGCTGGCGGCGCGACGTGGCCACAACGTTGCGGTGTGCGCGCTGGCGGCGAAGAATGCGCGGCGTATCTGGGCCATGCTGCAAAGCGGCGAGGTGTTCCGTGCCGATTATGCGCAGACCAACGGCGTCTGCGCATAATCGGCACGGCAGAAAGATGAACTGAACACGACAACGGAGGAAGTGCAACCGATTGCCATGGCAATCCCAAGTGATGACAGGACAGGTCAGACCGGGGTGGTCACAGCTCGCCGAGCGCACCGTGCGTGAAGCACGATAGGGTGATTGAGCGGCCACCAGCGAATTTCATCATGCGTCAGCAGCCCATACGTCGGCTGCAACAAAGACCGAATGTATGGCTGCAATCGACTTCGTCAGGAAACACTTGAAGATTTGTTCTTGCAAAAGGGAGGCGTCCATGTATGCGCCACGCGCACCGGATATTTGCGGCCTGCGGGGCACATCAATGATTCGGACCGAGGCGATGATTCGCACACATGTCTGCGATCGACGCGAAACGCGCACGGCAATCACCGGATTCCGCCTTTCACGCAAGGGACAGGCGCTGCCCTCAATGCGACATCAAGGTCGGAATTCGCATCGAATCGAGCACGGTCTGCGTCACCCCGCCCAGCAGCACTTCGCGAAAGCGCGAGTGCCCGTAGCCGCCCATCACCATGAGGTCGGCGTTGAAGTCGCTTGCGTGCGCGAGCAGCGCTTCGCCGTTGGCGATGCCGGTGGTCATGGTCTGGTGCGCGATCTCGACGCGGATGCCGTGCCGTGCGAGATGGTGCGCGAGTTCGGTGCCGGGTTGCGTGCCGTGCGTGGCGGCGCCGGAGCGCGTGCTGAACGCGGCGACCTGCACCGCCTCCGCTGACTTGAGCAGGGGAATCGCGCCGGCCACCGCGCGCGCCGCTTCGATGCCGCCATCCCATGCGATGATCACGCGCTTGCCGACGTGCTCGAACTGCCGTTCGTACGGAATGATCAGCACCGGCTTCCCTGAATTCATCACCACGTATTCCGGAAAATCGCCGCGCACCGCCGGCAGCGATTCATCCGGATCGTTCTGCCCGACCACCACCAGGTCGCTGCAGCGCGCGTGCAGACTGATGGCGGCGGCGGCCTCATCCTCGATCACGCGCATGTCGTACGAGGCGACACCCATTTTCTGCGCGGTCGCCTCGAACACCAGCAAGGCACCGTCCGCGCGCTCGCGCAGGTATTGGAGATAGGCGGTCAGCGTCACGCCTTCGCCGAGCGCCCCTGGCAGATAGAACGCGCCAGGCAGTGCGGTCGCGGCCATGCCGATCAGGTGCGCGTCGCAACGCATCGCGATCTCGGCGGCAATCCTGACCTGTTCCGGCGTGTGCGTCGATTCGTCGACGTGCACGAGTATCGTCTTGTAGCTCATGGCGCGCTCCTTGCGAAAGGCTGCTCTTCCACTTCGACCACGGGCGATGCCGAGAGTGCGCTTTTTGTGCAGATCGCCCGGGAAGAAATGCCACGCTGCGATGCTCGGCAACATGCTTGCGGACAGGCAAGACATGCCGCATCCGCGCTCTTATTTCACGAAAACCGTCGTATGCACTTCCGACAGGATCGCCTCCACCGCCGGATGCTTGATCTTGCGCTCGTTGGAAATCGCGTAGAACTGTTCGCGCACATGAATCTCGCCGACCGGCACCGCGCCGAATTGCTCCTTCACATCGCCGGCCAGCGCGAACGGCGCGGGAAACAGTCCCAGGCCGTTGCGGCCGAAGGTGTTCAGCAAGGCATTGTCGTCGAATTCCCCCACCACATCGGGCCGCACCTCGATGACTTCGAACCAGTGGTCGAGCCGGCCGCGAATCGCATGGTTGCGCGTGGGCAGCAAGAGCGGCGCACCGTGCAGGCTCTTCGGAAAGCCGGCCTTGTAGCGGCGCGCCAGGTCCGGCACGCCGAACAGCGCGGTGTCGCTTTCCCCGAGCAAATGGCTGAAGACACGCAAGGTCGCACCCGATGGCACCGGACGGTCGGTCAGGATCACGTCGAGCTTGTGCAGCGAGAGATCGCGCAGCAGCGATTCGTAATCGTCCTCATGGCAGATCAGCTTGACGCGCTCGGGCAGGTGCAACGCCGCTTCCAGCAGACGCGAGGCGATGAGCTTCGGCAGGGAATCCGACAGCCCGACCGTCAGCCGCATGGTGCGGCCGATGTCGCTTTCGGCCAGCACATCCTGCAACTGTTCGCCGAGCAGGAAGATCCGGTCTGCGTAAGACAGCGCGACGCGCCCGGCTTCGGTCAGCACCAGCCGCCGTCCCTGCGGCGCCAGCAAGGCCTTGCCGATCGACTGCTCCAGCAGCGCCAGCTGCGCGCTGATGGTCTGCACCGCGACATCCAGCCGCTCCGCCGCGCGCGTGACGCTGCCTTCCTTGGCGACGATCCAGAAGTAATACAAATGCCGGTAGTTAAGATGAGAGGTTTTCATTATTGGAGTTCCGGAAACGGGGGCGCCATTCTTTATGCAAAAGACAATATTCGTTTTTTGCGAAGTAACAATCCTATTATCTTCGCTTTTTAAAGAAGGCATGCGGCCTTAACATGGTGCCGTTTCAACTCGGGAGTTACCGATGCAATGATCGACATCTGCGCAGCTTGATATCGGACAGAGACATGCACCATGCGCGGAGCGTCGGCGCAGCCGTCCTGTCTGATCCAGACAGGCTTCCACCGTTCGCATCAGTTTCCACTTAACAGGATATGAGAATGAATAATCGCTACCAATCCCTTCGTACCGGCAGCAGCGCAATGCGCGGGCAAACCGCAAGCGCTGTCCTCGACAGCTCGGCGCATCGCGTGTTGCGCAATACCTACATGCTGCTGTCGCTCACGCTTGCCTTCAGCGCCATCGCCGCCGGTGTATCGGCTGCGCTGCGTCTGCCGCATCCGGGTATCCTGATCACGCTGGTCGGCTACTTCGGCCTGCTCTATCTCGTGAACAAGAATCGCGATCGAGGCCTGGGCGTGGTCTTCGTGTTCGCGCTCACCGGCTTCATGGGCTACACGCTGGGTCCGATCATCAGCCACTATCTCAGCATGCCCAACGGCACGCAAATCGTGATGACGGCGCTGGGCGGCACGGCGGCGATCTTCATGGGACTGTCGGCGTACGCACTGGTCAGCAAGCGCGACATGACGTTCATGGGCGGCTTCCTGTTCATCGGCATGCTGGTGGCCTTCCTTGCGGGACTGGCCGCGATTTTCTTCAGCATCCCGGCGCTCTCGCTGGCCGTGTCCGCCATCGTCGTGCTGCTGATGTCGGGCATGATCCTGTACGAAACCAGCAACATCGTGCGCGGCGGCGAGACGAACTACGTGATGGCCACGCTCTCGCTGTTCGTGTCGATCTTCAACCTGTTCACGAGCCTGCTGCATTTGCTGGGTTTCGCGAACAATGATTGATTGATCTGCAATCCCGGCCCGGCCGGGCGAATGAAGGAGGGGCGTCATGCATTGCCGCATGACGCCCCTCTTCGATACAAGGAATGAAATTGCACAACGATGCCCGTACAACCATCGCGCGCGCGACGTGCCGCGCCACATCGATAAGAGAATACCGACATGCTTGAACTGCTTTCCGATCCGAATGCGTGGATGGCATTCGCCACCCTGACCGCGCTGGAACTGGTGCTGGGCATCGACAACATCATCTTCATCTCCATCCTGGTGGACAAGCTGCCGCCCGAGCGCCGCGAATTCACGCGCCGGCTCGGCCTGTTCATGGCGATGTTCATGCGCATCGGCCTGCTGCTGGTGCTGGCGTGGATCGTCGGCCTGACCGCGCCGCTGTTCGCGGTCCTGGGCCACGAGGTTTCGGGCAGGGATCTCGTGCTGATTGCGGGCGGCTTGTTTCTGCTGTGGAAGAGCGTGGGCGAAATCCATGAATCCTTCGAAGGCGCGGAAGGCACGACCGATCGCGCAGTGCGGGCGAGCTTCGCCGGCGTGATCATGCAGATCATGGTGCTCGACCTCGTGTTCTCGCTCGACTCCATCATCACGGCGGTCGGCATGGTCGATCAGATCGCGGTGATGGTCGCGGCGGTGATCGCCTCGGTGGCCTTGATGATGTTCTTCGCCGGACCGATCGGACGCTTCGTGTCGGAGCATCCGACCATCAAGATTCTGGCGCTGTCCTTCCTCGTCGTGGTCGCGGTGGTGCTGATCGCGGAAGGCTTCGGACATCACATTCCGAAGGGCTACATCTACAGCGCAATGGCCTTCTCGGTGGTTGTCGAAATGCTCAATCTGCGTCTGCGCAAGCGGTCCGAGCATCCGGTGCGGCTGCATGCCCCCTTCGGGCCGGATGGCGAGGTGGTCACGCGCCAGCAAGACTTGCCGAACTGACAGGCAAGCTCTCCGCAAAGCCCCTCTGTTGCCCCTCTGTTGCCTGTCAGGCAACAGAGGGGCTTTTGCATTTATGAATGATTTCATTTATTCAGTCTGCCGGTCGCCTGTCGTTAACGACTTGCCCCCGTGCACCACGCAAGGCGAATGTGTGCATTTCCGGCAACATGCGGGCGGGGCATGCCGAACAATTACTTTCGACGAAAGCAGAGCTGCAAGATGAAACTGACCAACCTGAACATCGGCACTCGCCTGAGTGCCGGCTTTACCGTGATCCTGATTCTGGTGGTGCTGATGACCATCGTCGGTATCTGGCGCCTGCAAGAGATAGCAGGGGCAACCGGCCGCATGGAACAAGCCACGCACAAGCAGCAGCTCGCGCAGGAGTGGCTCGCCGGCAACGTCACCAATGCCGTGCGTTCGCTGGCGCGGGCCAGGAGCAACGATCTCGGCAATCAGCAATTCTGGGAAGGCGAAATGAAAACCCAGAGTGCGAAAATCACTGAAATCCAGAAGAAGGTGGAGGCGCTGCTCACGAGCGAAGAAGAAAGGAAGCTGTTCGCCACCGTCGTCCAGCGTCGTGTCGAGTACATCGACGTGCGCGCACACATATTCAAGTTGCGCGCCGAGGGCCAGGTGGAGCTAGCCAAGCAGCTCATCGACAGCAAGATGCAGCCTGCCATGAATGTCTATAACGACTCGATACAAGCCGTGCTCGACCTGCAAGGCGAGGCCTTCAAGCAATCGGTCAACAGCGTCAACGCGATCTACGCCTCCGGCCGCATGCTGATGATCGCACTGGGCCTGGTCGCCGTCGCCTTGGGGGCGGCACTGGCGTGGCGCTTGGCTGCCAGCATCACCGGCCCCCTGAGGCATGCAGTCGAGATCGCCCGCACGGTCGCCTCGGGCGACCTGACCAGCCGCATCGACGTGCGTTCGAAGGATGAAACCGGACAGCTGCTGCAATCCCTGAAGGAAATGAACGCCAGCCTGCAGCGCACCGTCGCCGAAGTGCGCAGCGGCACCGAGACGATTTCCACGGCATCGAGCCAGATCGCCTCGGGCAACCTCGACCTGTCCTCGCGCACCGAGCAGCAGGCCAGCTCGCTGGAGGAAACGGCGTCGTCGATGGAAGAACTGACCTCGACCGTCAGGCAGAACGCCGACAATGCACGCCAGGCCAACCAGCTCGCCGCCACCGCTTCGGGCGTGGCGGTCAAGGGCGGCGACGTGGTGTCGCAGGTGGTCGAAACGATGGACTCGATCAATGCCTCGTCGAAGAAGATCGTGGACATCATCAGCGTGATTGACGGCATCGCGTTCCAGACCAACATCCTCGCCTTGAACGCGGCGGTGGAAGCGGCGCGCGCCGGCGAACAGGGCCGCGGCTTCGCGGTGGTGGCTTCCGAAGTGCGCAACCTCGCGCAGCGTTCGGCCTCGGCGGCCAAGGAGATCAAGTCGCTGATCGACGACTCGGTGGACAAGGTCGACGCCGGCAGCCGGCTGGTGGGTGAGGCGGGCACGACGATGGAAGAGATCGTGACCAGCGTCAAGCGGGTGACCGACATCATGGCGGAGATCCTCGCGGCGAGCGAGGAGCAGAGCGCGGGCATCGAGCAGGTCAACCAGGCGATCAGCCAGATGGACACGGTGACGCAGCAGAACGCGTCGCTGGTGGAGGAAGCCGCGGCGGCGGCGGAATCGCTGCAGGACCAGGCGCGCAACCTGGTGCAGGTGGTCAGCGTGTTCAAGGTGGATCAGCGCCACGCTGCGCCGAATGCGATGCTGCTCGCATAAGAGGCAACAAGAGAGGCATTCAATTCGGGGCCTTGCCCCCTTTTCCCCACTTGCACACAGGGCATCACGCGTCGTCGCGTGATGCCCTTTTTTCATGCTTGCACGCCGTGTGCGAGTGTGCCCGCGTGCCTCTGGCGTCGGCTTGACGCTTTGTCATGGCGCATGACGGGATCGAGACGGCGTTGTTGTTAACTGCAAGACAATCATTCCTGTCCTTCGTTGTGCTTGTGTTGTGCTTGTATCAAGCGCGCGAAAAATAAATCCATTGTGTCTATTAATTTCGATATCCGCCTGGCCGTTAAAGCTTAGGCTGGATACTCGTCCGGCTTCGATGCGCTGCGGCAGCTTGTTGAAAGGTTGCCATGATCCATGGCGGTTCGATGCGCGCACATCAGGGAATCGCTACTGAAGATGGAAAGCAGGATTGCAAAAATGAAAATGACAGACTTGAAAATTGGTGTTCGTTTGGGTTTCGGCTTCGCTGCGGTGTTGATACTGATGGCGAGCATCACCGTGATCGGCGTATGGCGTCTGCAGCAGCTCGGGCAGGCGACAGATGATCTGCAGGATGCGATGACCAAGGCGCGGCTCGCGCGCGAATGGATGGCCGGCATCGAGATCAATGCGGCACGCACGCTCGCCTACGTGAAGAGCCTCGACCAGGACGACAAGAAAATACTGGATGCGCAGATCGCTGCGCAGAGCAAGATCAACACCGGGATTCAGAAGCAGCTGGAAAAGGAGATTCAGTCGCCGGAAGGAAAGGGGCTGATGGCCGATGTCGGCAAGATGCGTGAAGCGTATCTCACAGTGCGCGGCCAGGTATTCAAGCTGAAGGCGGAGAACCAATGGGACAGCGAACTCCAGATCAAGGACCTGATCAACAACAAGATGATTCCCGCGATGGATGTCTACACCAAGGCGGTGCAGAAGCTGCTTGCCCATGAAGAGGTATTGGCCAGGGAGGCCGATGAGGCAGCCGATGCGATCTACGCGTCGGGCCGCGTCATCCTGATCGCGCTCGGCGTCATCGCACTCGCGCTCGGCGCGGTGTTTGCCTGGCTGCTGTCCGCCAGCATCACCGGCCCTCTCAAGCACGCGGTCAAGATTGCCGGCACGGTGGCCGCCGGCGACCTTACCCATCGCATCGAAGTGCGTTCGAAGGATGAAACCGGGCAGCTGCTGCAGGCCTTGAAGGACATGAACAACAGCCTCGTGCGCATGGTCGGTTCGGTGCGTCAGGGCACCGACACCATCGCCACCGCATCGAGCGAGATCGCGGCCGGCAATCTCGACCTGTCCTCGCGCACCGAGCAGCAGGCCAGCTCGCTGGAGGAAACCGCATCCTCGATGGAAGAGCTGACCTCGACGGTGAAGCAGAACGCCGATAATGCGCGCCAGGCCAACCAGCTCGCCGCCACCGCGTCGGGCGTGGCGGTCAAGGGCGGCGACGTGGTGTCGCAGGTGGTCGAGACGATGGACTCGATCAACGCCTCGTCGAAGAAGATCGTCGACATCATCAGCGTGATCGACGGCATCGCGTTCCAGACCAACATCCTCGCGCTGAACGCGGCGGTGGAGGCGGCGCGCGCCGGCGAGCAGGGCCGCGGCTTCGCGGTGGTGGCATCGGAAGTGCGCAGCCTCGCGCAGCGTTCGGCCTCGGCCGCCAAGGAAATCAAGTCGCTGATCGACGACTCGGTGGACAAGGTCGCTGCCGGCAGCCGGCTGGTGGGCGAGGCGGGCACGACGATGGAAGAGATCGTGACCAGCGTCAAGCACGTGACCGACATCATGGCGGAGATCCTGGCGGCGAGCGAGGAGCAGAGCGCGGGCATCGAGCAGGTCAACCAGGCGATCAGCCAGATGGACACGGTGACGCAGCAGAACGCGTCGCTGGTGGAGGAAGCCGCGGCGGCGGCGGAATCGCTGCAGGACCAGGCCGCCAACCTGGTGCAGGTGGTCAGCGTGTTCAGGGTGGATGCGGCGCATGTGGCGATCCCGGCGGCGGCGAGGCCGGCATTGCCGGCATAGACCAGCGCCCTGCGCATGTCCCGCATGCGCGAGTTGGATGGGAGAGTTGGAGGAAGTCGTCAGCCCTGCCTTGACTGCATCAAGGCAGGGCTGACGACCGCAGCGCGAAGCGCGGATGACAGACGTTGTCCTACCCAAAGCATGGGATGGTCTTTTTTGCAAGCCTCTGTTAACCTCCCTCGCGGTCGCCGGCGGCTCCTCCGCAGCGACACTCACCATCCATACACACAGGTCATCCAACTCATGAAATCTTCCTTCCTCAAATTCCCTGCACTTCTCGCGGCCAGTTCCGCAATCCTGCTGTCGGCCTGCGGTGGTGGTGGCGGCGGCGACGCTCCGGCAGCGTCATCCAGCCAGCAGGCATCCACCATCACGGTCGCCAATGCGAACGATGTCGCGGCGCAAACGTACGCGGCGTCGAACTCGCTCAACGATCAGGTCAGCGGCTCGGCCGGCATGGTCATCGGCGTCTCGGTGGAGACGCACTCCACCGGTCTGCTCAATGCAGCGATGCAGCAGCTGTACCGCGCGCTCGATGCGAAACCCGCCGCCATGGCGGTGGGCGTGGAGGCGACCAACACAATCAACTGCAGCGGTGGCGGCACTCTGAGCTTCGCATACAAGGTTACGGATACGGCCACGATCACGAGCGGCGACACGGTCGCGATCAGCGCCAGCAACTGCGTGGAAGATGGCGCAAGACTCAACGGCGGGCTGACCATCACATTCGCCAGCGCCAGCGGCACACCCTCGCCATCGTCGGCATGGAGTGCGGCGATGACGATGAAGTTTGCCAACCTCGCCATCACCGGAAATGGCGTCACCGATACCGCGAACGGCGACATCACACTCAGCTACAGCCGCACGGCCGCCGGCGCGGAAACCTTCTCCGCCACCGGCGCATCGCTGCAAACGGGCACGACGAAAAGCAGCGGCACTGCTTCTCGCACCATGTCGAATTACGAGTATTCCGGCGATGTGACTCCCGCCGACCTGTATACCTACCGTGACAACTTCACCATCACCGGCAACCTGCCGCGCCTCGGCAGCAACGTCACGTACACGGTCAAGACGCTCACGGACTTCAAGCAGCTGGGAAATGCCTACCCGCACCAGGGCGCCATGATCGTCACCGCGTCCGACAAGACCAGCCTCACGTTCACCGTGCTCAACAACACCAGCGTGCAGATCGGTGTTGACAAGAACGGCGACGGCACGGTCGATGACACCATGACCAAGAGCTGGAGCGAGTTTTCCAGCCTGTTCTGACATCGTCTGAACAGCGTCACCACGGGGCGCATCATGCGCCCCTTTTCATTTGCATACACACCAGTCCATGAAACGCCTCTTCCTCCCGCTAGTCCTGCTGCTCGTTCTCGCCCACGCCAGCCCTGCCTTCGCACAATGGCAGTTCTCCGCAGAGGCCGGCGCGCGCTATGTGCGCATGACCGAAACCGGCACGGATAACCGGACAATGGTGCAGGAATACGGATGGCTGCCGGGCATCGGCGGGGCCGCCCGTTATGCGACGCAGGGCTGGCAGTTCGGCGTGTCCGGCGACTTCTACCGCAACGACATCACCTACGACGGCCGGCTGCAAAGCGGCGCCAGCTTCGTCAGCGAGACCGGCACGACGCAGGCGCGCATCCGCCTCGAAATCGGCCGGCAGGTCAGCGAGGCGGTGCAGTTGATCGCGGCGCTCGAGCGGGACGTCTGGCAGCGCGACATCCGCGGCCGCGACGGCGTGGCCGGCCTGCAGGAACGGTACACCTCGTGGCGGCTGCTGACAGGCGCGACGGGGCGTGTCGCGCAGTGGAGCGCAGGCAGTCTCGATCTGACCGGCCTGATCGTCTTCGCGCGGCCGGAGCAAATGCGCGTCCAATTCGACCGGCAGCTTTTCGACGACGCAAGCTTGTCCACCAAATCGGCGGTCGGCCTGAGGTTCGGGCTCGGCTTTCAACCGGCGGCGCTGCCGAACCTGACGCTCCAGGCCGATCTCGACTGGATCGACATCGGCCGCAGCGACAAGGCGGTGCTGCGCCGCAACGGCAACGCGGTCGGCACCATTACGCAACCACGGCATGAGCGGGCGGCGTTCGGCTTGCGGGCCGTCTATCGCTTTCAGTGAGACTGGCTGCCGGCATGGCGGTTTGATCGACCCGCCATCGCGCCGGATTCGCGCACAAAATCTGCGGCTTCCGCCAGATGTCGTGCCCATTCGTTCGGCACCACTTCGATCCTCGTGACTTGCTTGAATGTTTGCGTCTTGCAATTGGAAAGATGCCGAAACGGCGGTATCCGGGCAGGCCTGAGCAAGAAAAAACCACCGCTTCTTCAAGTTTCGCGAATACATGAGACGGCCTGTCTCAACCGGAAACGCAAGCCTGCTTATCCTGCCACATAAGCCGATTGGAGCGCGACACATGCGTGTGCGCTGTCCACGAGCCGGCTGTCAACAAGATCACATAGGCAAATATCTCGAATGTGGAGACGATTGACACAGCAAGCGATTGACTCGAAAAAATGTCTGGCGCGCGCAGAAAAAGAACGGGAGCGCACATGCAAAGGGCAACAAGTGGCGCTGATCGCCGATAGATGAACGCCAGCGGATAGCTGAATATGGCAGAGACAATGGCCGCGGAAATGAATCCCTGGCCGAGAAGTGTTGCATAGACGAAGGACCGATTCGACGACAGAGGAATGACGCGCTCGACGAAGTCCAGGCTCGTTCCATATGCGACAAAACCGACCCAGACAACGGCAGGAATCAGGAGCGTTTTCAGTACTTTTCCGAGTATTCGCATAGGGACTCCGGGTTTCATCAAGACAGGCTGTGCGATGGCAGGCAATGCCGTGAAAACGGCTTGTCCTGTTTCTTCAGCAGAGCCGCCGATCAGCCGGCGTGGCACCGCACCTCATAAAACTCCTTGCCAATGCATTATGTGGCATCGGCAGCATGCCGGTTCCATCAGTGAACTATTTCAATTTCGACGCCACTCATCTGTGCCTTGCGTATGTGGAGCCGATACAGGCGCGGGCAGCCTTTGCAATTTTCAAGGATTGTCGTGACAACGAAAATGGAATGCTTGAGCAGCATCGTCAATGAGGTGGGCCGCCGCGATGGCGTCGATGGCCTGCGGCTCAGTCCCGAGGGGACGGCGGCAATGACGTTCAGGAGCGGCAAGAAAATCAACTTCGAGTACGTGGCGCAGAGCGCGCGGCTTTTCGTCTACACGTCGCTGATGCCGCTCGGCTCCGACGAGACGCGGCTGTTTCCGCTGTTCGAATCGATGTTGCGCTGTAATTTCCTCAAGCTCGGCACGGGCAAGGGCGAGCTGTCGATTTCGCTCGATACGCAGCAGGCGATCTACCAGATCGGGCTGGACATCGACGGTCTGGATGCGGATGCGCTGGACGATGCGATCGACGAAGTGTTGAAGCAGCACGATGAATGCCTCTGCCAGCTGCGACAGGGCGTGCCGGTCGCGCCGGGGCTGCCGCTGCCGGCCGCGGCAGCCGGCGCGGGGCACCGCATTGTCCGTTACAGCCCCAACTGAATGTCAGTGCCGCATGCCGGCCTGTCGTCATCACAAACGAAGAACGCTTATGCAAGTAAAAGAAATGATCATGCCCCGGACCGATGCGGACGCGGGCTGGACCGGCAAGACCCGGTCGAGCGAACGCGAAGGCGCCGTGCTGGCCATGCCGCCGCCGAGCGCATCGCTTCGCTTCCTGCACGTTGACGGCATCGCGGCTGCCTGTCATTCCGGTTGCAGCGAGGAATCCCGTGGCATGACATTCGAGATTCCCTGGGACTGTTGACATTCAATTCGGGAGTGCGAACGGGCCGTATGCGTTGCAGGCCAAGGCGCGGCGACGCGTCGTGGCGGCGAAGTGTGCACGACAGCGGCAAGGAGCCGCAACGCCGGCATGCGGCGCATACGGCCCGTTCCCTCCGGGTTCTTTCCCGAATTGCATGTCAACAGGCCCTCGCATTTGCCCGGAATGACGGGATCGGGATCGTCGGGATTTCGCAGGGAGCGCCTGCTCAACTCAGGCTCAGGCATCAGGCATCAGGCACGTGAGCGCGACACGACGGGCAATGTTTCCATTCGGCACGCATGCACATGCACCGGGCCGATCTCGATTTCCTTCATCAAGTTTGAGCGCACGCAAGTCCCGTGAGGTGCGAGTTCCGATCATGGACAGGATAAGCGGCTTGGGCGCAGCCTTGCGCACAGCCGCCGACCGTATCCACATGCATGCGAAGGAGTCAAACCATGCCAGTGATCAACACGCAATCCGGAACCAGCGTCGATGAAATCGCCGACCACATCTTCCGCATCTCGACGCCGGTGCCGCCCTCCGTCATGCCCGGCGGCTTCACGTTCAACCAGTACCTGATCGCCGACGACCGGCCCTTCCTGTATCACAGCGGGCCGCGCCGCCTGTTCGCGATGGTGAGCGAGGCGGTGGCGCATGTGCTACCGCTGTCGACGCTGGCCTATGTCGGCTTCTCGCATGTCGAGGCTGACGAGTGCGGCTCGCTCAACGACTTTCTGCGCGCCGCGCCGCAGGCGGTGCCGGTGTGCGGACGGATTGCGGCGATGGTGTCGATCGGCGACCTCGCCGACCGCGCGCCGCTGTCGATGGCGGACGGCGATCTGCTGGAGCTCGGGCACCATCGCCTGCAGTGGTTCGAGATGCCGCATCTGCCGCATGGATGGGAGAACGTCACGGTGTTCGACCAGACCAGCAACACGCTGCTCTGCGGCGACCTGTTTACGCAGCCCGGGCACGAGCCTGCGCCGATCACGGAGCAGGACATCCTTGAACCGAGCGAAGCGTTTCGTCTGGAGATGGATTACTACGCGCATGCGCCGGATACGCGGCAGATGCTGACGCGGCTTGCGAGGCTGCATCCCTCGACGCTGGCCTGCATGCACGGCAGCGCGTGGGTGGGGAAAGGCGATGCGCTGCTGCTGGAGCTGGCCGAGCGCGTGAGTCCGGGGTGAGCGGGATGCCTGATTGCAGGCGTTGAAAATCAAGACGACGGCAACCTGGTGTTTGCTCCTTCCCCTTCAAGGGGAAGGATGGGATGGGGATGGGTTTTGAGCTGCGGACCTTGTCCCATCCCTTGCTCCATCTCCTGCGATACCGCGCGCCCCGAATGACAGGTCAGGGCCATCGCACCTAAGAGAGCGCCTAACAAAATGATTCTGAGGGTGTTGTGCCGCCTTGCCGTACAGGTCGTACTGTCTGCGGCGGCACCCTTGCAGGGCGCGCACTGGCTTGCATGCCAGCGCCGTTTCGCAGGCGGGCAGCATGCTGCCCGAATTCCCTGCTGCACCCTACTCAGAACCGCTTCGCTTCATTTTGTTAGACGCTCTACAGACCGATCACCACCCCCGCCACAAAGGTCCGTCCCGCCGCCGGTTCGTAGTAGCGCCGGTTCGCTTCGTTGACGATGACCGAGCCGCTGTAGCTGCGGTCGAACAGGTTGTCGACCCGCACGAACAGCCGCGTTTGGGTGCGGCCGACGCGGAAAGTGCGACCGGCATTGAGGCCGAGCGTGAAGTAGCCGGGCGCGGCTTCCGAGTTGATGTCGTTCGCGTAGATGCGGCTCTCCGCGTGCAGCACCGCGCCGACGCTGGTGTCCTGCGAGGGTCGCCAGGTCGCTTCGAGCTGGAAGGTGTGGCGCGCGGTGGCTGGCAGCTGGTTGCCGGCGTTGACCTGGCGTCCGTCGGCGTTGACGAAACCCTGCGTGAAGCTGGCATACAACAGCGTGTAGGCGAGCGACCAGTCGATGCTGCGCCAGCCGGTCCGGGCGCCGAGCTCCAGCCCGTAGCGCCGGACGCCATCGACGTTGCCGAAGGTCGCGCGCCCGCCCTGGTTCGACAGCGGCACGATGTCGTCGTCGGTCATGCTGTAGAACAATGCGGCTTCCAGCGCGAGCGCGTCGCGCTGCATCTTCGCACCGGTTTCGAAGTGGCGGCTGCGCGCCGGCTGCAGGCCGAAGTTGACCCCCGTGCCGCCGGGGCGGTAGGCGATTTCGGTGAAGGTCGGCGTCTCGAATCCGCGCCCGGCATTGGCGAAGACATTGAGCGATTCGCTCGCGCTCCACAGCACGCCCAGCACCGGACTGAACTGACTGTACGACACGCTGCCGCTGTCGTTCGGACTGGCGGCGGTGATGAAGTGATCGTCGACCTTGAAGCGCACGTCGCTGTAGCGCGCACCCGCCAGCAGCTGCACGTCGGGCCGCACGTACGCGCCCAGCTGGCCGTACGCGCCGTACGAGGTGGCGTCGTTGTCCTCGTCGCGCCGCAGCGCGCCCTCGCTGCCGTTGTTGTTGACGAAGCCGCGGCGCTTGTCGCGCATCGCCTCGATTTCCGCGCCCGCGCTCCAGCGCAGCGGGATGCGGTCGCCCGAATCGGGCTGGCGCTGCCAGCCGATGCCGGTGCCGAAGTAGTTGCGGTCCAGATCGACCACGCCGCCGGAACTGGTCGGCGCGACGCCGCTGAAGCCGAGGAATTGCGTGAGCGTGCGATTGCCGGCGTAGGCGGTCAGGCTCAATCTGTCGCGCGCGGTGATGCGCCGTTCGGCCTGCACGCCGAGCTGGTATTGATCGACCGTCTTGCCGGTGTCGAACTGGAAGGCGAGCGGATTGGTCATGCCGGGGTCGCGCTCGAATTCCGCCTGCGTCAGGCCCATCGGATCCTGCGCCTGCGGCTGCGAGAAGCCGTTGATGCCGACGCGTACGGATGTTGCCGCATCCGTCTGCCAGTCCGCGCGCAGATCGAGATAGCGCCGCCGCGCGGCAGAATGCGCGCGCACGCCGTCGGTGGAGAAGCCCTCGGCCGCCGCCTGCAGGCCGAGCGCCGGATTGATGCGCATGCCGCCGCTGGCCATCATCTGCGTGAAGTCGAGACTGCCCGCCGCCAGCCGCAGCGACGCGGTCGGCGTGTCCGGCGCGCGCCGACTCTCGACCAGCAGCACGCCGCCGCCGGCGTTGCCGTACATCTGCGCCCACGGCCCGCGCAGCACCTCGACATGCTGCGCCGACGCGAGATTGATCGTCGATGCCTGGCCCTGTCCGTCGGGCATGGACGCCGGGATGCCGTCCACCAGGATGCGGCTGCCGCGCACGCCGAAGGTGGCGCGGCTGCCGAAGCCGCGGATCGACAACTGCACATCCTGCGAGAAATTCTGGCGGTCGCGGACCGCCATGCCCGGCACACCGGCCAGGGGTTCCGCCACGCTGATGCCGAGCACATTGCTGTTGCGCCAGTCGAGATCGACGCGATTGACCGCCGCCGGCGTATCGAACACGCGCTGTTCGACGCGGCTGGCGCTGACTACCACCGGATCCAGCGTGCGCTCCTGCGCGGCCGCACCAATGGCAAGCAAACATGCGGACAGGGCGGCGACGCGCGCAAGGGGCAGACAGTTGTGCATGAGCATTGAATTTTGACAAGACTGTGTCGGACGAGCGTAACGCACTGTGCATGCAGCGAGCGTGATCAATGTCAATGAAACTTTCGCAATCGCAACGCGACGCGATTTTCCGCCGCAGCACACAGAAAGATGTTCGCAGATCAAACTTGCCGAATGACGCGGCACATAGAATAGTGTCAACAGGAAGGCGCTGCGACGATGCGCAGCCGGCGACAGAACCTCAGACCGATACGGAGAGCGGAACATGCCATTCCAGGAACACACTCGCAGCACAGGCAAGCGCCTGACCTATACCATCGAGTACGACGACGGCGAATACTTCATCCATCGCGACGGCATCATGAAGAAGGCCTTTCCCGATCCGTTGGCGGCCGGCATGGATCCGCACGAGGCCAAGGCGCACCTGATGCTGCGCATGGCGATTGCCGATATTGAATGCCTGAGCGGCATGGATGAATGACACGATTCAGGCGCGATGATCGAGACCTGCAACATTCATGACACCGCTTGTGCTTGTCATTCCATTCCGGCGAAAGCCGGGATGACGAAAAGTCGTCGTGAATTCTGTAGAAATCAATAACGGCACAATAACGACACGATGGGCGCATGCGCCGATCCACCCTGCCTTTCTTGCGTGATTTTTGCGATGCACGCCTTGCTGCCAAGAACTTTTTCCCGCGCGACACATCAATACCCTCATGACCGGCAAGGATGCCGGGTCGCCACACGAAAGCAGGCAGCAGGGAGTCATGGAACACGTATTGAGCATTTTGTATGGCGCATCCGGCATCGCCGCCACTGCCTTGTATCTTCCGCAAATCATCAAATACCATCGCGACCGCGATGCCTGCCAGTCAATATCGCTTCTGACATGGAGCGGCTGGGTCCTCATCACGGCGATCACGATTCTCTACGCGCTATACGTGCTGAACAGCCGGCTCTTCGCGACAGTTGCCGCGATGAATGTGATGGCGCAACTGACCGTGCTCGGCTACGGCATCAACGCGCGTGCCGCCCGGCGTTGCGCGATGTCCCGCAATCCTGCAGCCGGCGCGGCCGATGCCGGTCCGCGTCCATCTGCCATCGCATCAGGTGACGCGAACACCTGATTCCGTCCAGGCAATCCTCGATCCCATCCTCGATCCAATCAGCGCTTGAGAAGGATCAAGCCGCTTGATTTATCGCGCGTTTGATCTCGCTATCAGTCAATGCGTGACATATAAACAAATGCACGATGCGCCGGTTCCTTGCCACCGCATTGCTGCCTGCCCACGCATCGCTTCACGCGAAAGGCGCGTGCATGCGCTGCAACAAGGCGAGAACAGTCCGCGCAATCCCCCTTGCAACAGAATGCACTCGTCTGGAGACCACCATGACGCCTCCCAGCTCGCCGCTGCCCCCATCCCGTTCTGAAGACTGGCCCGACCTGCCTTGGGATGCATGGAAGGACACCTGCGCCACGCTGCACATGTGGACGCAGATCGTCGGCAAGATACGGTTGACGCAAATGCCGTGGATCAACCATTCCTGGCACGTCACGCTCTACGTCACCGCGCGCGGCATGACGACCATGTCCATTCCCTATGGGGCGCGCAGCTTCCAGCTCGATTTCGATTTCATCGACCATCAGCTCTTCATCGAGACGAGCGACGGCGCGGTCCGCACGGTCGCGCTGCGTCCGCGCACAGTCGCCGATTTTTATCAGGAACTGATGGCCGAGATGAAGGATGTCGGCCTCGACATCCGCATCCACACCACGCCGAACGAACTGCCCGATCCCATCCCCTTCGAGCAGGACCGCACCCACGCCGCGTACGACGCGGAATACGCCAACCGCTTCTGGCGCGCGCTGGTGCAGATCGATCGCGTGTTCAAGGAGTTCCGCGCGGGCTACCTCGGCAAGTGCAGTCCCGTGCATTTCTTCTGGGGCAGCTTCGACCTCGCCGTGACGCGCTTCTCCGGACGCACCGCGCCCGAGCATGCCGGCGGCGTGCCGCACTGTCCCGACTGGGTCACGCGCGAAGCCTACTCGCACGAAGTCAGCAGCTGCGGCTTCTGGCCCGGCGGCGACGCCGTGCCCTATCCCCTCTTCTACACGTACGCCTACCCCGAGCCCGAAGGATTCAAGGATGCGCCGGTGCGCCCGCCGCATGCCACCTACCATCCGACGATGTACGAATTCGTCCTGCCCTACGATGCGGTGCGGCTGGCGCAATCGCCGGACACGACGCTGCTGGAATTCATGCAGAGCACGTATGAAGCCGCCGCCAATCTCGGCAAATGGGATCGGGCGGCGCTGGAATGGAAGGAGAAATGATGCGTGCGACGGGCGTGGTGTCATAGCCGTACGGATGATCACCGGCTGCGCCAACTTCCGATTCAGTCCGTGATCTGGCCGTCTTCGAACGCGTCGAAGGACTACGGCTTCATGTACCAGCACGGTTTCGAGGATCTCGACGGGCATCTGTGGGCGCTGGTCCACATGGTGCCGAGCGGCGAGTGCGAAGAATGAGCGTTTCTTGGCTTGCATGACATCAAGCTGTTGCTGTCATCCAGGTAAACGGCAAGCGTGTCCGAGGATGCTGCCGCGATTCGACGCTGCCTGAAACTGTTTCCCGAAACGCGACTCTATTCCTGTTTGAGCGATACAAGACAGAAGGCGCGCATCATGCAGGTACAAATCATTCACGAAGACGCGTACGGCGCGAAAACCGATTTCGGGATTCAGGAACTGGACCAGATGCCGCCGGTGTCGGAGCCGTTTCTCGTGGACAGCCGCACTTATTACACCGCGAAAGCGTACCTCGGCCCCGATGAACGCGGCATGTATCTGTTGATACTGGAAGGCCAGCCGCGACTGGTCGAATAAGGTCCGCAATTCACGTTCGCAATTCCTCGTCCTGATTTCCGAAAGGAAAGCCATCGCCGCGTTTGCGGGGCATGCCTGCAGCGCTTCGGTCCGGCTGATACCATTTCGATGCGCCTGCGCAATGTGCGCACACTGCGTGCATTGCGTGGTGCATGAGTCCCCGCCCGCCGATCGTTCCAATTCAACAAGAACACAGCATGTTTCAGTTTCGCTTGATGCAAGAGTCCGATATCCCCTGCCTGCTTTTCATCCAGAGTGAGTGCTACGCCGCCGAGATGGTGGAAGACGAAGCGACGATCCGCGCACGCTTTTGCGCCGCGCCCGCGTTCGCATGGGTGGCGGAAGACGCTGCCGGCGTGTGCGCGTATTTCGTCGGCTATCCGTCCGAGCTCGGCAAGGTCACGCCGCTCGGCAGCGTCTTTTCGGTGTCGCCCGCACCGACCAGCATGTACTTCCATGATCTGGCGGTGGCGCGCCGAACCGCCGGCAAGGGCGTCGGCTCGGCATTGGCGCGGTTCGCGCTGGAGGCGGCGGCGCTGCGCGGCTTCCGCCATTCATCGCTGGTATCGGTGCAGGGTTCGGCCGTGTTCTGGCGCGCCCTCGGCTACGAGGACTGGCACGGCCTTGATGCGGCACAGACCGGCAATCTGGCCACCTATGCGCAGCCGGCACGCTACATGGTCAAGGCATTGAATTGATCGAATGACAATGCGGGATGATTTTGCCTTGCCGCTAAAGTAATACTCCCTTCCTGCCGTAACTACCAGTGTCGAATGCCTTTCAAGCGCCGCGCATATTGGCGTTTTTGCAAGCATTCATCGATAACGACATCAACATGGAAGGTGGCTTGGGATGCAAAACGAACAACAAAATCAGGGCGGCATCGAAGCACTGGCGTTTACGCTCGGCAGCGAGGAATACGGCATCAACATCCTGAAGGTGCAGGAAATCCGCGGCTACGACGCGGTGACGAAGATCGCCAATGCGCCGGAGTTCATCAAGGGCGTGGTCAATCTGCGCGGCGTGATCGTGCCGATCGTCGACATGCGCATCAAGTTCAATCTCGGCACCCCCACCTACGACCAGTTCACGGTCGTCATCATCCTCAACATCGGCGAGCGCGTGGTCGGCATGGTGGTCGACAGCGTGTCGGACGTGATCACGCTGCCCCCCGAACAGATCAAGCCGGCGCCGGAGATGGGCACCGCGCTGAACACCGACTACCTGATCGGGCTCGGCACCATCGACCAGCGCATGGTGATCCTGGTCGACATCGACCGCCTCATGTCGAGCGCGGAGATGGGCATCATCGAAAAAATCGCCGCATAGCGCACGAGATGGCGTCATCCCTCGCCGGCGCGCCCGACCTGCTGTCACGCGCCGACCCACAACCCAGCAAGATGCGATTGTCATGAACAGAATCTACAAATTACTTATCAGTACGCGTCTGGCCATCGGCTTCGGACTCGTTCTCCTGCTGTCGATCATCACGACGGCGTTCGGCATGTGGCAGCTGCATGCCGTGGCCGACGCAACCAGCCACATGATGGAAAAGCCGCTGGCCAAGGAGCGCATGGTCTCCGACTGGTATCGCAATACCTTCGGCTCGATCCGGCGCACCAGCGCGATTGCGAAAAGCACGGACGACACCCTCGGCAAGTTCTTTGAAAAAGACATCGAGGCCACGACCAGGAGTTCATCGGAGCTGCAAAAGGCGGTGGAGCCACTGCTGGCCGATGATGCAGAGAAGGCGATCTATGCCAGGATCGGCGAGGTGCGCAAGAAATACAGTGCGGCGCGCGATGCCGCCGTCAAGCTGAAGAGCGAGGGCAACGCCGAAGAGTCGAAGCGGATTCTCGAGCAGGAATACCTCCCGCTGTCGGCGCAATACGAAAGCCTGCTGCTCGAACTGCTGACGCATCAGCGCAAGAGCATCGATGCCAGCGCCGTCGCCATCGACGGCGTCTATCGCCAGGGATTGAATCTGATGGCGTTGCTCACCGTGCTGCTGGTCGCGTTCGGCGTGACCTGCGGCGTCGTCATCTCGCGCAGCATCACCGCGCCGCTCAAGATCGCTGCCGATATCGCGACCCGCGTGGCCGACGGCGACCTGACCGGCACCATCGAAGTGAAGTCGACCAGCGAAATCGGCCGCCTGATGCGCGCGCTGCGCAACATGAACGACAGCCTGGTGCAGATCGTCAGCCAGGTGCGCACCGGCACCGATGCGATCGCGACCGGCTCCAGCCAGATCGCGGCAGGCAACCTCGACCTCTCCTCGCGCACCGAGCAGCAGGCCAGCTCGCTGGAGGAAACGGCATCGTCGATGGAGGAACTGACCTCGACCGTCAAGCAGAACGCCGACAATGCGCGCCAGGCCAACCAGCTTGCCGAGTCCGCCTCCGAAGTGGCGAGCAAGGGCGGCGTGGTGGTGTCGCAGGTGGTCGATACGATGGGCTCGATCAACGCATCCTCGCGCAAGATCGTGGACATCATCAGCGTGATCGACGGCATCGCCTTCCAGACCAACATCCTCGCGTTGAACGCGGCGGTCGAGGCGGCGCGCGCCGGCGAACAGGGCCGCGGCTTCGCCGTCGTCGCCTCCGAGGTGCGCAACCTGGCGCAGCGTTCCGCCTCCGCCGCCAAGGAAATCAAGTCGCTGATCGACGACTCGGTCGAGAAGGTCGATACCGGCGCCAAGCTGGTCGACCAGGCCGGCGCGACCATGCGCGAGATCGTCGACAGCGTGCGGCGCGTGACCGACATCATGTCCGAGATCACCGCCGCCAGCCAGGAACAGACCGCCGGCATCGAGCAGGTCAACCAGGCCATCACGCAGATGGACGAGGTCACGCAGCAGAACGCCTCGCTGGTGGAGGAAGCCGCCGCCGCCTCGCAGTCGCTGCAGGATCAGGCCGCCAACCTGGCGCACGTGGTCGGCGTGTTCAAGCTGAATGGGCGGACGGCAGCGCCGGCGCCCGCGCCTGTCATGCAGGAGCGCGCTATGCCGCAGGTGACCGTGCGTGCCGCAGCGTCGATTCCCGCTCCCGCGAAAAAGCCGGCCATCGCAGCAGCAGCCGGCAAGGCCATCGTGGCACCGCAACCGCGCAAGGCTGCGCCCGCGCGCACGAGTGACGATGACTGGGAAGAGTTCTGACGGGGTGTTTCTTCATCGTGGCAGGTTGGGCTGCAAAGCCCAACATCCAAAGATGTCGTGCCGATGGGATGTCGAAGCTTGAACGTCGTGAAGGATTTTCACGATCAGTCTGGCAAATCGGAGTACCTTCTTGCCGATCACTTTCAGCTGTTGCGAAGGTTGGCGAAAGGAATCAGGCCGCCCCGTGCTTTGAGAGAGTTGGGCTTTGCAGCCCAACCTACTGTGCTAAATCACGTTAAATTGAAGCTATGAGAAGCCGAATCGAGTTCATCGTATATTTGCTTGGTGTGATGCTTTTTGGCTTGTTCTATGCACCAGTGAAAGCTTATTTCGGAGGCGGACTCTTGTTTTTCGTTGCCGCAATTGGATATCTCATGGTACTACGAGCGATCGGTTCTTTCGTGAAGCGCAAATTTTAAAACGAGGATAGCCGGGTAGGGTGGGCACGCAGCTCGTAGCTCGTAGGGCGTAGGGCGTAGTAGGGCGTAGGGCGTAGGGCGTAGGGCGGAAAAGCGCAGCGCCTTCCGCCGCATGCCCAACGTTCCTTTGCAGCCTTCATCTTGTTCGGGCTTTCATTCGGATATGCGACCGATAATTTGCGCTGCTGAAGGAGCGTGATTGCGGCAGTTTGGCATGGAGGGGCACGAGCGTGGCACACGGCGGAAGGCGCTGCGCTTTTCCGCCCTACTTGCTGTAGCGTGGGCACGCAGTGCCCACGCGGACACTGAAAAAACATTTGACAAGAAATTACGCCCCGCGCGGTTTCCTGAGTTCGATGTCACGGAGTCGAGTTGGATGGACAGGGTTTGATATCCAATTCAAGTTGGAGCGCTATGGAATCGTTATTCTCTATTCTTCCTGTAACTGTACTTGTTGCCATCGGCATCTTCGTGCTTAAAGAGCTCTTTGAGGGCGTACGTCGCTACCGGGGTGACATACGGAAGAAGAAAGCACTGCGAACACTTCTCGCCAGAGAGTGCGAACTGAACCATTGGACGATCAAGTCTATTCGGCATATCGTTGAGACGATTCGGGATGAATCTGAAAACGGAGCTCAGTTTGAATTCATATTTCCAAAGAATGGCAACGTTCTGTTTCGGGTTAAGCACTCAGACTCTGATTCAAAGAGCGGCTCTGCGTTGGCTGGGACACACCGCGCGGTCATGGATAAGAATCTCCTAGAGGTTGCCACCTTGGACAATAAGCTCTATTCAGTCTTGCAGACCGCATACGATGCCACTGCCCAGCTTGAGCACGTCCGCCAGAGCTTGATTTACTTTGTTGATCCAGAAGATGAGCAAGACAAAATGCACCTCGACGGGTTCGTGCACTATGCTTTAGATGAACTTCAGGATGTTTTTACGAAGATCGAATGCCTTTACAAAGAGTGCACGGACAAGGGTCTTGAGACGTACCGACTACGATAGTGAATCCATAGCCGGTTAAGGTGGGCACTGCGTGCCCACCCTACAAATTCCACTTCATCAAGGATGAGGAAGCGCGGAGCCGGTACGACTTCGATTGCTGCTTCTCGACGCGATAACCACCCGGCAAGGCAAGGCTCGCGACTCGCGGAAAAGATTCTTCACCACGAAGCCCGCGCAGCCGGGTAGGGTGGGCACGCAGTGCCCACGCGGACCGATCAATCATCGAATAGCCACCTTTCTTTTGTCGTCCGCTGCCGCGTGGGCACTGCGTGCCCACCCTACAAAACTCCATTTCATCAAGGATGAGAAAGCGCGGGCTCGGTACGACTTCGATTGCTGCTTCTCGACGCGATAACCACGCGGCAAGGCAAGGCTCGCGAGTCGCGAAAGCGATTCCCCACCACGAAGCCGCGCAGCGACTACCTTGACCGACTGCCCGACCAGAGCATGCGGCACGCTGACCGGGTATTTCTCGCTTATTTCCCCTTTCATCCCGTATCCCCCTTCTAACCTCCCGGCAATTTTGACTCCCGTCAACCTTTATGCATTGCATCGTTTATCGCAAGCATCCAATCAGTAGAATGGGCCAGCGACAAAAGTTGCTGCCAGTCGAGATTTCCTGCAGTCACGCATCACCTCTGCCACGTTACGGAATCAGCCCATGCCAAGAATCGCGCTTGTCACCAACAATCCGCCGCCCTATCGCATCCCGGTATTCGAACGGCTCGGCAACATGCCGGGCGTCGAGTTCCGGGCGATCTTCTGCAGCGAGCGCGAGCCGTATCGGGAGTGGGATCTGCCGCGGCTGCGCTTCGATCACGCCTTCCTGCGCGAACGCTACATCCATGCGAAGGGCCGCTATCTGCACAACAATCCGGATGTCCTTGGGGCACTGAAACGCTTCGCGCCGGAGGTGGTCGTCACCGACGGTTTCTATCCGACCCAGCTGTATGCGTTCGGCCATGCATGGATGAACCGTCTCGCGCATGTGCCGTTCACCGACGGCACATGGCTGTCCGAGCAGGCGCTGGGGAAGCTGCACAGGGCGGTGCGGCGCTTCGTGTTTGCCCGTTCGACCGCATTCCTGTCGGCCAGCGCGGGCGGGCAGCGCCTGTATGAAAGCTACGGCATCGCGGCCGAGCGGTGCTTTCTCTCTCACCTGTGCATCGACAATGAACGCTACGCCGCGCCATCGGTCGAGAACGGCAGGCCTTTCGATTTCATCTTCTGCGGTCGCATGGAGGACGGCAAGAACCCGCTGTTCGCGCTGGAGGTCGCGCAGGCGACGGCGCAGTGCCTCGGGCGCACGGTGCGCATCCTGTTCGTCGGTTCCGGCAGCCAGGACGACACGGTGAAATCGGCGGCGCAGCATGCCGGCATGGTCGATGCGCAGTTCCACGGCTTTGCAACGCAGCGCGAATTGCCGGCGCTGTACCGCTCTGCCCGCGTGTTCCTGTTTCCGACGCGCGCCGATGTGTGGGGCGTGGTCGCCAACGAGGCGTGCGCTGCCGGGTTGCCGGTGATCGTGTCGCCGCATGCGGGTGTCGCCGGCGAGCTGGTGCTGGATGGACAGAACGGCTTTGTCTGTGCGCTGGATGCGAGTCGCTGGGCCGAGCGCGCGGCGCTGCTGCTGACGCATCAAGGCATCTGGCAAGGCTTTTCGCAGCGCAGCCGCGCGCTGGTGGACGGCTATACCTTCGATCGCGCGGCAGCCGGTTTCATGGCGGCCTGTCGCTATACCGTGCCGGCTGGCATACCGGGTCGCATCAAGCTGCCGGTGTCGCGCTACAACGAGTAACCGCAACGCGTTGGCAGCATTTGGCGATCGGCAGACGCTCGATCGCCAATCATGCGGTACATCGTCGCATCACGCGTGCGCCGACAGGAAAACCGAATACGAGGGGAAATGACAATGGGTTTGTTGTTCAGCTGTTCCATCGATGACGGCCATCCGTCAGACTTGAAAATGGCCGAGCTGTTGAGCAAGCATGGCTTGAACGGCACCTTCTTCGTGCCGATCAACAATTCCGAAGGGCCGGACGTGATGTCGCGCGCGCAGATTCGCGACATCGGGCGGCGCTTCGAAATCGGTTCGCACACCCACGATCATCGCCGCCTGATGCAGATGGAGAGCCGCGACGCGCATTACCAGATCATTGAAGGCAAGAAGCGTCTGGAGGACTTGCTGGGCCACGAAGTCGAAGGTTTCTGCTATCCCGGCGGCAAGTACGGTCAGCGCGATGTTGCGCTGGTCAAGGCCTGCGGCTTTTCCTATGCGCGTACCGTGACGAATCTGTGCTTCGACAGCGGCAGCAATCCCTTCGAGATGCCCACCACCGTGCAGTTCTATCCGCACCGCCGCGCCGTCTACCTGCGCAATTACGCCAGCGCCGGCCACTGGCTCAAGCGGCGCGCGGGCCTCGGCGTGGCATTGCGGCACGGCTACTGGCTCAAGCGCATCTATGCGATGTTCGAACATGCGCGCCGGCACGAGACCACCTTCCACCTGTGGGCGCACTCGCGCGACCTCGATCTGCATGACGCGTGGCACGAACTCGATCGCTTCTTCGGCCACGTGGCTGCCCATGTGGCGCCCGCCAGCCGAGTGACCAATGCGCAACTTGCGGCGCAATCCGGCATGCGCCCGCCGCATCCGTCGACCGTTGCGCTGCCGGCGACGATGGTCAAGGCGCAGCTGATGACAATGCCGCTGGAATGGTCCGCCGACAGGGCCATGTTGTTCCAGCTGGCGGAGCAGGTTGCCACGCATTTGTGATGGCGGATGGCGGTTTTTCCGGCATCGGCTGTCCTGTCGCATGGTGCCGGCATTGCAGCCAGGCACAGAGATTGACGCGAGCCTTGCCGGCCAATACATCCCTTTGATATTTATCAAACATCAAGGTCCGTCCGCGATGGATGCTTGTTGTCGGGCACGATTTTCTGCTTGTCCACAACCATTAGAGAGGGGACACCGTCATGAAAAAATCCGTCAAGGCAGCGCCGTCTGCCACTGCTTCGCGTCGCGGTTTTCTCGGCAAGGCCGCTGCGGGCACCGCCACCGCCGTCGCGTTTCCGATGATTGCCACTGCGCAGACGCCGACGCAGATGCGCTTCCAGAGTACATGGCCAAGCAAGGACATCTTCCACGAGTTCGCGCTCGATTACGCGAAGAAGGTGAATGACATGACCGGCGGCGAAATGAAGATCGAGGTGCTGCCGGCGGGTGCGGTGGTGCCCGCGTTCGGCCTGCTCGATGCGGTGTCGAAAGGCACGCTCGACGGCGGCCACGGCGTCGTCTCCTACCATTACGGCAAGAATCCGGCGCTCGCGCTGTGGGGTTCCGGTCCCGGCTTCGGCATGGATGCCAACATGCTGCTGTCGTGGCACAAGTACGGCGGCGGCAAGGAGCTGCTGGTGAAGGTTTATCAGGCGGTCGGCGCGAATGTGCAATCCTTCCTCTACGGACCGATGCCGACGCAGCCGCTGGGCTGGTTCAAGAAGCCGGTCACCAAGGCCGAGGACATGAAGGGTCTCAAGTTCCGCACCGTCGGCATTTCGATCGACGTCTTCACCGGCCTCGGTGCTGCCGTCAATGCGCTGCCCGGCGGCGAAATCGTGCCGGCGATGGATCGCGGCCTGCTCGATGCGGCGGAATTCAACAATGCCAGTTCCGACCGCTTGCTCGGCTTCCCCGACGTCTCCAAGGTCTGCATGCTGCAAAGCTTCCATCAAAACGCGGAACAGTTCGAAATCCTGTTCAACAAGACGAAGTTCGATGCCTTGCCGCCCAAGATGCGCGCGATCCTCGAGAATGCAGCCGAGGCGGCGTCCGCCGACATGTCATGGAAGGCGGTCGACCGCTATTCGAAGGATTACCTCGAGATGCAGACCAAGAGCGGCGTGAAGTTCTACAAGACGCCGGATGCGGTGCTGCAGCGGCAGATCGAAATCTATGACGAGGTGGCGGCGAAGAAGTCGGGCGAGAATCCGCTGTTCAAGGAAATCACCGAGTCGCAGAAAAAGTTTGCCGAACGTGCATTGCGCTGGGACCTCGACACCAACGCCAACCGCCGCATGGCCTACAACCACTACTTCGGCAAGAAGGCGCCCCCCAAGAAGACCTGAGTCCGGCAGCAAGGGAAATGCGCGCCTGCGTGAGGCGAGATGCGCCGCACGCAGGCGGCGCGTCCACTTGCGCGTGCCGCTGCTTCAACCAATGTCGCGGGCCTGCATGCCCGCTGTCACGCGTCATGGCGAAGGGAAGGAACGATGCAGAAGCTGCTGCTTTTCATTGACAAGGTGAGCACGCTGGTCGGCCACATCTTCTCGTGGCTGATCCTCGCGCTGACACTGCTCGTGTCGTGGGAAGTGTTCTCGCGCTATGCGCTCGACACGCCGCATCCGTGGGCCTTCGACGCCATGATCATGCTGTACGGCACGCTGTTCATGATGGCCGGCGCCTACACCCTCGCCCAGAACGGCCATGTGCGCGGCGATGTGCTGTACGGATTCTTCCCGCCGCGCCTGCAGGCCGGGCTCGACCTCGCGCTGTACATCCTGTTCTTCATTCCGGGCGTGGTGGCGCTGGTGCTGGCCGGCTACCACTACGCGGCGGAGTCGTGGGCCATCAACGAGCATTCCAACATCACCGCCGAAGGTCCGCCGATCTATCCGTACAAGATCATCATCCCGATCGCCGGCGCGCTGCTGCTGGCGCAGGGCATCGTCGAGATCGTGCGCTGCATCGTCTGCCTGAAGCAGGGATTCTGGCCCTCGCGCCAGGAGGACGTGGAGGAAGTGGACGTCGAGAAGCTCAAGGAAATGGTGGACGTGACCGACAGCGACATTGCCGCAGCGGACCGCGCCGCCGCTGCGCAACAAAGGGAGAAGAAATGAGAAAGGAAGTCTGGTTCGGCCTCTCGATCATGGCGCTGGTCGTGTTCGGCGTGTTCTTCCTGATGCCGCCGCCGTCGGAGATGACGAACGGCCACCTGGGCCTCCTCATGCTGGCATTGATCGTGGTCGCGATCATGCTTGGCTTTCCGACCGCCTTCACGCTGATGGGGATGGGCGTGCTCTTCACATGGCTGGCCTACCGCAGCCAGAGCCCGGACCTTGCGGTGCGGCAGACGCTCGACCTGATGGTGCAGCGAACCTACTCGGTGATGTCGAACGACGTGCTGATATCGATTCCGCTGTTCGTCTTCATGGGCTACCTGGTCGAGCGAGCCAACCTGATCGACCGCCTCTTCAAGAGCCTGCATCTGGCGATGGCGCGTGTCCCCGGATCGCTCGCGGTGGCGACCATCGTCACCTGCGCGATCTTCGCCACCGCCACCGGCATCGTCGGCGCGGTGGTCACGCTGATGGGACTGCTCGCGTTCCCCGCGATGCTCAAGGCCGGCTACAACATCCGGCTGTCGGCCGGCGCGATCACCGCCGGCGGCTGCCTCGGCATCCTGATTCCGCCGTCGGTGCTGCTGATCGTGTACGGCGCGACTGCCGGCGTGTCGGTCGTCAAGCTGTACGCCGGCGCGTTCTTCCCCGGCATCATGCTGACCGCGCTGTATGTCGGCTACGTGGTTGTGGTGGCGAAGCTGCGGCCCGACTATGCGCCGCCGCTGTCCGCCGAGGACCGCAAGGTGACGCTGCCGCCGACCTCGCAGGCGATCGTCGCGGGCGGCCGCAACAATGTGATTTCCGGTCTGCTCGGCGCGATGAAGGGCCGGCGCAATGCGGCCGTTCCGATGCGCGTGCTGCTGTCGCAGCTGTTTGTCGGACTGCTGCCGGCGCTGGCATTCGTGCTGGTGATGGGCGCGCTCTACCGCGTCGTGACCGCACCGCCAGCCGTGATCGAGGCCGGCGTGGTCGAGATGGGCGTGGATGCGCAGGAGCAGGGCGGCGCGGACGACGACAAGGGCGGCCTTGCCGAACCGCCGGCCGAGAGCGGCCTGACCGAGCCGGCCGCCGAAAATGGCGGCCCCGCAGTGGTCACGCCTGCACCCGCGCCCGCGCTCGACAACAGGCCGATGGAGCGGACGGCTCCGGACGCGTCCGCCGCCGCGCAGGAGGCGGGCCCGAGCGAACCCGCGCCCTCGGGCTACTGGATCGCGTTCGGCATCCTGCTCGCCGCGCTGCTGGCGTTCTATGCATTCTTCACGTTCGCGCGCCTGGAAATCTTCAAGATGCTGCTGGGCTCGTTCTTCCCGCTCGCGCTCCTGATCGTCGCCGTGCTCGGCACCATCGTGTTCGGCCTCGCCACGCCGAGCGAGGCGGCGGCGATGGGCTCGCTCGGCGGCCTGCTGCTGGCGGCGGCCTATCGCCGGCTCAATTACAGCGTGCTCAGGGAATCGGTCTATCTGACCGCGAAAACCAGCGCGATGGTGTGCTGGCTGTTCGTCGGTTCGAGCATCTTCTCGGCCGCGTTCGCGCTGCTCGGCGGACAGGAGGTCATCAATGCATGGGTGATCTCGATGGACCTGACGCCGCTGCAGTTCATGATCCTCGCGCAGATCATCATCTTCCTGCTCGGCTGGCCGCTGGAGTGGACCGAGATCATTGTGATCTTCATGCCCATCTTCGTGCCCCTGCTCGCGCATTTCAACGTCGATCCGCTGTTCTTCGGCCTGCTGGTCGCGCTCAATCTGCAAACCGCCTTCCTGTCGCCGCCGGTCGCGATGGCCGCGTTCTACCTGAAAGGCGTATCGCCGCCGCACGTGACGCTGAACCAGATCTTCCTCGGCATGCTGCCCTTCATGGCGATTCAGGTTGTCGCGCTGGTGCTGCTGTACATGTTCCCGGCCATCGGTCTGTGGCTGCCGGAAGTGCTGTACAAGTGAGGTGATGGCGAGCAAATGAAAAGGCGCGGCGGAGCGTTCCGCCGCGCCTTTTCTGCATCCCTGCGATTCAAGCCTGCTTGCCGCCGCGATACTCCGAAAACACGCCCAGCTCGACGTAACGCTCCACCTGCGCGAAGCCCGCATCCTCCAGCGTGCGCATCACGCTCGCCGGCGGCGCGCACGCCTCGATCGAATCCCAGTAGTAGCGCCACAGCACCGAAGTCTCGCCATTGCGCGAAGCCAGTTTCGCCAGCGTCGGCACCACGCCGCGCAGGTAGGCCTTCAGCAGCGTCTTCTGCAACGGCTTCTCCGGACAGGTGATCTCCAGAATGCACAGCCGCCCGCCCGGCTTCAGCACGCGATGGAACTCCCTGAAGGCGACGGCAAGATCGCTGATGTGGCGCAGCGCGTAGCCCATGCTGAGAAAGTCGAAGCTGTTGTCCGGAAACGGAATCCGTTCCGCGCTGCCTTCGACCAGCACGACGCCGTCCGGCACCCGCGCGTTTTGCAGCATGCCGGGGCTGGGATCGACTCCGGTCACCGCAGTCGGATCGCCGAGAATCGCGGCCGCCTGGCGCGCCACGAGGCCGGTGCCGACGCCCACATCGAGTGCGCGCATGCCGCGCTGCAAGCCCGCCCGCAGCAGTGCCTGGCGGCGATACCACGAGCCGCTGCCGAGCCCGAGGATGGCCTCGATGCGGTTGTAATCCGCCGCCGTGCTGTCGAACATGTGGCGCACCCAACCCTTGCGGTCGTCTTCGTCGCGGTAGTAATCGGTCAGCGGCGCGTGCGGTGCGTGGACGACGTGGTCTTGCGTCTGATCTGGAGCGGGCATCATGGATTCCGGTTGTGGTGGTCGGCAGGCGAGGTTCGATTGAAGGCCCGATTGAAGGCTCGATTCGGGCAGACAGCCTAAACCAGTTATGGCGATTACGGCAATTTTTCACATCGCGGAGGGTTGTCGTATGGATATCTACAGGGCAAAAGATTGATGATAAAGTCCTGTTCCACTCAAATACCGCAGAGTTAGCCCATGAAAGCGAATGCAGCAGCCCCGGAAGTCAGCGAATGCGATGTCCTTGTGATCGGCGGCGGTCCGGCCGGTTCGACGGCGGCGGCCTTGCTGGCGCAAAAGGGCTATCGCGTCACGCTGCTGGAAAAGGCGCGTCATCCGCGTTTCCATATCGGCGAATCCTTGCTGCCAGCCAATCTTCCGCTGCTGGAAAAGCTCGGCGTGGCCGACGAGGTGCGCGCCATCGGCATGGAGAAATGGGCGGCGGAATTCGTCTCGCCCTGGCACGACCACAAGCAGGTGTTCCACTTCGCCGACGCCATCGACAAGTCGATGCCCTACGCCTACCAGGTGCAGCGCGCGGAATTCGATGAAATCCTGATCCGCAACGCCGCGCGCAAGGGGGCGCACGTGATCGAGGGCTGCCGCGTCAAGGATGTGGCCTTCCTGCCCGATGACCAGGGCGCGGTGATCGAGGCGCAGCATGACGACGGCACGGCTGCATCGTGGCGCGCGCGCTTCGTGCTGGATGCCTCGGGCCGCGATACCTTCCTCGGCAACCGCTTCAAGGCAAAAGTGCGCAACGAGAAGCACAACAGCACCGCGATCTACGCCCACTTCGACGGCGTGACGCGCAACGAGGGCCGGGACGAAGGCAACATCAGCATCTACTGGTTCGAGCATGGCTGGTTCTGGTTCATCCCATTGGCCAACGGCAAGACCAGCATCGGCGCGGTGACCTGGCCGTATTACCTGAAGACGCGCAAGAAGCCTGTGGCGGAATTCCTGATGGACACCATCGCCTTGTGTCCCAAGTTGATGGAACGCATGCAGGGCGCGCAGATCGTGTCCGACACCGAGGCGACCGGCAACTATTCCTACGTGTGCGACCGCACCCACGGCGCGAACTATCTGCTGCTGGGCGATGCCTATACCTTCATTGACCCGGTGTTCTCGTCGGGCGTGATGCTGGCGATGAACAGCGCCTTCGTCGGCGCGGACACGGTGGACGAATGCCTCTCCCGGCCGGCGCAGGCCGCCGCCGCGCTCAAGCGTTTCGACCGCAGCATGCGCGTCGGGCCGAAGCAGTTTTCGTGGTTCATCTACCGCGTCACGAACCCGACCATGCGCGACCTGTTCATGGGGCCTCGCAACCTGTGGCGCATGCAGGAAGCCCTGCTGTCGGTGCTGGCCGGCGACGTGTTCGGCAAGACCCGCATCGGTGCGCCGCTGCTGGCGTTCAAGGGTGTCTATTACGGCGTGTCCCTGCTGAACTGGAAGCGCACGTACACCGCGTGGCGCAACCGCAGGAACAATATCCGCCGTGTTGATGATATTGCCGGGATGACGAATTGACCGATTTGACAGATTCACAATTGCAGTGCGCGTATCTGCCGTTCGAAACGTACCAGCAGCAGGCGGCAGCGTACGATGGCCGCGTGCTCGGCGCTGTCTGTTTTTCATCCGCATCCGGCGAGCCGGCGACAACGGCCGCGCCGTGTGCGCACGTGCCGATGATGCCGCTGGACGCCGCCTCTGCGCATTCGGCGGCTGCCTGCGAGCTGTGGGCCGCCGGCGGCCGACCCGCGTATGGCGAGCGCGGCGGGGTTCGTTACGGCCACAACGATGACATCCTGTTCGGCGCGATCCAGCTGGACGAATCCGCCTTCGCGATGACATCCGACGGCAAGACGCCGCTGCAGCAGGCCGCCGAGTCGGCCTACAAGGCGATCTTCGCGCTGACCGACGCGCTGGCGTTCCCGTACATCCTGCGTTTCTGGAATTACATCGCCGACATCAACGGCGACAGCCACGGCCTCGAGCGTTATCGCCAATTCAACATGGGACGGCAGGACGGTTTCCTGAGCCGGGGCCGCGAAGTGCTGGGCAGCGTGCCTGCAGCCTCCGCGGTCGGCTTCGAGGCCGGCCCGCTCACCATCTACTTCCTCGCCGGACGTGGCGCGACGCCGATAGCGATCGAGAATCCGCGCCAGGTCAGCGCCTACCACTATCCGCAGAACTACGGCCCGCGCAGCCCGACGTTTTCGCGCGCCAGCGTGGCGCGCATCGGCGGCAGCGAAGTGCTGTTCCTGTCCGGCACCGCCAGCATCGTCGGCCACCGCACGCTGCACGCGGGCGACGTCGCGGCGCAGACGCGCGAGACGCTCGCCAACATCCGCGCGATGCTCGCCGAAGCCGCTCGCGTCGTGCCGCAGGCGCACTTCACGCTGGACGATCTCTGCTACAAGATCTATGTGCGCCATGCGAAGGACGTGGCGGCGATTCATGAAGAATTGCGGCTTGCGCTGGGCGATGCGGCGCGCCTGATGTTCCTGCGCGCCGATATCTGCCGTGACGACCTGCTGATGGAAATCGAGGCGAGCGCGGGACATCCGCTCGAATTCGGGTTGCGGGGTTGATGCCGGATTGGCGCGACGGAAGCTTGCAGCGTCCTGTTCCCGAAACGATTGCGGCGGGATCGGACGCAGGCATTGGCGTTGCGCCATTGGCAATATTCGCCTGCGTTACTTCCTATATCATGTCGTCCCGCTGACTGCGGTTCGCCGTGACAGAATCGCGTATTGAAATCCATGAAACCCGTTTTGCGCATCTTGTTGACAATGTATGAATACGCGGTGTTCTACTTCGGCGTGTTCTGGTTCGGCGTGCTGTCCCTGCTCTGGACCATGATCGCGGTGGTGCTGCAGCCGCTCCTGCCGCGCGACGCGGGCCGCGCGCTGGGCCGCTTCGTCATCATGGCGGGCTTTCGCTTCTTCCTCGGCTGCCTCGCGATATCCGGCCGCTTCCGCTTCGACCTCACGGAACTCGACGCGCTGCGCGACGAGAAGTCGCTGATCATCGCGCCCAACCACCCTTCGCTGTGGGACGCGGTGCTGATCGTGTCGCGCCTGCCGGACGTGGCCTGCATCATGAAGGCCGACGTCATCAACAACATCTTCCTCGGCGCGGGCGCGCGCCTGGCGCGCTACATCCGCAACAGCTCGCTGCGCACGATGATCATGCTGGCGATCGCGGACGTGCAGCGCGGCAGCCGCCTGCTGCTGTTCCCGGAAGGCACGCGCACCGTGCAGCCGCCGATCGGCCCGCTCAAGGGCAGCATCGGCGTGATCGCCAGCCGTGCCCGGGTGCCGGTGCAGACCGTGTTCATCGAAACCGATTCGCCCTTCCTGACCAAGGGCTGGCCGGTGTACAGGATGCCGCGCCTGCCGCTGACCTATCGCGTGCGCCTCGGCCAGCGCTTCGACCCGCCCGCCGACAGCGACGCCTTCATGGCCGAGCTGGAACAGTATTTCGCGCAGGCGCTGCCGGCCGCGCCCTTTCCTTCTTCACGAAACGTCTGATGCCTTCCCCGTCCGCCACCCATCTCGTCCTGATCCCCAGTTACAACCCCGGCCCCAAGGTGTACGACACCGTGCGCGACGCGCGGCAGTACTGGAACCCGGTATGGGTCGTGGTCGACGGCAGCACCGACGGCACCGCGCAGGGCCTGCAGGCGATGGCGGCCGACGACGCCGGGCTGCATGTGATCGTGCTGCCGCAGAATGTGGGCAAGGGGGCGGCGGTGCTGCACGGCCTCGATCAGGCCGCGGCAAAGGGTTACACGCATGCGCTGACGATGGATTCCGACGGCCAGCATCCGGCCGACCTGATTCCGCAGTTCATGGCGGAGTCGATCAAGCAGCCGGAATGCATGGTGCTCGGCATGCCGGTGTTCGACGCCAGCGCACCCGCGCTGCGCGTGAAGGGCCGCCAGGTATCGAACTGGTGGGCCAACCTCGAAACCCTGTGGGCCGGCATCGGCGACTCGCTGTTCGGTTTCCGCGTCTACCCGGTCGCGCCGCTGCGCCAGGTGATGCGCGGCCAGCGCTGGATGCGCCGCTTCGACTTCGACCCGGAAGCGGTGGTGCGACTGTGCTGGCGCGGCGTCAAACCGCTCAACCTCGCCGCGCCGGTACGCTACTTCACACCGGAAGAAGGCGGCGTCTCGCACTTCAACTACCTGCGCGACAACACGCTCCTGACGTGGATGCACACCCGCCTCTTCCTCGGCTTCGTCGCGCGCCTGCCGCTGCTGCTCGCGCGCAAGCTGAAACCGTAATTGCCCTTCCTCGACACCATCCTCCAACAAGAAAAACCATGACATCCAACGGTCTCTCCTTCCACCATCCGGTCGCCTTCTGGCTCGGCTGCGCCGCCATCGTGGCCGGCGTGCTGGCGCACATCCCGATGTTCATCCACGCGTCCTACATGGATTACCAGATGGTCGGCATGCCGATGGACCCCGCGATGCTGGCCGGCATGGTGGTGATCCCGGTCGGCGTGCTGCTGGCGGCCTACGGATTGATGCCGCGACTCGATCAGATGCAGCAGAACCTGCATGGCAACAACCTGCACTTCCACATCGCCGACGGCGTGCCGCTCAACGGCGAGCACTGGAAGCTGGTTTTGGTGCTGGTGATCGCGCTGATCGTCGATGTGATGAAGCCCGCCACGCTCGGCTTCGTCATGCCCGGCGTGCGCAAGGAATATGAAATCAGCAAGGAAATGGCCGGCTGGCTGCCGCTGGTCGCGCTGACCGGCACCACGGTCGGTTCCATCGTCTGGGGGCGTCTGGCCGATTCCTTCGGCCGCCGCGCCGCGATCCTGCTATCGGCGCTGATGTTCATCGGCACCGCCATCTGCGGCGCGATGCCGTCCTTCGAGTGGAACCTGGTGATGTGCTTCCTGATGGGCGCGTCCGCCGGCGGCCTCTTGCCGATCACCTTCACCCTGATGGCGGAAACCATCCCCGCCGCGCATCGCGGCTGGCTGCTGGTCGCACTCGGTGGCGTCGGCACCTCGGCCGGCTACCTCGTCGCGGCGGGCGCGGCGGCGGTGCTGGAGCCGATGTTCAGCTGGCGCGTGCTGTGGCTGCTGGGCCTGCCGACCGGTGCGCTGATCATCTTCCTCGACCGCTACATTCCCGAATCGCCGCGCTTCCTGTCGAATGCCGGACTGGAGAGCCAGGCACGCGCGGTGCTGGCGAAATTCGCCGGCGTGATCGACCGCGAGGCAAGCCGCACGGCTCCTGCCGCAGCGGCGGACGAGAAGAACGAAAAGGTCGGCATCCTGCAATTGCTGCGCGGCGCCTATGCCGGCATCACCTGGGGCCTGCTGGTGTGCGGCACGGGCTGGGGCCTCGTGAACTTCGGCTTCCTGCTGTGGCTGCCATCCAATCTCGGCAGCATGGGCATGGACGCCAGCGCCGCCAGCGCGTTGCTGGCGCGGTCGGCATTCCTCGCCCTGCCCGGCGTCGCGCTCGTGATCTGGTTCTATCACCGCTGGAGCAGCATCAAGACGCTGGTGCTGTTCATCGCATTGACCACCGCCAGCCTGCTCGCCTTCCTCGCAATGAGCCTCGCCGGCGCGCAATCCGTCACCGCGATGGTAATCGCCACCGCCATGCTGCTGGTCAGCTCCAGCGGCGTGATCGCCACGCTGATCCCGTATGCCGCGGAAATCTACCCGGTGCACCTGCGCGGCACGGGCTCCGGCGTGGTCGCCGCCAGCTCCAAGTTCGGCGGCATTCTCGGCGCGGCCGGCGGCGTGGTCGGGCTGTTCGGCGACCTTGCTCTTTCGGCCGCCGTCATCGCGGTGCCGATGGCAATTTCCGCCGTCATGCTGATGCGAAGCGGCATCGATACGCGCGGCCGCAGGCTGGAAGACATTCAGCAGGCGGTTGCGGGAAAAGCCGGCGCCGTCTTGCAGGCGAAATGACTGATCGGCTGTCTAGACCAGTCCGCCATTGATCGAAATGATCTGCCCGGTGATATACGCCGCCTGCGGCGACGCCAGAAAGCGGATCAGTTCCGCCACCTCCTCCGGCTTGCCGGCGCGCTTCATCGGCACCATCTGTGCAATCGTCTGCGCATCGAACGCACCCTTGCTCATGTCGCTCTCGATGATGCCCGGCGCCACCGCATTGACCGTGATGCCGCGACTCGCGACTTCCTGCGCGAGCGATTTGGTCGCCGAGTTCAACGCGCCCTTGGCCGCAGAATAATTCACCTGACCGCGATTGCCGGTCAGTGCCGCAACCGAGGACACATTGATGATGCGACCCCAGCGGCTGCGGATCATCGGCATCATCAGCGTATGCGTGACGTGGAAGAAACCGTTCAACGAGACGTCGATCACGCGGTGCCATTGCTCGGCGCGCATGCCGGGAAATACCGCATCGTCGTGGATGCCGGCGTTGTTGACGAGGATCTGGATCGGCTCGTTGTCGATCAGCGGCTGCAACACGGCTGCAACAGCATCGGCGTCGGTGACATCGAACACCAGCACGTCCGCCCTGCCGCCCTGCGCGATGATCGCGTCGGCGACGGCCTGCGCTTCTTCCCGCCGCTTGTTGGCGTGGATGAAGACATGGTGGCCGTCGGCGGCCAGGCTGCGGCAGATCGCGGCACCGATTGCGCCGCTGCCGCCGGTGACGAGCGCGCGTTTCATGGTCGGATTGGTCATGGCGTGTTCCGTTCGGAAAATGGGTGGTGCGGCTTACAGCGCATCGGCATTCATGATCACCGCCGCGCGTCCATCCAGCAGCATGCGCCCCTCGGCGCTGACGGTGAAGTCATACAACACGTTGTTGCCGTCGCCGCTGAAGCGTTCCACCGCAACAACGAGGTCGGCAGCGATGTCGTCCAGTCTGTCGACATGCAAGGTCGCGCCGCGTACGCTCGCCAGAAAGCCCATGCGCGGCTGCGCCTGGTCGGGTGCCAGCAGCGCGCCATGCACGGCCATCGCCTGCGCTGCATATTCGATGCCGCAGGCGGCGGCCAGCCGGCCATGCGCGCGCAGCGGATTGTCTGTCGCGCGGTGACTCACGGCGATGCAGCGGATACGTTGCGCGTCCCACTCCTCCACCCGGTCGAGCAGGCACATGCTGCCCTGGTGCGGAATGCGCGCGGCGATCCAGGCGCGGTTCAGCATGGCGCGATTTCCACCTGCAGACGGGTGTCGCCGAGATAGTCGAGCACCAGCGTCGCGGTTTCGCGTCGCGCGATGGCGCGCAGCAGCGGCAGGCTGCGCGCGGCGGGAATCGCGGTGCGCAATTGTTCCAGCGCCGTGTCGTCCAGGCGATCGGCGGGCGCGGCAGTCAGCGCAATGCTGATCTTGACGAGCGAGCTTGCGCTGCGTTGCGGTGCAAGGGCGAGGCCGACGCCGAAATCATCGGGAATCGGACGTGTCTTGCGCAAGGGTTCGGGATAGGTGGTGTCGCAGGCGATCAATAGCGTATGCGTGTTGTCCACCACGGTCTGCGTCACGGCTTCCAGCAGGCCCGCGCCGAAGCTGGCGTCGAACGCGCACAGCACCGAGGAGGTTGCCATCGCGCCGGTGGCGATGCTCCAGTAGCCGGCGGCGGCGTTGTGCACGGAATTGTGAAAGCGCGTCGGCGAGATCAGGCGATCGTCGGAGGCCAGCATCTCGCAGATTTCATGGCAGTTGCTGCCGTCGCCGCCGGAGGCGGAAAACACGGTCGGCAACACGGCGGGATCGAGCCCGGCGGCCGCGGTTGCTTCATGGCCGACCGCAAGCGAGGCCTTGACGATGGGGCCGCAGCGCCGCCGCTCGGCCGGTGGCAGGGAGGCCGGGGCCGGCAATACGGTCTTGCGCGATTCGTACGCGGTTTGTCCGGTCAGCGCGGCATGGCTGGACGGCCAGTCGGTGAATCCGGGGCCGACGAGGCCGATGCCATCGATGTAAGCGGTGAGTGTGTTCATGGTGAATTCATCAATGCCCTGTCATTCCGGGCAACGCGGGAATGACACGTGACCTCGCATTCAGGCGGCGCGGCCGAGGACGAGGCTGCAATTGGTGCCGCCGAAGCCGAAGGAATTGCTGAGAACGTGACGCATGGGTTGCGCGCGATTGTCCAGCAGATAATCGAGCGGCAATGCCGGATCGAGATGCGCGGTGTTGACGCCGCCCGGCATCAAGCCATGCTGCAAGGCCAGCGCGCAAAACACGGCTTCGATACCGCCCGCCGCGCCCAGCGTGTGCCCGGTCGCGCCCTTGGTGGAACTGCAAGGCGTCGCCGTGCCGAACAGATCGGCGACGGCCTTGCCTTCCGAGGCATCGTTGCTCGGCGTGGCGGTGCCGTGCAGGTTGATGTAATCGATCTGCTCCGGCGCGAGCTTCGCCATCGCCAGCGCATGCTGCATGGCGATCTTCGCGCCCAGGCCTTCCGGATGCGGCGAGGACATGTGGTAGGCGTCGCTCGACTCGCCGACACCGAGCAGCAGCACCGCATCGGCGTCCATGCTGCCCGGCGCGCATTCCAGCAGGATCACCGCCGCCGCTTCGCCGATGGAAATGCCGTCGCGCGCGGCATCGTAGGGGCGGCACGGCTGCGGCGAGGTCAGGCCGAGCGAATTGAATCCGTACAGGGTGGTGAGGCACAGCGAATCGATGCCGCCGACGACTGCTGCATCGATCAGACCCGCCTCGATCATGCGGCGCGCCGAGCCGAACACCTTGGCGCTGGACGAACAGGCGGACGACACCGCGACCGCCGGTCCGCTCAGGCCGAAGTAGCGCCAAGCGAAATCGGCGGCGGAAAAGGTGTTGTGCGTGGTGCCGTAGATGAAGTCGGCGGGCAGCTCGCCGGTGGCGCTGTCGCGTCGCCGGTAGGCCAGTTCGGTCTGCAGAATGCCCGAGGTGCTGGTGCCGAGAAATACGCCGACGCGCTGGCGGCCGTATTTCGCAATCGCCGCGCGCACCGCATCGGCGAAGCCATCCTGCTCCAGCGCGAGCTGCAACAGGCGGTTGTTGCGGCAATCATGGGCCTGCAAGTCGGCGCGGATCGCGACCTCATCCACGCCCGCGACTTCGCCGATCCAGGTGTCGAGCTCGACCGTGTCGAAATCGCAATGCTTCAGGCCGCTCTTGCGCTGGCGCAGGGCTTCCAGGGTGTCGGAAAGCCCGTGGCCGATGCAGCTGGCGGCGGTGAAATGCGAGAGGATGAGGGGTTTCAAATCAGGACTGCAGGAACGTGTTGATAGGTTTGTCTGAGCCGGCCGATTTTAGCAAACTACGCTGCCAACCGATTACTTGCCTCAACACCAAGTTTGGCAACGAGCAAAATGTTGGCGAAGGGAGTGCCCTTGTTCATCGGCATGGCTTTTACGTCAAAACCGAGCGCGCGCAACGCGGCTTGCCACTCCGTCAGCGGGCGGCAGTACATGCGGGCGTTGCGATGGCCGCGCACGAAGGTCACCACGCGATCGACCCACACGCTGCACCAGAACGGCAGGCCGCCGCTCGCATCGCCCACGCGCAGGATCAGCGTGCCGCCCGGCGAGAGGGCATCGCGCACGCGGCGCAGCACATCGTTCTGCGCGTCGATGCTGACGTAATGCAGCACGTCGAGGATCACGACCGCATCGACCTGGCCGAAGTCGGCCTTGCACATGTCGCCGACAGTGAACCGCGCGGCCTTGCCCAGGGCCTGCTGCGCGCGCGCGACATCGCGCGGCATCAGCTCGATGCCGTGGATCGATGCCGGATTCGGCGCCTTCGGCCAGCCGCTCGGCCACAGTCCCTTGTCGTGCATCGCCTGCGCCGTCAGCAGCCATGAGGCGAGCAAACCCTGGCCGCAGCCGATGTCGAGAATGCGCGCATTGTCGGGAATCAGCCCGTGCTCCAGCATGCCGGCGAATACCGGATCGCCGCCCAGCTTGCCGCGCGCGAAATGCCAGGCGAAGCGGCCGGCGGAACGATAGGGGGCGGTGGCGGTATCGATGAGCTTCTTGATGAATTGTGTCGTCATGGATGGGTTGGGTTCGCGGATTGAAGAGCGGCAGGCAGCGTGACGAAATGCAGTCCGGCGCCGTGCGCGGCCTCGATCAGGCGCGGCAGCACGGCGAGAATCACCGGCACGCCGGCGGCGGTGCGGGCGCAATTGCCGTCGTGCAGCAGCAGAATCGCGCCGGCCTTCACGTCCGGCAGCAGGCGGCGGCTGACCGCATCGGCATCGGCAGTGCGCGTGTCATAGCCGCGCCGCGTCCATGCCGCCAGGCGCAGCCCGAGCCTGGCCAGCACCGGATCGAGAAAGGGATTGCGCAAGCCGGCCGGCGCACGGAAGAACAAGGGGCGGTGACCGGTGATGCGGCTCAGGGTGGCTTGCGCTTCGGCAATCTCGCGCGTCAGTCCTGCCATGCCCATCACGGAGAAATGATGGCGATGATGCTGGCTGTGGTTTTCCACCGCGTGGCCGCGCGCGACGATGGCCTGGCACAAGTCGGGGTGGCGCAGCGCATGTTCGCCGATGCAGAAGAAGGTCGCCTTCACGCCGTAGCGGTCGAGCATGTCGAGCACTTGCGGTGTGACCTCGGGATTGGGGCCGTCATCGATGGTCAGCGCGATTTCGCCGCGTGCGGCCGATGCGGCCGGCAGCCGGGTCCAGTTCGCACCGAGCCAGGTGCTGCGCGGCCACAGACCGACTGCCGTGATGAGCGCATGATTTGCCACGAGCGCTGCCAGCACCCACGGCCACAGTTGCGGCGCGACGATGACCACCGCCAGCATCGCCGCATGCAGTGCGAGCGTGAGGCGGACCAGCAGGGGCATGCGCCAGCGGATGGGCGGGTTCTGTGTCATTGGGCAGCGTCGGGTGAGCGTTGACCGAAGCGCATTGCGTTGCGGTCGAGGAAATTTTCCCACAGCGCCAGCCAGGTCGGCCAATCATGCGCGCCGCCGATGCAATCGACGCAATGCGGATCGAGCGTCGCGGCCATCAGGCGATGGTCCGGCGCGAAACGATCCTCGCGGCCGTAGCCGAGATGCATCGGCGGCCGTGCGCCCGACTTCAGCCAGCGCCAAACCTGGCGTTCCGCATCGTCATCCGCGATGACGTCGGCACGCCACTGCGCAATGCCGCCGGCAGCGGCGATCTCGCCGGTCACCATGCGATTGCCGAGATAGGGCGCAAGCAGGCACAGGCCGCTGACATTTCCCGGATAGCGCGCGGCATACGCCATCGCCATGAAGCCGCCGATCGAAATGCCGCACAGCCAGATTGCATCGTAAATTGCATCGTAATTCTCGCGTTGCGCCAGCAGCAGTTCATCATGCAGCCGCAGCAATGCGCTGCCATCGGTCGCGGCACCGATGGTTTGCAGGTCGGGATCGACCAGCGCCAGATCGAGCGCCAGTCTGCGTCTGCGCACCGCATCGACGAAGCCGTTCTGCACGAATTCCTCCGGCGGCTGCAACGCGCCCGGCAGCAGGATCGCGAGCGTGCGCGCGCGCTGTCCCGGGATGGCGAAGTCGTGCAGCACGCGCATGACTATTTCCCCGCGATCGATTGCCGCCGCGCGAAGCTGGCCGCAAAGACCAGCGCCAGCACCGCGCCGGGGCCGACCGTGGTGCCGATCGCCTGCAGCACCGGAACGCTGGAAAATCCGAGCAGGCCGAAACCGGAAACCGTGGTCAGGTTGGCGAACACCAGCGAGGTCAGGGTTTGTGGTGAGATGGCATCGCCCTTGCCGGTGAAGAACAGCGCATAGTTGGAGCCGACCGCGACGATCAGCAGCAAGCCGATCAGGTGCAGGATGGTCAGGCGATGCCCGCTCAGCGCCAGGATCGCCACCACCGTGACGACAGCCGCCGCCAGCGGCAGCAGCGCGCGCGCGACCTGCGTTGGCGAGCGCAGCGATAGCAACAGCAGCACGACGATGCCGCACAGTCCGCCCAGCGAGTACCACGTCGCCTGTTGCAGGTAGCCGGAATACAGCTGGTCGGATTCCGCCTTCAGATCGACGAACAAGGCGTTCGGCTGGCCGGCGGCGGCGAGCGCCGTGCGTATGGCATGCACCGCTTCGATGGCGAAGCCGGAAGCCGGCGCGGACAGCGGCAGCATCGCATTCCAGCGTGCGCCGCGCTGAAACAGCAGCGAATCCACCGCCAGCGCCAGCGAGGTGTGGTCGAGGTCGGCGCGCTGCAGCGGCGCGCGCGCTTTGGCGGCGGCGACATCCGCGAGGAAGGGCTGGAACACCGCGGCGCGCACCGGCAAGCCATCGACCGCCTGCGCGAGGCGTTGCGCCATGTCGTCCGCCGGCAGGCTCGCCTGTCGCGCGCGCTGTGTCGCGATGCTCGGCAGGTAGCGGCTCGGGCTTTCGAAGCCGGTCAGCACGCCCTGCTCCACCAGCGGCTGCAGTTGCCGCGCAACGCTTTCCGCCGATTGCAGCACGGCTTCGCGCGCAGTGCCGGATACCACGATCATGTAGCGCACGTCCGGCGCGCCCATGTCGGCGCGCAGGCGCGCATCGACGGCCTGGTCGGCCTGCGACACGGGACTGAGCGACGACAGCTCCGCATTCCACAGCGTGTCGCGATGCTGCACGATGACCACGCATGCCGCCAGTGCGACGCATGCCAGCGGCCAGCGCAACAGCGGCGCGCGCCGCGCCACCTGCGCCAGCCGGTTGCCGAGCGCCGAGACGTCGCGAATGCGGAAATCCTTCGGCAGCATCAACGGCAACAGGAAACGCGTCACCAGCGCCGCCGTCACCAGTCCCGCGATGGAGTACAGACCGAGTTGCGCCAGCCCGGGAAAGCTCGACAGCAGCAGCGAGGCAAAGCCGACGATCGAGGTCAGCACGCCGAGCCGGATGGTCGGCCAGAATTCGGTCACCCAGTCGCGCGCCGCGCCGGCCTTGTCCGCATTGGCCTGGCGCGACTGCACGAACAGGTAGATCGAATAATCGACCGCCTCGCCGATCAGTGTTGTGCCGAAGCCGAGCGTGAGGCCGTGCACGAGGCCGAAGCCGAGACTGACCGCGACCACGCCGACCAGCGCGCCCGACACCACCGGCAGCAGTCCGAGCGCGAGCGCGGTGAAGGAGCGGTACACCAGCAGCAGCAGGCTGACGATGATGAGCGTGCTGATGATCGACAGCCGCGTCACTTCGCGTTCGATGGTCTGGCGCGATTGCACCGAAAACACGCCGGGCCCGGTCATCGCCAGTTTCGCGCTGGCGGCGGCAGCGCCATGCTGCTTTACTGCGGCATCGAAGGCGCGTTGCATCTGCGCCATTGCCTGCTGCTGGCCGTCGGTGTCCGCGCCCGCCGCGCGCGTCTGCGCCAGCAGCAGCGCGCGCGCGCCGTCGCGCGAGGCCCACGCGCCGTGGTTCATCCGGGGACGGTTGCCGGCATTCATCTGCTCGAACAAGGCGACGATCTCGCCGGTGGGGTCGCGCGGCAGCAGCGGCTTGATCATCATGCCCGCCGGCGACGCCAGCATTTCGATGGTGTCGTTCAACGCGGCATGCAGACCGGCGACGCTGAAGCGCTCCGGCGTGACGGCGGGACTGAGCAGATAGCGATTGCCGAACAGGAAGGCCTGGTCGCGTTCAGTGTTGACCGGCTCGCCGTTGTTGACCGTCACGAAGGCCGGATCGCCGCGCAGCTGCTGTGCCATGCGCTTCGACAAGGCCGCGTGCGTCGCGGCATCCGCGCCCTCGATGCCGACCAGGATCAGGCGCGACACGACGCCGTCGGTCAGCTGGTCGAGCAGGACTTGCTGTTCCGGGGTCGGCGTCTGCGGCAGGAAGGCGGACAGATCGGCGGTGAAGGTGGTGCGCGTGATGACGAGCGCGCACACCGCGACACCGGCGAGCCAGAGGGCGAAGGCCGCCCAGCGGCGCTGCAGCAGATGGCGCATCATCGCGATGCGACCTTCTCTATCGTCATCACCGAACGGTCGCCGTCGGTCTGGATGATCTCGATGCTGCGCACGTTGTCGCGGCTGCCGGTGATCTGCACCAGGTGGATGTTGGTCGCGAGCTTCGCATTGGTCGGCCACAGGTTCAGCGTCCAGCGTTCCGCCTGGCCTTCCAGCTTCAATCTGAACGAACGCTCCAGCGCCTTGCGGTCGCCCGCCAGCGTGCCGCGTATGCTGTCGATGAAGCCGGCCAGTTCGGGGTATTCCTGCATCTGCACGCTATGCTTCTGGCGGCCGCGCTCGATGCTCAGCGTATCGCCCTCGACCAGCATCGATTCCGGCTTCGGCTTGACGGTACGCTTTTCGAGCCGGTCCGGCGCGACGTACAGCAGCTCGCCCGAGGATTCCACCGGACGGTCCAGCAGCGCCAGGTATTTCTTCTCGACGAAGGTGGCGCGGCCCTCCTTCGTCTTCGCCAGCGACTGCATCAGACGGTCCAGATCCCAGTCGGCTGCGATGGCCGGCGCGGCGCATGCCAGCACCAACGGCAGCAGCAGCGCCAGCAGGCGGCGGAAAATCGTTCCGGGTGATACAGCATTCATGATCAATCCTTGTTGCCGGCGGCGGACTCGCCTTGCCAGAAGTTGAAAAAGTTGAACCAGTTGTACGGCGCGCGCCGGCAGCAATGTTCCAGCAAAGCTGCATAGCGCGTGATGGCCTGCTCGATCGCGGCCTGGCGTTCTTCGCGCGCCAGCTGTGAAAAATCGGCGAGCTGCTCGAAATGGACTTCGTAGCGATTGCCGCCAAGATACATTCCGACCATGAAGATCACCGGGCGGCGCAGGAGCGCGGCCATGCGAAACGGCCCGAGCGGCAGGTGCGCGGTGCCGCCCAGCAGCGTCACCGGCAGCGTCGCGTCGTCGCCGAAAGTGCGGTCGGCCAGCATGCCGACCAGCGTGCCGGCGTCCAGGTATTCGCGGATCTTGAGCATCGAATCGATCCTGCCGAGCGGGACGATGTCCTGGCGCGCGGCGGGATTGATCGCGGCCAGCATGTCGTTGACCTTGCGCGCATTCTCCTCGTACATCGCCATCGCCACCTTCATGCCTGCATGCCGGCGCCCCAGCGCGCGCATCACCTCGAAGCTGCCCATGTGCGCGCCGATCAAGAACAGTCCCTTGCCGCTTTCCATTGTTTCCAGCAGCGACGCTTCGCCGTGCACGACGACGTCGAACAGGTCGAAGCGCTGGTTGACCAGATACACGCGGTCGTGGATGGTCGAGGCGAAGCAGAAGAAATGCCGGTAGATGTCAGGCCAGCGCACCGGGCCTTGCAGCACGCGGCCGAGATAGTCGCGCGATGCGGCGCGGCTGGCCGGCGCAAACAGCAGAAAGTAGCTTGCGATCAGGTGCAGCACCGCGCGCCCGGCACGCCGGCCGAGGCGCAGCGAAATCCACGTCATGATGCGCAGCATCAGCATGTTGCTGCGCTCGGGGCGTTTCGCCCAGTCAGCCGTGTTGTGCTGCGCCGCCGCCATGTCTATGCACCATCGTCGGCGCGCACGGAGCCGCTCGCGACCTTGCGCTCGCCGCTCAGGATGTCGAATCGGATCGTGCCGTTGTCTGCCGCGTCGTAACACACCCGCACCGGCTCGCCGGGGCGCACCGGGCTCAGGAACTTCATGCTGCCGATGCGGCACGCCGAAAGATCGGCGCCGATGCGTTGACCGATGACATGCAGGGCTTCGTCGAGCAGTACCACGCCCGGCACGATCGGACTGCCGGGAAAGTGGCCGGCGAAGGCCGGATGATCGGACGCGATCGTCAATGGCGCGGTCTGGCGGTCCGTCATGCGGCGTGCCCGCCTTTGGCCAGCGCCAGCTCCTTCAAGGCCTCGCGCGGCAGCTTTCCGGTCGCATTGCGCGGCAACGCCTCCACGAATACCAGCGGACGCGGCAGGAACACCGAATCGACCCGCTCGCGCAAGGCCGCCAGCACCGCTGCCGCCGTCAATCCGGGTGCAACCACGAACGCGGTCAGGCGCGTCACGCCGTCGGCCGCCACCTCGTCCGGCATGAAGAATGCGCCATCGCGCACGCCGGGAATCGCGTTCAACTGCAGGTTCAGATAGGCCAGCGAATTGCGCTTGCCGGCAATGTTGACCAGATCGGCGGTGCGGCCATGCAGCAGGAAGCGGTCGGCGGCCACCGATTCGATCACATCGTTCATCGGCACCGGTTTTTCCACGTGCCCGCCCGACGCCCAGGTGACGCCATCCTGCTGCGTCAGGCAGACGTCGCGAAACAGCGTCCATTCCTGCGTCGCGGTCGAATTGCGCACGGCGATCTGGCCGGTTTCGGTGCTGCCGTAGATTTCCAGCAGCGGCGCGTGAAAGCGCGCTTCGAGTTCTTCCGCCAATGCGATCGACAGCGGCGCGGTGGCCGACACCACCAGATCCGTCGGCGGCACATCGAGTCCGGCATGGATCACCGAGCGCATGTGCACCGGCGTCGACACCAGCGTGCGCGGACGCGGCGCCGACGCGATCATGCTGCAGATGTCGGCGGGATAGAAGGATTGGCCCGTGACCATCGCATTGCCGCTTTGCATCACGACCAGCACGGTCGATTCGAAACCGTACATGTGCTGCGGCGGCACGGTGCCGATGATGGCGTGCTGCCGGCCGTCGTTCCAGCCGCACAGCTGCGCCTCGGCCTGCACATTGCGCACCAGCGCGCCCCAGCTCTTCCGGTGCGGAATCGGCGTGCCCGTCGAGCCCGAGGTAAACACATAGGCCGCCAGCTGCGTGTCGGCGATATGCGGCACCACGAATGGCTGAATGCCGGCGGCGTCGGCCAGCGCCGGAAACGGCATCTGCGGCAGCGCAATCGCGCAATCGGCATTGTCAGTGAGGCAGAATGCATCCGGCGCGAACTGCTGCAACTGCCGGATCATTTCCGACGTTTGCGTCGATGGCAGCAGGCTGACCTTGCCGCTCACCAGGGCGGCGGCCAGTCCGACCGTGAAGCGGTAGCGGTCGCCGCAGGCATTGAGCATGTGCGTGCCGGCCGGCAGCATGCGGCTCAATTGCGCGACATCGGACAGGAAGCGGGCCGCCGTGATCGGCGCGCCGTCGCGCCACGCGATCACGCTGTCGGCGCGCTTGTGGGTAATCAGGGGAAACGTGGGCATGATGAAGGTCTTGCTTTGACTTGTCGTGCCGCCGCGCTCAACGCGCCGGCACATTCCAGAAGGCTTTCACGGCGTCGAGTATATGCGCATGTTCCATGTGCGGGTGCAGGCGGCGGCGCACGGCGTACTCGGCGACAAACATCAGGCCGATCAGGGGCGCGGTGCAGAAGTTGGAAAACGCCGACCAGGTGGCCAGCGGCGCGGTAAGAAAAATCACCGTGGAGCTGGCCGACATCAGGCCGAAGAACGCGGCCCAGGCCTTCGTCACCTGCCGCGTGTAGCGCTCGATCTCGGGTGGCAGCGCGCCATGCACCACTCTCGCGAAAACCGTGCAGAGCGGCTCCCGCCCCGCCGCCAGCGTGCGCGCGAACCACAGGCACAGCACAAGTTGCGTGCCGGCATGCTCAAGCCAGTAGATGCGGCTGTAGTGTTGCGTCAGCGTATTCCAGGCCATGTACAACGCGCCGCACGCAAGGCCGAACAACGCCAGCATCAGCGCGCGCCGGCGCGTGTGCCACGCCATCGAAAACCCCGCCAGCACAAATGGCGACAGCGCGACCAGCGTGCCGAGCGTTGCGGTGCGGGCGGTATTGGTGTAGTGCGCCAGGAAGGCGTAGCCCAGCGCCATGGCGATGACTGCCGCCCATCGCCCGAACCGGACCAGGCGCGGCATCAGACCGATCGCCGGGCGCTGATGTATTCGGTCAGGCTGCGCAGCGAACTGAAAATGCGGTGGTTGTCGTCGCTGTCCGCGCGCAACTGCAAGCCGTAACGCTTGGAAACGACCAGCGCCACTTCCAGTATGTCGATCGAATCCAGCCCCAGCCCGTCGCCGTACAGCGGATCGGCCGGATCAATGTCGCCGGCTGCGACATCCAGGTTCAGGGATTGCACGATGAGTTCCGCGACTTCGCGTTGCAGCGCAACGTCAGGGGCCGCTGTGTTTTGAGTGTTCATTTCGATCTGTTTGCAAGAGGAAGGCAGCTTTGATTGTTGCGCTAATTTCAGCGAAATCGCGCTTTATTGCTCCCAATAGTGCGTATGTTACCGTGCGGCTCCAGTCGCTTCAACCCTTTTCCCGAGCCGGCTGATCACTTGAATATTTCACCGTTGCGGCGAAGCTCGGCACGCCATGTCAATTCGGCAATCATCGGTGCGAAATGGAATCGCGAGCCGGATTCCAGCAAGACGGCCAACGGCGGGAGGTTTGCCTGAGGCTTAAAACGAGTTCGCCATGATTTTTTCATAAAAAAAGACTATCTTCATTCAACATCTGCCAATGGCTGTCAAAAATTTCGCGTCATTTCAAGGCCGCGTGGCGGCGGATTGATGCCACGTCAATTCTGTGAAAGGCCGGAATTGCTGACCAGGGATATTCGGCGAATGTCTCTTTGGACAGATTTACCGTCCCGAGTTCTGATTCCTTGTGCGTGTAACAGGATTTTTTGCGCAAGGGATCGTCGTTATCACGGCGCGACCAAGGCATAACCAGGGCCAAGCGTGCGATTGCCTTGCATCCGTCCAAAGATGTAATTATTGTGAAAACTGGAATGAATTGTTGCGATTTTTGATGTAAAAAACGCTAAAAACATCGAAATTATTTTCATTAAATCATTGTATTCTTCGCAGGCTGGAAATTTTGCGAATGCAATATTGCTGTTTGACAAGCGGTTTTTCTGATTGTTTCGGCAACTTCTGCGAATTCGCCATGATTTTCAGTAAGCGGCGTTCATTGTCAAAAGCGATGCATCGTTAACACATTGCATCACCATGTGTTTCCTGACAATGAAGCCGTCAACGGCAAGGCAATGTTCCGCATCGCCTTGCCGAACAACAATCAATTTGTCTGGCTCTACCTTTGGGGATAGTTAATGAAAAAATCAGTTCTCGCACTGGCCGTACTGGGTGCAATCTCGACCGGCGCATTCGCGCAAACGAACGTTAGCGTGTACGGTCTGCTGGATGTGGGCATCGTGCAGGAGCGCGGCGGCGCAGCCGGTTCCGTCACCAAGCTGACCAGCGGCGTTGGCGCCGGTTCGCGCCTCGGTTTCAAGGGCACGGAAGATCTGGGCGGCGGCTTGTCCGCGCTGTTCGTGCTGGAAAACGGTTACCAGGCTGACACTGGCGCCTTGGGCCAGGGCGGTCTGATGTTCGGTCGTCAAGCATTCGTGGGCCTGGGCAGCACCAACTTCGGTACCGTCACCCTGGGTCGTCAGTACACTCCGCAATACCTGACCGTTGCCTTCGTTGATCCGTTCGGCACCGGTTTCGCCGGCAATGCCAACAACATCCTGCCGCAAACCGGCAACGCCACCAGCCGCATGGACAACTCGGTCAAGTACGTGTCGCCGAACTTCAGCGGCTTCACCGGCGAAGTCGCCTACGGCTTCGGCGAAGTGGCAGGCTCCACTTCCACCGCGCGCCAATACGGCCTGGCTGTCGGCTACGCCAATGGTCCGCTGGCTGTTCGCCTCGGCTACCACAACCTCAACAATGGCACCGCCGCCGCTCCGGCTATCGGCACCGAGAACGCCAAGAACACGCTGTTGGGCGCAACGTACGACTTCAAGGTTGCCAAGGCTCACCTCGCTTACGGCGTTGACAAGGGTCTGAACAGCTCCAAGTACCGCAATGCGGTGAACCCGTTCACCGGCCTGGCACAGTCCGGCTCGACCGACAGCACCGACGTGCTGGTTGGCGTGACCGTTCCGTTCGGCGCACACAAGGTTCTGGCTTCCTACATTCACAAGAATGACAAGACTGCCAACAACATGGACGCGAATCAGTACGCACTGGGCTACATCTACTCCTTGTCCAAGCGCACCGAGCTGTACACCACGTACGCGAAGATCTCGAACAAGAACGGCGCAGGCTACACCGTTGGCGGCGCGATCGAGGCAGGTTCGGGCGACCAGGCATTCAACGCCGGCATCCGTCACGCATTCTGATCAGAGGCGTGTAACTGCTTTGCAGCAAGAAAAAAGGCACCTTCGGGTGCCTTTTTTCTGTGCTTCGCATGGCGCACCGCGCGGCAAATCAGGGACGGAAATGCTGATCGCTGCGACAACGCCCAAAATGAAAAGCGCGGTCAGGTTGCCCTGCCGCGCTCCGTTTTATTGTCTCCTCCATCCCCCATTATTCACGGGAGACGAGCATCGCCGGGTTCAAGCCGCCAGACGCTTTTCCAGCTGGGCCTTGGTCGATTCCAGCTCTTTCGGCAAGTGATATTTCAGCTTGTCGAACAGTTCCGCATGCAGCTTCAGTTCCGCTTCCCATGAAGCCTTGTCGATCGAGGTGATCCTGTCGAATTGCTGCTGCGTGAATTCGATGCCGTCCCACTTGAGGTCTTCGTAGCGCGGGGTGACGCCGAAGATGTTTTCCGTGCCGCCGGCATTGTTCTCGATGCGGTCCAGCATCCACTTCAGCACGCGCATGTTGTCGCCGAAGCCGGGCCAGACGAACTTGCCGTTCTCGTCGGTGCGGAACCAGTTCACGCAGTAGATCTTCGGCATCTCAGCTGGCGAGGCGGCAACCTTCTTGCCGATGTCGAGCCAGTGCTGGAAGTAGTCGCTCATGTTGTAGCCCATGAACGGCAGCATCGCGAACGGGTCGCGGCGCACCACGCCTTGCTGGCCGGCTGCTGCGGCGGTCGTTTCCGAACCCATGGTCGCTGCCATGTACACGCCTTCCACCCAGTTGCGCGCTTCGGTGACGAGCGGCACGGTGGTCGAGCGGCGGCCGCCGAAGATGAAGGCCGAGATCGGCACGCCGGCCGGATCGTCCCATGCCGGGTCGATGACCGGATTCTGCGTCGCGGCGACGGTGAAGCGGGCGTTCGGATGCGCTGCCTTGCGGCCGGTTTCCTTGGCGATTTCCGGCGTCCAGTCCTTGCCTTGCCAGTCGATCAGGTGCGCCGGCGCTTCCTTGGTCAGGCCTTCCCACCACACGTCGCCGTCGTCGGTCAGCGCGACGTTGGTGAAGATGGTGTTCGCGCCCAGCGAAGCCATGCAGTTGGAGTTGGTCACGGTGTTGGTACCCGGCGCCACGCCGAAGTAGCCGGCTTCCGGGTTGATCGCGTACAGGCGGCCATCGGCACCCGGCTTGATCCAGGCGATGTCGTCGCCGATGGTGGTGACTTTCCAGCCGTTGAATGCCTTCGGCGGAATCAGCATCGCGAAGTTGGTCTTGCCGCAGGCGGACGGGAAAGCGGCGGCGACGTAATGCTTCTTGCCCTCGGGCGATTCGACGCCGAGGATCAGCATGTGTTCGGCCAGCCAGCCCTGGTCGCGGCCCATGGTGGACGCGATGCGCAGCGCGAAGCATTTCTTGCCGAGCAAGGCGTTGCCGCCGTAGCCGGAACCGAAGGACCAGATTTCGCGGGTTTCCGGGTAATGCACGATGTACTTGGTCGAGTTGCACGGCCACGCGACATCCTTCTGGCCCGCAGCCAGCGGTGCGCCGACGGTGTGCACGCAGGGCACGAATTCGCCGTCGGTGCCGAGCACGTCATACACGGCCTTGCCCATGCGGGTCATGATGCGCATGTTGACCGCGACGTAAGGCGAGTCGGACAGTTCGACGCCGATGTGGGCGATCGGCGAACCGAGCGGGCCCATCGAGAACGGCACCACGTACATGGTGCGGCCCTTCATGCAGCCGTCGAACAGGCCGTTCAGGGTGACGCGCATTTCTGCCGGGGCGATCCAGTTGTTGGTCGGGCCGGCATCTTCCTGCTTCGCGGAGCAGATGAAGGTGCGGTCTTCGACGCGTGCCACGTCGGACGGATCGGAGCATGCGAGGTAGCTGTTCGGGCGCTTGGCGTCGTTCAGCCGCTTCATGGTGCCGGCGGCGACCATTTCCGCGCACAAGCGGTCATATTCTTCCTGCGAGCCGTCGCACCAGTAGATGCTGTCGGGCTTGGTCAGGGTGGCGATTTCCGCGACCCAATTGATGAGTTTTTGTTGCTTGACGTACGATGGGGCGTTAACGGCGGTAATGCCACCCATGACTGGTTGATTCACGATAAAACCTCCAATGCCTAAATAAAAACCGGGTGTAGCGGCACGGCAGGATCGTCGTTTGGGATTTCCAAGGCTGGTTCGGATCGGGCGATAACGCACGATCTGCAGCGGAACGGCGGTCTGTCGGATAATGAGGCACGCAAGATTGGTGCCTCGGCCATCAGCACTTGGCCCCCGCAGGGATGGCGCGGAAGCCGGCTGGTAAAAAGCTACGGAACCCGTAATTTTACACCTGAGCACCACTTTCACCTAATGTTGCCTAGTTTTTAGGCAGCCTTGGTTATGTAAGGAACAATACTCCCATGAAGATTGCCATTCTTGACGACTATCAAGACAGCGTGCGCCAGTTGGATTGCTTCAGCTTGCTCGAGGGACATGAGGTGAAGGTGTTTACCAGCAGCACGCGCGGCATCGGTCAACTTGCGATTCGGTTGGGCGGCTTCGATGCGCTGGTGCTGATCCGCGAGCGAACCGCCATTTCGCGGCAATTGCTGGATAAATTGCCGAACTTGAAGCTGATTTCGCAAACCGGCAAGGTGAGCGGTCACATCGACGTGGATGCTGCAACCGCGCGCGGCGTGGCAATTGCGGAAGGCGTCGGCGACCCGACCGCGCCCGCCGAATTGACTTGGGCGCTGATCATGGCGGCGTCGCGCCGGATACCGCAATATGCCGCCAACCTGCGCGAAAGTCTGTGGCAAGCCTCGTCCATGGCGCCGGAACGCAATCTGCTGGGCAGCGTCTTGAAAGGCAGAACACTTGGCATCTGGGGCTACGGCAAGATCGGCCGCCTGGTGGCCGGCTACGGCAAGGCGTTCGGAATGGATGTGCTGATCTGGGGGCGCGATGCCAGTCGCGCGCAGGCAGTCCACGACGGTTACCGGGCGGCACACTCAAAAGACGACTTTTTCGCCGAATCCGATGTCATTTCCATGCATCTTCGTCTGAACGATGAAGCGCGCGGCATCGTGGGCGTACCCGATCTGGTGCGGATGAAGCCGACCGCGCTGTTCGTCAACACCAGCCGCGCCGAACTGGTGGCCGACGGCGCGCTGCTGACAGCCTTGCGCCAAGGCCGTCCCGGCCAGGCGGCGCTTGACGTGTTCGAGACCGAGCCCTTGCCGGTGGATTCGCCTTTGCTGCGCATGGAGAATGTGCTGGCGACGCCGCATCTGGGTTACGTGGAAAGGAACAGTTATGAATTGTATTTTCGCGCCGCCTTCCAGAATATCGTCGATTTTGCGAACGGCACGCCGAAAAACATCTTGAATTTGGCAGCTCTGCGCCTGTAACCCCGAATCGACGCATAAAACCTGAAACTCACAAGAGATATCCCATATTTTGTGGATTGACATTATTGCAATGCAGTCTATACAGTGCGCGGCGCGCCGGCACTAGGATTGTCGAATGATCATGTCCGATGAAGCCTGTTTCCCATGGACGCTTTTCCTTCAGGACTGTGCCCGGAATGCCGGCGGCTTTATCCACATACAAAATGAATACTCAAGGGAGTCTCATGCAACAACAAAAACAGCATCTGGTGCGTCATGCCTTGATCGTGGCTGCAATCACGGCTCTGACCGCCTGTGGCGGAGGCGGTGGTTCGGCCGACAGCGGTACTCCGGCCACGAAAGCGCCGGTTGTCACGCTCGTGAGGGGCACTGCCGCATCCGGTGCGCCATTTGCAGGTGCCACAGTGACGCTAACCGATGTCAATGGCACGCAAAAGACGACGACCGCCGGTGCTGATGGCGGCTACTCAATCGATGTCAAGGGCATGACGGCCCCCTTCGTCGTGACCGCAACCGGGACGACGGGCGGAATTACTGCAACTTATGTCGCGGTGCTGGCCGACACCGTCAGCGATGGCGAAACAAAGACGGTCAACGTCACGCCGTTGACAACAGCGATTGCCGCATTGCTTTCGGATGCCAACAATCCGCTGGACATGACGGATCTCGCAAAGCTGAAGGCGAAAGCGACGCCCGCCGAAGTCAAGAAGGTGGTGGACGCGCTCAAGAGCGTGCTGGCGAACGTCGTCACGGCAAGCGGTGCCGATGCCGCTACCTTCGATCCCGTCAAGAGCGCATTCAAGGCGGATAGAACCGGCCTTGACGCCGTGCTGGATACGATCAAGGTCGCGATCACAAGCGATGGCGTGGTGCTGGTGAATGCATTTGCGCCGATTGCCGAAAACCAGGCGGATCCGACTGCGGCACCGGCTCCATCGGTTGTTTTGACCAGAGGCAATGTCGCCACTCCGCCCGGCGCCCTCGTGGCGCCCACGATTGCGCCGTCGACGGTGGTGATCAACAGGTTGCAGGAGCAGCTGAATGCATGCTTTGCGTTGGCGGCGGACAATCGCGTTACCAAAACCGGCCCCATCGTGACGGATCTGAAGGGGGCGTGCGAGGTTGTCGACGGCTTTGACCGGGCTCTTTACAAATACAACGGCTATACCTTGTTCCAATGGTATGGAGGGCTGCTGTCGGATCCGGCAATGGATGGTGCCATATTCGGCGCTCCGGAAATCCTCACGCTGGTGAAAACTGCGGCAGGTGCAGAGCAAGCCATCATCCGTCTGCCATACAAGCGTGCTGACGGCAGCACCGGCCATGTGATGGACATGGCGCAGAAGATCAGTCCGGCAACGGCAACAGACAGCGGCTGGAGAATCATCGGCAATCAGCTCGATTACGATGTCGCCGTGGAAGCGCGTTTCAGCCGCGGCAACAATCCTGCCAACAATGGCAAGATCGCCTATCAGAGCGGATTGCGGCTGCAATTCAATGCCATAGGGCTGGCGTTCGATGTCCACCAGGTCAAGGTCACGGGACCGGGCCTGCCGGCAGCCGGTGTGGTGCTGGCCAGATCCTCATCGTGCGGTACCGCCAACTACTTTGCGGTGGCCAACAAGACCGGCGACCTCAGTGTCACAGCCACGTCAAATGTGTCCACATCATTTGCACTCAGCGGGGCATTTGCCGATGGCTCGTCATATACGTGGTCGTCCTCGAGTCCCAACTTCGCTTCGGCACCGGTGACGGATTTCTCCGCATTCAAACCGTTCGGACGTTACAAGTTCGAGGTGTATCGTTCGGCGAGCGACAAGAAAGCCGAGTTTTATACGCGCAGCATTGCCGCGCCGATCGCCGCAAGTTATGGACCCTCCCTGCATGGCCGGAGCTGGGTGACAGCGCCAAGGCATATCTTGATCCTGCCAATGCAAAGGCTGCGGTATTGGTGTCGGCCACCATCGACTGGAGCCGTGGCGCATTGGCACCGCATGTGGACAATGTGCTGATGACGGGCAGGTCGTCAGCCGCACTGATCAATGTGACGACAAGCGCCTTCAAGCAATCCGCCACGTCGGCAACGATCAATGCAAACATCGTCGGCACGTCCACCGGCGCGTCATGCGCAAGTGCATTCGTGCCAGCGTTGAGCACAGCAGGAAATTATCGCGAAATAGCCTTGCGCGCCTCAACGCTTCCGGCATACGCCAGTACGCCAGTTGGTCGAGGACGAACAACTAAGTCGAACGATTGACTGGTTACATGAAAAAGCCCCGCGGTTCCGACCGTGGGGCTTTTTCTTTCGCCGGATCGCTTTCAATATGTCTTGTACGGCAAAAACTTCCCTGACAACACCACATTCACCCGATCCCCTTTCGGGTCCGGCGAGCGCGTGATATCCATCGAAAAATCGATCGCGCTCATGATGCCATCGCCGAATTCCTCGTGGATCAGTTCCTTGATCGTCGTGCCGTAGACGCTGACGATTTCGTACCAGCGGTAGATCAGCGGATCGGTCGGCACGGCGCCGGGCAGCGAGCCCTTGTACGGCACGATCTGCAGCCAGGCGGCTTCCTCGTCCGTGAGGTCGAACAGGCCTTGCGCCACTTCCGCCTGCGCCTTGCTGAAGGTCATCTGGCCGAGGCAGGCCGCGGTCGTCCATTCCTTGCTGTGGCCCAGCTTGTCGGCAATGGCGCTCCATTTCAGGCCTTTTCTCACCTTGGCGTCGAGGATTTTCGCGGTGACGGTTGGGCGGTCCATGTATTTTCTCCTTGTCGTGTGCGTGGATGAGTGCATGCGGTGAAGTCGCAACGTTTTGTGCTTGAGCAAGAGACATGCCGCCGCACATTGGCGCATCAGGCGGTCTTCGTTCGACCGGATCGCACCAATTGCAAACGCATGTGCACATGGATGGTGGCGTCGTGCGGCGCGGGCGTTGGTTTCGCACAAGCGTTGTGCGCGGTCGAAGCGGGCCGGCATGCGCATTTGCCGCGCCTGCCCGGTTAGCAAGCCTGCCAACCTTTGGTTACACTGAGTGACTATTCTTCGGGAGTCGTCATGCAAGTCCGGCTGTGGTCTCTGACCCTGGGCAATTTTGCGATCGGCACCGGCGCGATGATCGTGCCCGGCATGCTCAATGAACTCAGCGCCGATCTTGCAGTCACGCCGGCGCAGATCGGCATGCTGATTTCCGCGTTCGCGGCGACCGTGTGCCTCGGCGGACCGTTCCTGGCGAGCTGGACCAGTGCCATCGAGCGCCGCAGGCTGCTGGCCGGAGCGCTCGTTTTGTATGCGCTCATGCATCTGCTGGCCGCGTTCGCCCCCGGCTACGGCAGCCTGCTCGCGGTGCGCATGGTGACCGCCGTGGGCGCTGCCTTGTTCACCGCGCAGGCGGCGGCCACGGTCGGCCTGATGGTGCCGCCCGAGGCGCGTGGCAAGGCGATCGGGATGGTCTTCCTCGGCTGGTCGATTGCGGCAGTGGTCGGCACGCCGATCGGCGCGTATCTCGGCGCGCACATCGGCTGGCGTCCGACGCTGGGGCTGGTCGGACTGGTGTCGGCGCTGTTCGCGGCGGCGGTGTGGAGGCAGATTCCGGCCGGACTGTTCGTCGCGCCGATCGATCGCGCGGCCTGGAAAGCCGTGTTCGCCGATACGCCCCTGCTGCTGGCGGTGTCGGTCACCGCGCTCCAGGCGATCGGCCTGTTCATCGTCTTTTCCTACATGGCGCTGGTGCTGAAGGACTTCATCGGCGCCACGCCGACCGCCATCAGCCTGCTGTTCCTGTGCTTCGGCATCACCGGCGTCATCGGCAATGTCATCGCGGCGCGCGTGATGGATCGCGTCGGCCCGGTGCGGGTCGGCATGGTCGCGATGGGCTGCATGCTGGCGGCGCTCGCGGCGTGGCCGCTGGCCAGGGGCTCGCTGCCGATGACGATCGTGCTGACCCTGATCTGGGGCCTGGGATGCTTCGCGATCAATGGTTCGCAGCAGGTGCGGCTGATCATGATGGCACCGCAACTCGCGGCGGCCTCGGTCGCGCTGAATTCGTCCGCCATCTACATGGGGCAGGCGCTGGGCGCACTCCTCGGCGGCGTGATCGTGACGTCGCTGGGCACGGTTGCATTGTCGTATTTCGGTACCGTGCCGATGGCGCTGGCGATGGCCGTGTCTCTGTACGCGGCGAACATGTCGGAGCGGCGCGCGACGCTGGCGGCATCATGCGAGTCCTGAGCGTCGATGTCGCGTCGTCGGCGTCTTGTTGATCGTGCAATCGGGCGCATTGCAGCGCGACCGGCATTCCCAGGCTCAGCGCGCGATGTCGGAAGGGGTGCCAGCGGGAATTGTTCTGAAACTTGATTGGACCAGTGCATGTCCGCCGGTCCACAGGCGGGCCCAGCCCGGCGGCCAAGGCAGCGGCGGTCCCGCGTAGGCCGGCACGCCGCGCCGCACGGCGATCACCGGCAGGCTGTCGGGCACCGGGCCGTCGCGATAGTCCCAGCCGAGGGTAAAGGCGTAATTCGGCAACAGCGCTTCGCATACGGCGTCAAACCATGCGGTGTGATCCTCGTCACGGCGCAACGCCTGCGCCAGGCCGTGCGGGTCGAATTGCGCCAGCGCCTTCACCAGTTCCGGCGCGGTCGCGCCCGGCGCGTCCCCCCACCCCATGATCGGATTGAAGTTGTAATCTGCGCCCGAGCCGTACCAGCCTTCGCGCCATGCCCGATCCAGCCAGTTGCGCTGGCCGGTAAACAGGTGCCAGCGCCAGTGCAGCCGGACGGCTTCGGCCAGCTGTACAGATAGAGGCGCTGGTAGCCGGCGCGGTGCAGCTCGCGCACCATCGCATCAGCGTGCAGCGGCGGGGGGCGGATCGCAGCATCGCTCGCCATGCATGCGACTGCATGCGACGTGGTCGCATGGCGTGGCGGCGATGCACCGCGCGCGGCTACCAGCGCCTCTATCTGTACAGCTGGCCGAAGCCGTCCGGCTTGCACTGGCGCTGGCACCTGTTACCGGCCAGCGCAACTGGCTGGATCGGGCATGGCGCGAAGGCTGGTACGGCTCGGGCGCAGATTACAACTTCAATCCGATCATGGGGTGGGGGGACGCGCCGGGCGCGACCGCGCCGGAACTGGTGAAGGCGCTGGCGCAATTCGACCCGCACGGCCTGGCGCAGGCGTTGCGCCGTGACGAGGATCACACCGCATGGTTTGACGCCGTATGCGAAGCGCTGTTGCCGAATTACGCCTTTACCCTCGGCTGGGACTATCGCGACGGCCCGGTGCCCGACAGCCTGCCGGTGATCGCCGTGCGGCGCGGCGTGCCGGCCTACGCGGGACCGCCGCTGCCTTGGCCGCCGGGCTGGGCCCGCCTGTGGACCGGCGGACATGCACTGGTCCAATCAAGTTTCAGAACAATTCCCGCTGGCACCCCTTCCGACATCGCGCGCTGAGCCTGGGAATGCCGGTCGCGCTGCAATGCGCCCGATTGCACGATCAACAAGACGCCGACGACGCGACATCGACGCTCAGGACTCGCATGATGCCGCCAGCGTCGCGCGCCGCTCCGACATGTTCGCCGCGTACAGAGACACGGCCATCGCCAGCGCCATCGGCACGGTACCGAAATACGACAATGCAACCGTGCCCAGCGACGTCACGATCACGCCGCCGAGGAGTGCGCCCAGCGCCTGCCCCATGTAGATGGCGGACGAATTCAGCGCGACCGAGGCCGCCGCGAGTTGCGGTGCCATCATGATCAGCCGCACCTGCTGCGAACCATTGATCGCGAAGCATCCCAGGCCCCAGATCAGGGTCAGCACGATCGTCATCGGCAGCGAGCCCCTGGCCAGCGGCCACGCCGCGAGCGCCGCCAGCATGCAGCCCATCGCGACCATGCCGACCCGCACCGGGCCGACGCGATCCATCACGCGCGCCGCGATGACATTGCCGATGACGCCGGTGATGCCGAAGCACAGGAACAGCAGGCTGATGGCGGTCGGCGTGGCGCCGATGAAGTCCTTCAGCACCAGCGCCATGTAGGAAAAGACGATGAACAGGCCGATCGCCTGGAGCGCGGTGACCGACACCGCCAGCAGCAGGGGCGTATCGGCGAACACGGCTTTCCAGGCCGCGCGATCGATCGGCGCGACGAACAGTCCGGCCGGAATCTGCCTCCACACCGCCGCCGCGAACAGCGCCGACACCAGTCCGACCAGCCCCAGCGTCGGACGCCAGCCGATGTGCGCGCCGAGATACGCGCCGATCGGCGTGCCGACCACTGCCGCAATCGACCAGCCGAGGAAGACCATCCCGATCGCCTTGCCACGCGCCTCGGGCGGCACCATCAGGCCGACCGTGGCCGCCGCCTGCGCGGTGAACAAGGCAGCGCCCACGGCGGTCACCATGCGCACCGCGAGCAGGCTGCCGTAGCCGGGGGCGAACGCGGCCAGCAGATGCATGAGCGCATACAAAACGAGCGCTCCGGCCAGCAGCCTGCGGCGCTCGATGGCACTGGTCCAGCTCGCCAGGAACGGTCCGCCGAGGCACACGGTCGCCGCGAACGCGGAAATCAGCATGCCGATCTGCGCCGGCGTGACTGCAAGATCGGCGCTGAGTTCATTGAGCATGCCGGGCACGATCATCGCGCCGGTGCCGATCGCAAAATTGCCCAGGGTCAGAGACCACAGCCGGACTTGCATGACGACTCCCGAAGAATAGTCACTCAGTGTAACCAAAGGTTGGCAGGCTTGCTAACCGGGCAGGCGCGGCAAATGCGCATGCCGGCCCGCTTCGACCGCGCACAACGCTTGTGCGAAACCAACGCCCGCGCCGCACGACGCCACCATCCATGTGCACATGCGTTTGCAATTGGTGCGATCCGGTCGAACGAAGACCGCCTGATGCGCCAATGTGCGGCGGCATGTCTCTTGCTCAAGCACAAAACGTTGCGACTTCACCGCATGCACTCATCCACGCACACGACAAGGAGAAAATACATGGACCGCCCAACCGTCACCGCGAAAATCCTCGACGCCAAGGTGAGAAAAGGCCTGAAATGGAGCGCCATTGCCGACAAGCTGGGCCACAGCAAGGAATGGACGACCGCGGCCTGCCTCGGCCAGATGACCTTCAGCAAGGCGCAGGCGGAAGTGGCGCAAGGCCTGTTCGACCTCACGGACGAGGAAGCCGCCTGGCTGCAGATCGTGCCGTACAAGGGCTCGCTGCCCGGCGCCGTGCCGACCGATCCGCTGATCTACCGCTGGTACGAAATCGTCAGCGTCTACGGCACGACGATCAAGGAACTGATCCACGAGGAATTCGGCGATGGCATCATGAGCGCGATCGATTTTTCGATGGATATCACGCGCTCGCCGGACCCGAAAGGGGATCGGGTGAATGTGGTGTTGTCAGGGAAGTTTTTGCCGTACAAGACATATTGAAAAGCGATCCGGCGAAAGAAAAAGCCCCACGGTCGGAACCGCGGGGCTTTTTCATGTAACCAGTCAATCGTTCGACTTAGTTGTTCGTCCTCGACCAACTGGCGTACTGGCGTATGCCGGAAGCGTTGAGGCCGCGCAAGGCTATTTCGCGATAATTTCCTGCTGTGCTCAACGCTGGCACGAATGCACTTGCGCATGACGCGCCGGTGGACGTGCCGACGATGTTTGCATTGATCGTTGCCGACGTGGCGGATTGCTTGAAGGCGCTTGTCGTCACATTGATCAGTGCGGCTGACGACCTGCCCGTCATCAGCACATTGTCCACATGCGGTGCCAATGCGCCACGGCTCCAGTCGATGGTGGCCGACACCAATACCGCAGCCTTTGCATTGGCAGGATCAAGATATGCCTTGGCGCTGTCACCCAGCTCCGGCCAATGCAGGGAGGGTCCATAACTTGCGGCGATCGGCGCGGCAATGCTGCGCGTATAAAACTCGGCTTTCTTGTCGCTCGCCGAACGATACACCTCGAACTTGTAACGTCCGAACGGTTTGAATGCGGAGAAATCCGTCACCGGTGCCGAAGCGAAGTTGGGACTCGAGGACGACCACGTATATGACGAGCCATCGGCAAATGCCCCGCTGAGTGCAATGATGTGGACACATTTGACGTGGCTGTGACACTGAGGTCGCCGGTCTTGTTGGCCACCGCAAAGTAGTTGGCGGTACCGCACGATGAGGATCTGGCCAGCACCACACCGGCTGCCGGCAGGCCCGGTCCCGTGACCTTGACCTGGTGGACATCGAACGCCAGCCCTATGGCATTGAATTGCAGCCGCAATCCGCTCTGATAGGCGATCTTGCCATTGTTGGCAGGATTGTTGCCGCGGCTGAAACGCGCTTCCACGGCGACATCGTAATCGAGCTGATTGCCGATGATTCTCCAGCCGCTGTCTGTTGCCGTTGCCGGACTGATCTTCTGCGCCATGTCCATCACATGGCCGGTGCTGCCGTCAGCACGCTTGTATGGCAGACGGATGATGGCTTGCTCTGCACCTGCCGCAGTTTTCACCAGCGTGAGGATTTCCGGAGCGCCGAATATGGCACCATCCATTGCCGGATCCGACAGCAGCCCTCCATACCATTGGAACAAGGTATAGCCGTTGTATTTGTAAAGAGCCCGGTCAAAGCCGTCGACAACCTCGCACGCCCCCTTCAGATCCGTCACGATGGGGCCGGTTTTGGTAACGCGATTGTCCCGCCGCCAACGCAAAGCATGCATTCAGCTGCTCCTGCAACCTGTTGATCACCACCGTCGACGGCGCAATCGTGGGCGCCACGAGGGCGCCGGGCGGAGTGGCGACATTGCCTCTGGTCAAAACAACCGATGGAGCCGGTGCCGCAGTCGGATCCGCCTGGTTTTCGGCAATCGGCGCAAATGCATTCACCAGCACCACGCCATCGCTTGTGATCGCGACCTTGATCGTATCCAGCACGGCGTCAAGGCCGGTTCTATCCGCCTTGAATGCGCTCTTGACGGGATCGAAGGTAGCGGCATCGGCACCGCTTGCCGTGACGACGTTCGCCAGCACGCTCTTGAGCGCGTCCACCACCTTCTTGACTTCGGCGGGCGTCGCTTTCGCCTTCAGCTTTGCGAGATCCGTCATGTCCAGCGGATTGTTGGCATCCGAAAGCAATGCGGCAATCGCTGTTGTCAACGGCGTGACGTTGACCGTCTTTGTTTCGCCATCGCTGACGGTGTCGGCCAGCACCGCGACATAAGTTGCAGTAATTCCGCCCGTCGTCCCGGTTGCGGTCACGACGAAGGGGGCCGTCATGCCCTTGACATCGATTGAGTAGCCGCCATCAGCACCGGCGGTCGTCGTCTTTTGCGTGCCATTGACATCGGTTAGCGTCACTGTGGCACCTGCAAATGGCGCACCGGATGCGGCAGTGCCCCTCACGAGCGTGACAACCGGCGCTTTCGTGGCCGGAGTACCGCTGTCGGCCGAACCACCGCCTCCGCCACAGGCGGTCAGAGCCGTGATTGCAGCCACGATCAAGGCATGACGCACCAGATGCTGTTTTGTTGTTGCATGAGACTCCCTTGAGTATTCATTTTGTATGTGGATAAGCCGCCGGCATTCCGGGCACAGTCCTGAAGGAAAAGCGTCCATGGGAAACAGGCTTCATCGGACATGATCATTCGACAATCCTAGTGCCGGCGCGCCGCGCACTGTATAGACTGCATTGCAATAATGTCAATCCACAAAATATGGGATATCTCTTGTGAGTTTCAGGTTTTATGCGTCGATTCGGGTTACAGGCGCAGAGCTGCCAAATTCAAGATGTTTTCGGCGTGCCGTTCGCAAAATCGACGATATTCTGGAAGGCGGCGCGAAAATACAATTCATAACTGTTCCTTTCCACGTAACCCAGATGCGGCGTCGCCAGCACATTCTCCATGCGCAGCAAAAGGCGAATCCACCGGCAAGGGCTCGGTCTCGAACACGTCAAGCGCCGCCTGGCCGGGACGGCCTTGGCGCAAGGCTGTCAGCAGCGCGCCGTCGGCCACCAGTTCGGCGCGGCTGGTGTTGACGAACAGCGCGGTCGGCTTCATCCGCACCAGATCGGGTACGCCCACGATGCCGCGCGCTTCATCGTTCAGACGAAGATGCATGGAAATGACATCGGATTCGGCGAAAAAGTCGTCTTTTGAGTGTGCCGCCGGTAACCGTCGTGGACTGCCTGCGCGCGACTGGCATCGCGCCCCCAGATCAGCACATCCATTCCGAACGCCTTGCCGTAGCCGGCCACCAGGCGGCCGATCTTGCCGTAGCCCCAGATGCCAAGTGTTCTGCCTTTCAAGACGCTGCCCAGCAGATTGCGTTCCGGCGCCATG